>CAYUGI010000314.1:0-4138 GCA_964444105.1 uncultured Pirellulaceae bacterium
TCTCTCCCGCCCTCGACAAGGTTAGTCATCGACGCGGCTGTCAAACTTATTGACATCACCGCTGACAGGTAGGTCCATGCCGATCATGCCGATTCGATGCAAGCAATCGATTGAGAGTCCGCAAAGGACGCGAAAATGCGATGATTTGACGCGCACCAGCCAACTTTGTGTGTTTCAGGATGTCGCATCGGAGCATTCAAACGTTACACATCGCGCAAGAGTGCAAGCCGACGTTTCACGGCTCGTGCGGTTGGAACGTTTGTTCCTGTTGCAGCACGTCGAACTTCCCGCGTCGATGTCGAGATAGCACGACGACATCGACAGATTTGGTGCGCTGATTCTGCCCAATACCGTTAAAGGCGTCTGCCGCTAGCACGAATTTCACTCTCCCCTGGGAGAGTCGGACGCAGTAGCGGCCGGTGGGGGCAATGCGTTTCGCTGCGTAGACCCTAAGCGGCGCGGCGAACCAAATCGGCAACCGATTGCTTGCGTTTTGCTGCGATCGCCAGCGGTTGCTGTATGGGCTGAGAAGCGTCAGCGATGACTTGGCAGCCAAGGCGACGGCTAAGATTGACAAGAATGGGTGAACGAAGGTTCGTCGATAGTTTGCCAACATGCCCCGAAACCGTCGTCATCACGTACAGTTCAGCACCTGCTTTAAGATGCAAGCATCCCAGTTCACGCCGTGACACGCGGACTCGATAGTCATCGAAGAACGCTCTCGGGCTGATCAATGCGATCGCGCGGTCACCCCGTGAAGCACTCTGAAGCCACGCGACAGACGGATTCTCGAAGTCCGGCAGCAACGCCCAATGACGGAGCGATTCCATTCCGATCAGTCCCTGAGGAAACAGAAACAGTTGGTCGGTTTGAAGCTGAAGGGTGCCGAATCGCTGTGTGTCGATACGCATGGCCGAAAATTCCGCATGTATTAAACGTGGATGACGTAACGTGATAGCGTCAACGTTAGCGAAACGAAGACCGCTACCCACGCACGCTATACTTTCGTTATCGACGACATGCCCGAGGAAATCGACAAAATCGTCACGAGAGACAAACGAAATTTTCTGTTCGCCCCCAATCGATGCATTCGCATTCAAGCGGTAACCGATGCGGGAATGAACTCCGGTTTCGATTCAGTTTCACGACCGTCCTCACATCACTGCCGACTAACGAAGCTATCAATATCAACCCATGATTCTCATTGGCACCATGAATTTGACGCGAACACGCAGTCGCGGGGACTTTTATTGTCCCTCGTGCGGTAGTTCGCAAAGCTATCGCCTGCGGGCAAGGCGTCCGTTCTTGACTCTGTACTTCATACCGACCGTACCGATCGGTGGGGCAGAAGTGTTCGTTGATTGCGACGGGTGCCGTGACAATTGGGACGAGTCGGTGCTGGAGATGGACCGCGTCCATCACGAAGAACGTCAAGAAGAACAGTTCCTTGATGAAGCGATGCGTTCTGCCGTCTTAGTCGTTTTGGCAGATGGCACGACCACGGAAAAGGAAATTGATGCTCTGCAACGTATCGCAGCGCGGTTGCTGCAACGGGAAGTTGATCGCGACGAACTCGGCCAGCTTTGCTCGATTGCGATTGAAAACAAGATCTCGGCAAAGAACTACGTGCTGACGGTTTCGCGCCGTTGGAGCCAGAAGCACCGTGCCCGCGCGCTGCAGGCAATGTTCCTTGCCGCGACAGCCGAATCAGAAATGGGCGAGCCGCAGATGAAATTGCTTTCGGAGATGCGTGACATTCTGCAGATGTCCCAAGCGGAGTACGAGGACGCGATCGAAGCAGCGCTAAGCTGGGATGAAGTTTGACGCGGCAAGACCTGAAAGAAATCGAACAAGACTGCCGACTACCGCGAGAGGAGTCGGCAGTATCTGGCGTTAGCGGGCCACAAGACCGGATAAAGGCTGCAAAACCCCAAACCTGCCGGAAAGACCTCCTTACCGGAAAGACCTCAGCGACTCGCTTCGCTAAAATCAGGTGTCGCCTAGGCGTAATTCGTCGATGGCGTAAAATCCGGTCAAAGACAACAGCGATACGTCGACGCTGATACCCGGGCCGCACATCGAATGATAAGAGACCTCAGGTCGTCGAAGTCGATGCCATAACGCTCCCATCCAATCACCTCTCATCAAAAAACTGCCGTGACAGATATGCCTGACCACCACAGCTTGGACATCAAACGCGTCGCCATTCTTTTCGCTGGCGGTCCCGCGCCTGCTGCGAACGCCGTGATCTCGACAGCTGCTTTTTCTTTCTTGGAAGAAGGCGCTCAGGTCTACGGTATCAAGCACGGCTACAGCCGCTTGGCGGAATACACGGCTGCTGGTCCCCTGCAAGAAGGCACCGACTACATACGGTTTACCCACGATAAGCTTGCACAGGCAAGAAGCAGTCGCGGCATTATGATCGGAACCGCGCGAACCAATCCTGGCAAACACGTCAGTGCGCCTGAGCATCTCAAAGACGCCGAACTGGTCGCGCCGCTGAGACGCGTTTACGAAGGCCTGTGTTCACTGGAAATCGACGCACTGATTTCGATCGGCGGTGACGACACGCTCAAAACGGCGAACAAGCTGAAGATGTTTCAGGACAACTTGCCGGCCGACGCTCGCCGTTTTCCGGTTGTCCACTTACCCAAAACAATTGACAACGATTACTCGGGAATCGACTTCACGTTCGGCTTCTTTACCGCTGTCGAAACGCTGGCGGAAGAAATTCGCAATTTGAATTACGACGCCGCGGCCGGACGTGCCTACTTTCTGTGTGAAGCAATGGGTCGCAGTGCGGGATGGCTGGCATACGGTGCAGCGATCGCAGGGGAAGCCAGCATGGTGTTGAGCGTCGAGGACGTGAAAGGTGCCTTGGCGGAAGAAGAAGTTATCAATCAAGACACGGGCGAGTCCCGAACGGTGATGGCACTGGACCGCGTAATTGATCGCATGGTCGATATGATGCTGGCTCGCGAACGTGAAGGCAGAGAGTACGGCACGATCGTCATCGCTGAAGGCATGGCCGAATACTTGCCAGCGAAATATCTGGAAGGTGTCAGCCGCGACGACCACGGTCACATCAACATTTCGTCGATCAATCTGTCGTCGTTGATTTCCAAGTTGATCGCCGAGCGGTACACCGAACGAACGGGAAAGACGCGTAAGGTCAACGGTCTGCAGCTGGGGTACGAGGCTCGTTGTGCGCCGCCACACGCATATGACGTGATGCTAGGTTCACAGCTGGGTGTCGGCGCTTACCGTGCCCTGGTCGAAGAAAAACTCAACGGCGTGATGGTTTCAGTCGAAGGTCAATTTAATTTGCGATACGTTCCTTTTGACCAATTGGTCGACCCAGAAACATTGGTCACCAAAGTCCGCTTCATCGAAACGGACAGCGATTTCCACCGTTTGGCCCGATTTTTGGAAACCTGTATCGACGATTGAGCGCGCCCCCGTTTCGCATTGAGTGTGCCTTCAGTTGTTCCGCGAGGCGCTTCGCGGAATGCACACCGCAATTCGTGGTTCTACGAGGCCCTCGGCAGGTTTCAGGACGCTTTCCAATGGGAGACTTATCATGCCGACCGATCTTTCTCGAAGAACGTGGCTCCTTCTAGCTGGAGTCGCCAGTATCCCAACCGTGGGGTGTTCCACCAGCGATGTCCAAGAAGTCGTTGAAGACCTCGACACGGAAACCTTGGAAGACGCTGCGGTTGCCCTGCGAGGTTACGCACTCGTCTCCTGTCTTGTTGGTCCTCGAGTTTTTTCACTTCCGGCACCCGGAGTCCGAGTTCTCGCTGTCTTTTTAGTCGCATCAGGAATCGCGACGAAGCTGGTCATCGAGTATCTGGATGTTGAACTTCGCAAACGACATGTGGCCGAGGCATTGAGTGAAGAAGAGGTCAAGGCGATCGAATCCGATCTCGCGGTGATCTTCAACCTAGACAATGGCGAAACGGAATCAGTGCCACTGGGGCCGAACCAATACGAATCGGAATCTGCGTAGCGATGCAGCGAAACTGATACAATTCCGGCTCATTTGTAGCCGTCGTTGTATTGCTGGAGCTAGTTCGTGACCCGAGACCAAGCAACGCCAGACCAAGCAACGCCAGACCAAGCAACTCCGTCGACCCGA
>CAYUGI010000314.1:4238-6390 GCA_964444105.1 uncultured Pirellulaceae bacterium
AGACCAAGCAACGCCAGACCAAGCAACGCCAGACCAAGCAACTCCGTCGACCCGATTGGTTTCGCTCGATACGTATCGTGGGCTTGTAATGTGCCTGCTGGCGATCAATGGCCTGGCCGTCGCGGCAACAGCAAAGAAGTTGGGATTCGGTCCCACCGAGGAAGTCTCCACTTGGCAGGGTCAAATCTGGCAGTGGCTTGCATTTCACAATAGCCACCCCTCGTGGAACAGTCAGTTCTACGTCGTTGGCTGCGCACTTTGGGATCTCATCCAACCGGCATTCATGTTCATGGTGGGGGTGGCGATGCCGTATTCCTGCGCCAGTCGTGCGAGGCGTGGACAGAGTCGCTGGCAACTGACCAGGCATGCGTTCTCTCGGGCAATCATGTTGGTACTGATTGGCGTGTACCTGCAAACTCGCAACAGTGGGCTGGAAACCAATCGGCTCTTTACCAACGTGTTGGCGCAGATTGGTCTTGGCTACTTCTTTGTATTCTTGTTGCTAGGCCGATCTGTGCGTACGCAAGTTGCAGTGGGAGTATCGGTCTTGGTTGCCTATACGCTTTGGTTGTTGAGTTTCAACGCAGTCGATCCACTGCCTTCTGCTGCTTTGGACAGCATTCAATCGCTTCGCGTCCCCGAATTCGTCGCTGAAAAAATCGCGCTCACTGAAAATGCTGCTTCCAGCGCGGATGTGAAATTGCTGAATGTTCTCGTGGGCGGTGACACGCCGATCGAAGCTCACCGCGCCGGCTACACGACTCTCAATTTCGTTCCATCCGCCGTGACGATGCTGATTGGCGTTCTGGTGGGGACACTTTTGCGAAGCGACAAAAGCGAAAAGCAAAAGATGAAATGCATGTTGGTGGGTGGCGCTGCCATGCTTGGCGTAGCGGTGATCGCCAGTTACACCGTTTGTCCAGTAGTGAAGAAAATCTGGACTCCATCGTGGGTTTTATTCAGCGGCGCGTATGTCGTTTGGTTGCAAGCGTTTCTCTATTGGTTGGTAGACGTCAAAGGGTATCGACGTTGGACATTTCCGCTCGTCGTGGTCGGCGTCAATTCTCTGGCGATGTACTTGATGTCGATGCTTTTCAAATCCACGATCAATTCTCAGATACCAAAGTATTTGGGCAAAGAAATCTACGCAGGAAACTACGGTCCAATGTTGCAGGCGATCTTTCTGTTCGTCGTGTTGTGGCTTCTGAGCTACTACTGTTACCGAAACAAGATCTTTTTCCGAATCTAATACTATCGCGATACATATGGGATTTTCACTGATGACGAAACAAACCACTTCGACCTTCGGGCTCGTCGTTTTGCTGGCGACGTTGTTTGCATCGATACTTGCGACGACGTCGGCCCGAGCATCGCGAAACATCGTCTTGCTGGTTTCGGACAACCAGAACAAATCGGACTGTGGTTGCTACGGAAATGCCGTTATTCAGACGCCGCACATCGATTCATTGGCAGCCGATGGGATTCGGTTTTTGGATGCTTTCGCCACCACTGCCTCGTGCGGCCCCAGTCGAGCGGTGATCTATTCGGGTTTACAAACGCACGCCAATGGGCAATACGGTCACGGACACGGCATTCACACTTACCAACTAGCACCCAAGATCGAAACGATTTACTCGCTTCTTGGTCAACAGAAGTATCACACCACGTTGCTTGGTAAGCGACACACGGTTCCGGTTTCGGCGTACCCCTTTTCATTTGACGTGAAGGTGAGTGGACGCGATGTGCAGAAACTGGCTTCAACCGCCCGCAAGTTCATCGACCAAGCGGGTGAGGATCCCTTCTTTTTGACGATCGGATTCAGCGATCCGCATCCGACGTCGATAGAACGTCCAGGATGGCGAGTGAAGCCGGAACATAGTTCAGCGCCGACCGTTGACTACGATCCAGCTGACGTGATTGTGCCGAGCTACCTACCCGATCGACCCGAAGTCCGTGAAGGACTTGCAGGATACTACCAGCAAATCAGTCACCTCGATTATGGGGTTGGCCAAGTGCTTTCCGCACTCGAAGAAACGGGAAAGGACAAGGACACGCTTGTGATTTTCACCAGCGATCACGGTTCCTCCGAGCCCGGCGCAATGGGAAACCACTATGAACCGGGCATTCAAATTCCGTTCATCGTCCGCGCGCC
>CAYUGI010000315.1:0-6364 GCA_964444105.1 uncultured Pirellulaceae bacterium
GCCGAAGTTGAGCATTTTTATGTCTGTGCGGTCTGTTCGCCCACCCGAGCCGAGTTTTTGACGGGTCGCTATCACTCGCGAATGGGAGTCTACAGCACTTCGGCGGGCGGCGAGCGTTTCAACGAAGACGAACAAACGATTGGCGAAGTCTTTCAGAAAGCAGGCTACGCCACCGCAGCCTACGGCAAATGGCACAGTGGCATGCAGTATCCCTACCACCCCAATGCACGTGGATTCGACGACTACTACGGATTCTGTAGTGGCCATTGGGGCAACTATTTTTCGCCGATGTTGGAACACAATGGGCAAATCGTTACAGGCAGCGGTTTCATTGTGGATGACTTGACGACCCACGCGATCGACTTCATTTCCGCGAATCGAGAGAAACCGTTCTTTGTCTACCTACCGCTGAACACACCGCATTCGCCGATGCAAGTCCCGGATAAACACTGGGACAAGTTCAAAAACAAATCAATCACGCCGGACCCCGAAAAGGACAACCAGAAGCGGCAAAATATTCCTCACACACGCGCAGCCTTGGCCATGTGTGAAAACATCGACATGAATGTTGGACGCGTTTTAAGACACCTGGAGGAAACCGGTTTGGTGGAAAACACCATCGTCGTTTACTTCTCCGATAACGGCCCCAACGGCTCACGGTTCAATGGCGGAATGCGAGGGCGAAAAGGTTCCACGCACGAAGGTGGCTTGCGTTCGCCAATGCTGATTCGCTATCCCGCCAAAATCAAATCGGGAACGACTGTAAAAGAGATATCCGCTGCCATCGACCTACTACCAACACTAGCCGACTTCGCGGGTATTTCGCCCGCAGGCCCCAAAACACTCGACGGCATATCAATGGCTCCCTTGCTGACAGGCGAGACCAAGGCGTGGGCCGATCGATTCCTGTTCTCCACCTGGAACGGCAAGACGACCATTCGATCGGGCCAATATCGAATGCAAGGAAGTGGTGAGCTATTTGATATCAATGCTGATCCTCGCGAGCGAATCAACTTGGCCGAAGACAATCTAAAACTTGCGGCCGAGCTTTCTGAAAAACTGAATGCTTGGGTCACCGAGGTCAAACCGGTTAAATCCAAGGGCGACGGCAAAGTGCGTCCGATCACGCTGGCAGATCCGCGAGCGGAATTTCACCAGTTACCGTCTCGCGATGCGATTGGGCACGGCGGAGTCAAACGAAGCAATAAATTCCCCAACTGCACGTACATGCAAAACTGGACTTCCACGGACGACGAAATCACTTGGGACGTTGATGTATTGGGAGCCGGTTCATTCGAAGTCCAGATGTACTACGCTTGCCCTTCCGAAAGCGTGGGCTCAACCATTCGGCTAAGCATCGGCGACGAAAGCCTGACTGCAACGATCGACACGGCCAACGAGAGTCCGTCGGTGGGAAAGTCAGAGGATCGCGTTGCAAGAGTCGAAGGCTACGTACGCGACTGGAAACCAATGACACTGGGTGAAATCACGCTGAAACCCGGACGCACTTCGCTTAGCCTCCAAGCGATCGAAATTCCCGGCTCACAAGTCTGCGAAATGCGTTTGCTGTTGTTCCGCAAACTGTGAATTTCAACGCACCCCAAACGGAAGACCGGAATTCGATTCGTTAAACCTTGACGACTGTGCGGATTGCAAGTCTGAACGTCGCCATTTAGCGCGATTGCGACGCTGCTTTCACTTGTTGCGCGGCGTTTGAGTTTAACGTCGGCCGCGATTCTGACGATTGGTACTAGGTGAGCGCCGCGAGTTGTGGCGAACACTTTTCGATGCCCCGCGTCTGAGCTTGCTTGTGCCACCATCCTTGAAAATCCATCGCGAATCTGATGCCCGCCCCCTTCGCATTGGCTCTCGTTTAGACAAATACAAACTCACGGGACGGTTGGGCGAAGGCGGTTTCGCGACGGTGTACTCGGCCGTCGATACGATCGAAAACCGGAAAGTTGCACTAAAGATTCCTGACGGTCGTTTCGTTGGCAACACTCAAAGCACCGATGAACTGCAGCGCGAAGTGCGGATCATGGCCAAACTGAACCACCCAGGTATCTTGCAACTAAAGGACGCGAGGTTCATTGACGGTCATTTTGCCATGGTATTTCCGTTGGGCAAAGAAACACTTGGCGATCGTCTCTCACGCCGAACCGCGCGAGCCACCACGATCGACTATGCGATCCAAATGGTTGACGCGCTGGCCTACGCTCACACCAACCGCGTTTTGCACCGAGATATCAAGCCGGAAAACTTCATTTTGTTCGATGAAGACGTCATCCAGTTGACGGATTTTGGCCTGGCACGAATTGAACAAGGAACACACGACCTTTCCGCTTCGGGAACACTGGGATACATCGCACCGGAGCAAGCGATGGGCAAACCCAGTTATCGCAGCGACGTCTTTTCCCTGGGTTTAGTGATCTACCGAATGCTGTCAGGCGAGTTGCCTGAGTACCCTTTCGCGGCACCGTTGCCCGGATACGCACGACTGCGACGTGGCCTATCGAGAGATTTAGTCGCACTGATTCGCAAGGCAATCGATCCCGCACCGCAGAAGCGATTCCGAGATGCAGTCGCGATGAACAATGTCTTAAAGACGATCCGCTATCCGCTGAGTGATCGATCGATTGTTCAAGTCGCAGCAAAAGGCCGAACTGCACGACGCTCGACGCGGAAAGTCGCCTAACGCGGCTTCTTGCCCGATGAAATCTCCGGATGGTTTAGATGCGGAACGCTGGCTGTTAAAGTAACAGTTGCATTTCGCTCTCAACATTCGCCATGACAATTCGCGTCATTTCATCTGGAGTAATCTCTTGGTTCTTCGCAGCTCGACATTCTCGCTGTTGATTTTCTTCTTCGTTGCTGTGCTTTGTGGACAGGAGCTTCCCAGCGGAGGAACTCCGCTGGTTGAACCAGTCCGCTTGAGCCCTGATCGACTTGATACGCGTTTCGGAAACGATGCGATGAGCAGTGGCCAAATTGTGTCGGTGACACACCCACAATTTGACCAGGCACTTCAAGTCACCATTGCAAAGCAGCCAGCCAACACGTGGGACGTTGGTGCAAATACGCAAATCACGAGTGAAGTAAATAAGGGCGATTTGCTGCTAGTGGGTTTCTGGGCGCGCGGCACGTCTGACGAAGGCAAAGGCGGTGGCGTCTGCGAATTTGTTTTTGAACGCAACGGTGGCGACTATGCCAAGAGCGTTCAGTATTTGGTGGAAACACCGCCCAAAAAGGAGTGGAAGCACTACTGGGTGCGATTTCGATCAATCGCAGACTATCAGCCCGGTGAGGCATTGCTGAATTTTCAAATGGGATACGTCAGATCGACGATTGAGTTGGCAGGAATCCAGGCGTGGAATTTCGCCAATCGGATCACGGACGATCAATTGCCGTCGAGTGAATTGACCTACGTCGGGCGGGATGCCGATGCCCCGTGGCGAGTCGAAGCAGCAGCGAGAATCGAAGAGCATCGCAAAGCAGAAATTCGGCTCACAGTGGTTGACGCAAACGGACATCCTGCCGCTGGCGTGCCGGTTCATCTAAGCCTTGCTCGTCATGCTTTTGACTTTGGCAGTGCCGTGTCGGCAGAAATGTTGACCGGCGAAGGCGATGACTTTGATCGTTACCGTGAAACGCTGCAAAAACACTTCAATGCGGCAGTCATCGAAAACGGCTTGAAGTGGACGCAGTGGGCTGGCAATCCCCACGAGCAGCCGCGCACGATCAAGGCGCTTCATTGGTTACAGGACCACAAGATCCCCTCACGCGGTCATGTGATGGTTTGGCCAGGCCATCGAAACCTGCCAGACTGGATCAAGCCGCTCGAACAGACCCCCGACGCCTTGTCGCAGGTCGTCGATGGGCACATTCGCGAAGTCGGCTATGCGGCCGGCGAAATGGTTTGCGACTGGGATGTACTGAACGAAGTCTTTGACAATCCGGATCTAACGAAGGTCCTTGGCGACGAAGCAATGACACATTGGTTTGAAGTCGCCCGCGCGGTCGCGCCGAACGCAAAACTGTTCTACAACGATTATGCTGGCTTGGTACGCGGCGGATTTCCAACCGGTCACAAGGATCACTTTGAAAAAACCATTCGCTACCTGATCGACAACAAAGCTCCGATCGATGGCATCGGTATTCAGGGACACTTTGGGTCGCTGCTGACGCCGCCCCATCGGTTGATTTCGGAACTGGATCGCTGGGGTGCATTGGGGTTAGATATTAAGATCACAGAGTTTGACGTGACCGTGCCCGGCGATCAGCTACGTGCAGACTTCACGCGAGATTTTCTGACCGCCTGCTTCAGCCATCCTGATGTTGATGGGATTATCACATGGGGCTTCTGGGCGGGAGCGCACTGGAAACCGGACGCGGCTCTCTTTGACAAAGACTGGCAGCCCACACCAATCGGCGAGCAATGGATCACTTTGATCAACAAAGAGTGGCGTACCGATGAAACACTGAATACCGATCAGCACGGCAAAGTGACACTCCGTGGCTTTCTTGGACAATACGATGTCACCATTGGCGAAGGCACTGATGCAGCGACCAGTCGTTTTCGGCATGATGACTCCACCACCGACGTGACATTACGAATCGAGTGAGCAAAACGGGGCTTGTTGTTAACCCGTTGAGATAAAGGCACAGTTTTGTTGATGGCAGTAGATCGGGTCACAACTGGGATGGGCGTTTCGCTTATCAAAACCCTATGCCCCCGTTCCAATCACGCGTTGCGCCGTTTTCTTGGCGGCTTTGATTACCGGTGCGATTCCGACACCATGCAGGGCACTGCTAACCAGCGAAACCCCGGGCAGTTGTGCGATGGCTTCTTCGATTTGCCGAACTCGTTCCAAGTGGCCAACATGATACTGAGGCATCGCATCGTTCCAACGGATCACTTTCGCGATTTTCGGTTCGCCTTGGAGTCCGATGAGGTCCGCGAGCTCTTCGCGGGCGATCTGGATTAACGATTCGTCATCATTTTCCAGCAACTCACTTTGCAGCGCGCCGCCGATGAAGACTCGCACGAGCACATGATCTTCGGGCGCGCGACCAGCAAATTTCGTGCTGGCGAAACTGCCTGCCAAAATACGTCGCCTTTCGTTTCTTGGCACGACGAACCCAAACGTTGTCACCGGTCGAGTGATGTCCTGCTGCCGCACTCCCAGTACGACAATCGCCGTGGATGCCGATTCAATACCGGACAGTTTTTCTGCCGCAATGGGAGCATGCGGTTGAACCAATTTGGCTGCTATCTTGGCGGGAGTGGCCAAGACGACCTGGTCGAACTGCTCAGTGCTTGCTTTCGTTTGAACTTGCCAAGACAGCGACGTATCATCGGTTCGGCTTATCGACTGGACTGGATTACTTAACCGGCACGTTTGATCTGGCAGCGAATGCACCAACGCGTTGATGAACCCAGCCATCCCATCGGGAAAGGTGCGAAACTGTTCGTACCGTGCTCCGGCGCTGTTCTTTTCTGACGAGTCCAATCCAGAGCGACTTCGCGCGAGCGTAGCCCTGGCCAGTGATCCGTGCTTTCGAACCATTTCGGCGATCGGCTTCATCGTCGCCAGCAGGCTGAGCTTTTCGATATCCGCCGTGTAGATGCCAGCGACTAACGGTCCGACGATCCGCTCTAGCACTTCTTCGCCCATTCGATCACGCACAAACTGCGCAACACTTTGGTCGATGTCCGTCACATTGGCTGGGCGAAAAATCTCGGACGCCAAACGGAGCTTTCCAATGGGTGAAAGCAGGGGAGTCGTCGCAATCGGCCAAGCTTTGGTGGCCCGCATTAGCACGAAGCCGTCGGGGATCGGAACCAAGCGTCCTTTGCGCACGATATGAGCGCCACGTCCGTCTATCTTGGGCTGGATCAGTTGATCGGTGACCCCTAATCGCTCGCAAAGATCCAAGGCGTCCGAAGGGTTGGACGCGAACATATCCGCGCCATGGTCGATCAAAAAACCATCCATCGACTCGGTCGCAATAACGCCCCCCAGCCGATCTGATGACTCGAACAACGTGAGCGAAAGAGCGGGATCCGCCAGATGCAGATGTGCTGCGGTAGCGAGCCCGGAGAGTCCGCCGCCGATAATGGCGATGCGGTGAGAACCAGTGTTAGCCAATCTTGAAACAGTCCTTCTTTTCTTATCAGCTTGAATGAACAACCACTGAAAAACCAACGCTCACTAATTGCCCCCGTTTCTCATTTCTTGCTCCATCATCATTTGTTCTTGCATCATCTCTTCCTCCATACCCATGTCCATATCCATATCGTCGTACCCATCGCCGTAATCACCTCCATAGCCACCGCCTTGTTGCCGCCGCATTAAGCCAGGCA
>CAYUGI010000316.1:0-2669 GCA_964444105.1 uncultured Pirellulaceae bacterium
TTTTGCCGGACTGCCGTCGATCGTATTGCCACCAAGCGTTACTTCACCTGGGGCAAACTCTTTCATAAACAGATCGTAGCCGGCGTCCCTTGTACGGATGCGCTGGCCCTTTCGCTGGTCCGTTCGCCGGAATCGCTTCAACCACTCAGGCTTCTCATCGATTCGCCGATCATGAGCGACATAAACCAACGCGGGCTCAGAAATGGAAAATGAAAGAAATGTCTGTCCGGCTGAACCAACGTCCGCGTCGTTGTTTCGAGGCTGAATGAATGTGTGGCCGACGAACTCCTCAGGCAACTGCTTCCACGTGTAGTTTCGGTTCGAGTACGCGGTGCCTTCGGGACGCAACACCGACGTGCGATACGCATCGCCCGATTCCACTTGAATGTTATGAACGTCAACGGGGTACACATCGCTTGCACTTTGTCGAGTCAAACCACTGGCTGGAATCGTGAACGCCTTGCGAATGACCGGCCCCATTCGTTGACGCCCCTCAAACAGCGAGGCAGCAACAACAACGTCGCTTGTCAATCGAAACGGGCGATGATACTTCGTGCCAGTTGTATCGGTTGGCTCGGCTCCGTCGAGTGTGTATCGAACATGGAGACCATCGGGAATCTTTCCAACGTTGATCGTAATCTCGATGTCCCGCTGCGGGGCAACTTCTTTGCCGTTTGTGATCTGCAGCACAGGCGAATCGCTTGTGCCAACTTTTTCAACAAAGGAGGATGCGGTCGCTGCGATCATTGGATCTTCGTCCAGTCGAAGCGGCAACACTTCGTCGCCGGTCAGAGCTGCCTTTTCCAGCAGCGTCAGCAGGGCGGCTCTTCGCTGGCCAATTGAGCCTGTGTTCAGCATTTGACGCAGTTGATCAGCGGATTGAAATTCTCCTAATGCAATCCGCGCACTATAAAAACAATTGCGGTCTGCTTCAGACGCAATCAATTGCCAAAGATCGGGAACAAAGTCCTTTGCCATGCTTTCGTGAATCGATTGAATTGCCGCGAACCGAATACGAGGCTCTTCGTCTTTGAGACTGGATCGAACGACTGGCGGCAACGGCTTGCCGAGCTGGGCAGCTCGATATCCGAGCGCCCTGATTGCCTGGATTCGATCGGCAAGGCGGCGGCTTCGTTCACCAGCAATCTTTTCCAGCGTGCGATCGGCAGCGACAACGTCACCGGATAGCTGAGCGATCGTCCAGAGCACCCATGTGGCCGGATCGCGTTCTACTCTTGGCCGGTGAAGTTCTTTGATCAGGAATTCAGCGGAACGATCCGCGCGACGAACCAGTTCGACTTGCGCGTTGATGCGTCGTGCTGGCAGTGCGTTGTGTCTCAGGTCGTCTGCCAGTTCGCGAAGCGTCCACCCGGAATAGGGCTGATCGTATTTCGCAGCGAGTGATGTGCGTGTGCCATTTTTCTGTTGTTGTTGCGCAACAGCAATCCGATACACGCGGCCTTGGTCTTGTTGCTGACCGTCCTCGATCGTCGAACCATAGCCGTGCCCCCAACTGAGAACCCACAACGCTCCGTCCGGGCCAAATTCTATGTCGGTCGGATCAAACAGCATCCCCTGGCTCGATCCCATCGATCGGCCACGTGGAGCTTTTGCGAAAACTTCGGGCTGTGCCATATTCAGCATCGCTGCGCCATCCCACTTCGGCTTGTAGACGAAGATCGAGCGGTTCAACCAATCTGCGCAGAAGAACGCCCCCTGATATTTCTTTGTAAATTGATCCGATGCGCATGAGACCACACCGGTGCCCGATCCATCGAAGACGGGGCCACTGATTGGCGTGGATGGCAGATGATTTTGCCCCGTCCAATCTGGACTCCAGGGATGGCCCCACCCGAAATGAGCTCCTGCAAACGGGTTCAGGATTCTATCGCCGCCGTCCTGATCCTGATCGGTACCGAGCCAATTGAAGTCAGCGTCGAAGCTCATGTCCCACATGTTGCGCATGCCTCGCGCAAAGACTTCCAACTGTGTTCCGTCAGGCTTGCACCGCAACACGCCGCCTTCGGTACCCCAGTCATCCGAAGGTGTGTGATAGCCATGCAGATAGTGATCGCGGTCAAAGACATCCGGTTCGGGGCCTTTCGTTGTCTCTGACGGTGTCTCTGCCGGAGCATCCACTCCCCACAAATCTGCAAACGGCGCTGGAGCCACGTAGCGCTCGGCGCTGTCTTTCGACATGTATCCCTTCGAGTTTCCTTTGCTCATGTACAACCGGCCATCGGGTGCGAAGTTCAATCCGTGCAGCGCGTGCTCCAGGTTACCAAGGCCTCCGAAAACTCGCCGGTATTCATCTGCGACGTCATCACCATCAGTATCGCGGACGACCGTCAAGTCGGGCGCGTTCGCGATCCACAATTGATCGCCGTACCAGGCGAGTCCTTGAATACTATTGAAACCGCTGGCAAAAGTCTTTGCCTGTTCGGCGACCCCGTCAGAATCCGAATCGATCAACAGTGTGATTCGGTCGGTCGGTGAATCCGGTTTTGGCTTGCGATACTGAGGCCCCTGGCCAACATACAATCGTCCACGAACATCGAATGCCATCGCGCACGGATTTCGGACCAGCGGCTCACTCGCAAAGACGGAAACCGTGAATCCATCAGGAACCTGAGGCAACTCCGCCCGATCTTTTGCGCGGCCCTCTTTTG
>CAYUGI010000316.1:2769-6212 GCA_964444105.1 uncultured Pirellulaceae bacterium
TTTGCGCGGCCCTCCTTTGCGCGGCTCTGTGTGCAAAACAAAACAACAAGAACCAGACATGCATACTTGAACGGATTCATCATCACCTTTTTCCGGACTGAATTCATTTCGACCAATTGTATTCAACGCAAGCAATGAAAACGATCACGCGTGGTGGTGTCGCAGCGCACAGTACTTGCTCGGTCTGGGCATTTCGGTAACCCGACGCGTCAGCGAGGGACAGCGTCATTCCCTAGCTTACGCGTTATGAAGTTGCGATTTTCAACTAGCCCGGAGGGCGTCATATCCATTGCCGGTGTCGTCAGGCACCGGAGACTTGGTTATTTCTTGACACCGCTAGCCCGGAGGGCGACACAATCATACTGCTGCGAATCTTGCGTCGCCCTCCGGGCTATTGTTTCTGATTCTTTCATTTTCCGGTGCCTCACGGCACCGGCATTTCCTGTATCGCCCTCCGGGCTGAAATCGCGCAACTCCAAAACTTACGCGTTGGGTTACGAAAGAAAGATCCGCGTCGAATTGAGAGCATCGGGTATTTGATAGAGTGGGCGAACACTGACGACAATAGTTCGCATTAAATCACTCCGTGGACGAGGCGGGACATGATTAACATCATTTCACAGAAGTTTGCCCTTGCGATCTGGGCAACTGCTATTTCGTTATCGGCTTCGAGTCTGTTGAGCGATCCGGCTCTGGCTGGAGAACGCCCCAATGTTCTGCTCATCATGGCGGACGATGTTGGCGTGGAAGCACTTGGTTGTTACGGCGGCGAGTCGTACAAGACACCGCGTTTAGATGCGTTGGCCGAAGGCGGGATGAAGTTTTTGCATTGCTACAGCATGCCAGTCTGCCATCCAACTCGAATCACGTTGATGACCGGTCGGTATCCGTTTCGCACGGGTAATCCTAAATGGGGCGCTTTCCCGAAGGAAGAAGAGCAACACAGCATTGGTCAAGTCATGAAGCAAGCGGGCTATGCAACAGCCGTCGCCGGCAAGTGGCAAATTTGCATGATGAAGAATGACCTCAATCATGCAAGTCGACTGGGATTTGACGAATCGTGTTTGTTCGGTTGGCATGAAGGCGCTCGATACCATTCGCCATTCATCTACCAAAATGGCAAGCTGCTCAAGGGGCTCGAAGACAGCTACGGGCCCGATGTCTATGTCGAATTCCTGATCGACTTCATGCGGCGTAAAAAGGAAACGCCGTTTTTCGCATACTATCCGATGGCTCTGTGCCATGACGTGACTGACGACCTGAAAGATCCAGTTCCGTTTGGACCGGATGGCCATTACGACTCGTTCAAAACAATGGTCGAAGCGATGGATGTTCGCGTTGGTCGATTGATCGATTCGCTGGACGAGCTTGGGTTGAGAGAGAACACCCTCGTCTTGTTCACTACCGACAACGGTTCGCCGGTTCGATCGATCTATTCAGCCGAAGTGAATCCTAACCCAAAAAAGAAGGACACCTATGTTCGCGTTCCGATAGTGTCGCGACAAAACGGTATCGATGTTCCTGGCGGCAAAGGCTCTCTAACAAACGGAGGCACTCTTGTGCCGTTCATTGCGAATTGGCCTGGCAAAATCAAGTCCGGGCAGGTCGCCGACGATCTTGTTGATTTCTCCGACTTCCTGCCTACAGTTGCCAAATTCGGACAAGCTGACTTGCCCGATGGTGTTACCCTCGACGGGCACAGCCTGGCGGCGCGGATCATCGATGGCCAAGCCTCGCCGCGGAAATGGGCGTTCGCCGAACACCGTGGTAAGCTTGGGTCCGCGATCACCGCTGGAAACTTTACGACAACGGCAAACTGTTTGACACGGTTGAGGTTGTGCTCGAGAAACATCCGATCGGCCACGCGAGCCAACCAGGTGAGTCAGCCCGGAGAGTGCTCGGGCAGGCACTGGACTCCCTTCGACAGCTACCCGCATCATCTCCCAAAAATGACGAATGACTAATATCAAATAACTAATGACTAATTCATATTTCTCACGCCTTGCCCTCACTTGCTTTTTTGCCGCTACCGGTTTCACTTCGTCACTATCGGCCGAGCAATCTCGCCCGAACGTGCTGCTGATCCTCTCCGATGATCACAGCGTCCCGCACGTCAGCTGTTACGACGACGAAAACACAAAGCGGTTCGGAATCACACCGAACCTGCAAAAATTCGCCGAGCAGGGAATGCGGTTTGACCGGGCATACACGTCCGCCCCGCAATGTGCTCCGTCTCGGATTTCGATTTTTGCGTGCCGATCTCCCGTCGGCCTGGGCGTCACTCGATTTGCACAGCCACCACGCGGTGATGTTCGATTTTTTACAGACTTGCTTCGCGATGGCGGATACTGGGTGGGCCTGGACGGACGCCATCAACATCTCGACGGTCGTGTCCGCGAAGCCGAGCACATTGATGCCGCGCTACAGGAAGCCGGAATGAAGAGTCTCGACAAGCGGTTTGATCACTTCGTCCGATCTGCGAAGACAAAAGGCGAACAGCTATTTCAAGTCGCCGATCGCGTTGCTGCTGCGCTGGACAAAGTGCCCGACGAAAAACCATTCTTCTTGTACTTCGGTTTTAATCAGCCGCATCGAAAATTCGCGGAGAACTACGACGGCATCGATCCGAGCGAACTGAAACTGCCAGTAGACTGGCCCGATCTGCCTGAAGTCCGCATCGACTACGCCAGGTACCTCGCGTCGGTCCGCGAACTGGATGAGGGTTTCGGGCTGATCATGAATCTTCTGAAGACTCGCGGCATCGAAGACAACACGCTCGTTATCTTTATGGGCGACAACGGCGAAGCGCTGCTTCGAGGCAAAGGCACTCTGTACGACCGAGGCAATCATGTTCCGCTGATGATTCGCTGGCCAGGCCGAGTCAAACCGGGGTCGAGTTCTTCCGCACTTGTCTGCGGCACCGACCTCGGCCCGACGATTCTTTCCGGCTGCGGAATGAAACCGCTGAAGGAAATGACGGGTGTCAGTTTTCTTCCGCAACTCCTCGGCGATGCCCAGGTAACCCGAAGCGTAAGCGAGGGACAAGAATCATCAGACGCCCGGCAATACGTCTTCGCCGAACGCGGATGGCATTGGGGACCGATCACCCGAACCGACGGCCTGGACCTTTCGCGCTGTGTCACTTCGACACGATACCGTTACATCTACAACGCACTGCCAAATCGCAGCTACACACCAGTCGACATGTCCGGCAAGGATGCCTGGAAGGCGATTGAGTCGGCACATGCATCAAATCAGTTGTCGGCGCTGCACGACCCGCTCTACTTTCAGAACCCGCGGCCAATCGTCGAGTTATACGATCTGCGCGATGACCCACTGGAGCTAAACAATCTGGCAGGAAAGAAGTCAGTCGCCGACATGGAACAAACTCTGCGTGAAGAGCTTGAAAGCTGGATGATTCGCGAGCACGATTTTCTGCCACT
>CAYUGI010000317.1:0-6162 GCA_964444105.1 uncultured Pirellulaceae bacterium
CTTAAGTGCCATTTGCCGATATGTCCTGTTTTGTAGCCAGCGTCATTCAAGACTTCAGCAAGGGTGGTTTCTTTACCAGCCAACTGCTTCGTCCAATTGGGGATCTGCAGTTTGGCGTACGGACGGTTTTGTCCGGCGATGAAATCAGTCACATGCAATCGTGCGGGTGATTTGCCCGTCATGATCGACGCGCGGGTTGGCGAACAGACCGTACACGCTGAATAGGCTTGCGTGAACTTGACTCCTCGCTGGGCCAGTGCATCCAGATGAGGTGTTTCGTACAGGTCGCTTCCAAAGCAAGACAACCCGGTCCAACCCAAATCATCGGCCAGCAGTAGCACAACGTTTGGCGGCCTATCGTCCGAAGCAACACAAGTGCCTGTCGATTGAAGCATCGCAAGCAAGCACAGTGAACAGAGAAATGGTCGCATGGGCATTATTCTGACGGTTCGACGAGGTTTCGGTTGAGAAGCTCATTGCAGCATCCAAGAAGGTAGTCGTTTTCATCTCTCGCGCGAGCCTCGTCAACCTTTTGGCAACATGTTTTCACCGGCGCACATCGATAGGCCTAAATTCACTCTGGCAGTTGATCCGTCAAGGCAAAGGACGGATCGGGAACGTGACTTTCCGATCCATTAGGTGTCAGGATCGCTTGGTAGACACGGTAGTCGATCGAATTGGTAAGTGTACGTGTCGATCCGTCTGCGAACACGGATTGGACCAGACCACCGGCATGGTAAGACGAGGGCCGGGCAAGATCAGCGCAGTTCGTTGGTGACATTGTCAGCTTGGTCGCGGGAGTAATGATCCCACCACCATTGACTCGGTGCTCTGGTTTAATTTTCGATGCGTCCGCGATGCCCGAGTCGTCTTCGTAATGCCAAACCAAACCCTGTGCATAACGCGCGGCGGGTGGATAGCGGATTTCGCTACCATCAGCCGGCAGCTGCAAATCGGCCGCGTTCGCAAATCCGGCACGATGCCACGGAAGTGCATTGGTGTTTTCGGAAAGTAGTAGTGTGCAGGAAAGGCCGTCCTTCACATCTTTCGACGAGACGTCGGGACCGACTGCAACGGGGATACCGTCTTCGTCCAGGCCTGCGAACTTGTTCGTAAAAATTCCGTTTGCGGCCGCAAGCGACTGAGCGAAGCTGACGCGGCCCTTCGAGCTGGCATGGTGCATTCCCGTGTTGGCGATGTAGCTGTTCGTGCCGCCGTTTGGTTCGTCTGATTGGTCGTGCGGGCATCGGAATGTTTGGATGTTGGGGACTGCAAGAATGCAATATCCATCCCCCGCTTCACCGGATGTAGGCGAATGCTCTCGGCTGCTGCTAAACGCAATGGGATAGCGGTCTTCGGACCAGCGTTCCCACACGGCTTGCTGGTCGATGAAGGGAAGTAAGCCTACCGCCCACGTTCCCAGCTTGCAGTGGTTTGTTAACGTGCCGGACTGTTGATCGGTGATGGCCGGATCACGCGGAACTTCGCCGCCGATGAATGTGCCATAGCTCTCCAAGTAGCCCGGGTAGCGTCCCTTCGCGGTCTCGAAGTTCACAATCGCCTGTCCAAGACTGCGAAGATTGTTCTGGCACCCGGCTCGGGGACCTCCTACCGATGCATTCATCGCTGGCAGCAACAACCCCAGCAAGACGAAGATGCAAACAAGAATGACGGCCGTTTCGACGAGGGTGATTCCGGTTCGATTTCGCATGACTGATTTTTCCAACCAGGGAAGTAGGCGACTAAGTCATTGTCATATGTTTCTGCCGCAGGATCAACTTTTCTTCAGAAAGCCGGTAAGTGAAGGCGAGATGGGCGGCCGTCGAAAACCACGAAGGAAAGAAGAGCACGAAGGGACGGTATAAGAAGTCCATGCTCGTTCTATACAGACGCACTGCCTTCTTCGTGTTCTTCTTTTCTTCGCGATCGTTCGCCTGATGACAGGAAACCGATTTGCTTACCAAAGGGCTTTCGATTCGCGAGTGCCTCTCCAGCCGAAAAAAGCGAGAACTAAAGGAACCGCTGCGATGCACGCGTTGACTTCGATCACGAAGTCGATTTCGCCGATCCCTTTCGCGATCATTGCCGCGGTAACAAAGACTTGCCCGACAGCACAGGCGATGCCAGCGATCCCGTTGCGACGGTGGGAGCGAACTACCAGGAATACCCAAGTCAGAACGAAAGGCACGTTGCAAAGAAAATACCAGCCTGCAGTTTTGTCCGAGCCGCCTGAGCTAAGCAGGGTCATGGTAAACCAGAGATAGGATACGCCAGCGATCAAGACCAGCACCTTCACCAGCCACGGAACCTGCGGACGCGTCTGCAGCAACCGACTTTCGACCATCGGTGGTGCGTAAGGATTTGTCACAGACGGTCGGAAAACGAGAAGGGAATCTTCGCCAAGCTTAACTTCGCTTGATTCGATGAGCCTTGTCGGCACGCGTGTGCTTGGGGAAATGCACTTTTAACAACGATTTTGCTTCATCGTCGTCATCACCCAAGGGAGGATCAGCCGTTTCGTCGTCCCACAAAGTCGCGTCCTCCTGAGGAGCGATCTCTGCGGTGACGCCCACGCGTGGTTTGAAGAAACGTCCTAACGGCCCGGCAAGCAATGCGGGCAGCAAAATCAAGTCGCCGATCAGAGCGGCACCCAAAAGCACCAGCATCAATGTGCCGAATCGCTGCGTCGGAGTGAAAGTTGACAGAGCGAAGACAAATAGTCCCAGGCCACCGACCACAGTCGTTTGCGTCATCGCAGGACCAACACGACGATAAGTCTGGATGACTGCTTCGACGCGGTCCATCCCTTTGTCTAAGTAAGACCGGAACCAGGAAAGAAAGTGAATCGTGTCGTCCACTGCAACTCCCATGGCGACCGACGCAGTCATCATCGTTCCGATATCAACCAAGCTACCGTTGTGCCCCATGAGGCCGAAGATCAAAAGTACTGGAAACACGTTGGGGATCATCGACACGCTGCCAGCGGCAAGTCCGTTGGCGACGTGCCCGGGACGCAACCACGAAAGTGGGAATTGACCGGGGTTCAGCAGCACGATCATCACGATGGCAATCAAGACAAACGCCATCGCAATCGAATTCACAAGGCTGGAAAGCAGTGTTCGTTGGGCTTTGTAGACAACCGGGATGACGCCCGTGTAGATCGCTTGGATACGTTGCGGCGCGATGGATTCGGACGGGTTGTTTGCTACCAGTGTTGGCTGGGCATCGTCTTTGGGAAGGTCTCGACCGTCGATCAGTCGTGTTGCATTGGCGAAGTCCGCCTGCTTCGTACCTTGGCCTCCCACCCAAACGACCGCGTCGAATGCTTTGAGTAGCTTGTTCCAACGTTCGCTGCCAATCTCGACAGGGTTGTCACTTGCGTTTGGATCAATCCAAACCGGGCGGCGAATGGACTCACCGGACAGCAACTCCCCGAGCGTCGCCAAGTAAATCTGCCGAGTATCGATGGCAGCCACATCGCTGGCTTGGTCGTTGGTAGATCTTTCCTTCAGCGCGTCGGTGTCAATCAGCTTGGCGGTTTGCAGTGATGCGGGTCGTGGGCTGCCAATCACCAAGACCCGATCTTTGCCGGACAGCGATGTCGCGATTTGGTCTCCGTCTTGTGACAGTGCCGTCAACAGTTGGTCGCGAGTGTCATGGGCGCGAAGCACAGGGTCAACGGTTGTCCGCAGCGTGGAGATAAAGTACCCGTAGTCGGTATCTGAAAGAGCGGCAACTCGAAGGCTGATCCGCCACAGTTCGCTATCCTGGTAAGGTCCGTCTTTTTCGATTCGCAGATAGTCGCTGTCCAACAACTCGTCACGACTACTTAGTAGTTCGCGATTGAATTTTGCGGCAGGAGGCCAGTATCCATTAGTTGGTTCGGGCAATGGCGGCATAAACGTATCCGCACTCATCGCCTGCCCAACAACGCCCAGGCCTCCTTCGCCTAGCGTTCGACGAACGACGGTACTGATTCGCGAAATCGTTTGCGCTCGGCTAAGCATCGACATTGCCAAGACGCTATCGCCACCGGTGTTCGCCGCGTTTGTTTCCCTGCTGTTTGTTTCAGTAGCTTTCCCTTCTTGCATCGACGCAGGCACGCGCACGATCACTTCCATGGGCACAAGCTTGCCGAAATTGTCTTCCATCCATGCGTAGTCGCGGATGATCCGCGAATCGGGATCGAACAATTTCAACAATTGCACAGACGTTTGGATTTTGAACAGTCCCAGCGATGCAACCGCAAGCACGACTAAGCTGACTGAGGCGACTAAGGCGTGATGCCCAGTGATCCAACGACCCACAGCAGCCCAGGCATCCGACAACCAGCCTTCTTCGGGCTCGGTGTGTGACGTTGCGGATTCCTTGTTGGTAGCTTTGGCGTCTTGCGAAAGATTGGGTGCAAAAACCTCCAAAGCGGCAGGCAAAAACGAAAACAAGATTGCCAGCGTCGCGATCACACCGATCGCAGAGTAGAGGCCAAAATTGCTGATCGGCACCAGGTTACTGGAATGAAGCGAGATCAGTCCGATCGCCGTTGTCAGCGACGCCAACGTGCAGGGAAGCATCGCGTGTTTTAGCGCGCGGCCCGCCGCGCCGGACTTCCCGCGAGCACGCACTTCGTCACGGTAGTAATTGACGACATGGATTGCACCGGAGAGTCCAAGTACATAAACCAGCGACGGCATGCTCATCAAAATCGCGTCCACGCGTCCGTTCGTCCACCAGACGCAGGACATGCTTAGCATCGCAGCGGTTCCGCCGACGATAAAGACCATCATCGTGATCTTCAGGCTGCCAAAACAAATGTAGGACAGAACGAAGCCGACCAAAATGCTGTAGCCAACCAGTCGAACCAATGTGATCGTGCCTTCTTCGTCGATCGACACGTTATCAACAGGCGGTCCGCCGATTCGCAGCGGCGGTGCCCCGCCAACGGATTCGACTTCGGCCAAATTAAACGGGGGAGGTGCCATCGACGGTGGCGCGGCAGGTTGAACACCAGCGTCTTCGGCCAGTTGTAGGAGTCGTCCGCGCGGTCCACCCATCACGCCGCGGCCGATCGCGAAAGCCAAGTTGTCTTTGCCAAGATCCGTCAGAGTGACCATGACACAAGTCTGACGCGCGGGCGGCGGAATTTTCAACGCATCGAAGACGGCGTAAAATGCATCGCTTTTTTCTTTTGACGATCCTGATTTCAGAGCCGCCACGTCTCCATCGAAAGATGCGTCGGCTGTTCGCTGCAACGACTGTTCGACAAGGTAGTCAAAATTTTCAGGCAGATCGCTCGATTGTTTCGGCGGAACTCTGTCGCGAAACGCAGCCGGGGTCCATGCGAAGTCATCGTTGACTGCCGGCGCGAAAAGCGTGCCGGTCAATCGATCCATGGCGTGACGTCGGGCAACTAGTGGCCGACGTGTTTCGTCCGTCAAGTCGATGGGCCAGAGGGCGCCGTCGGGTTGCGAGAGTTCGGCCGCAATCGAATCGCCAGTCTGCACGCTTTGAAATAGCGGCGCACAGATCAGCGATAGGTCGTTGTAAAACGGGTTGGTGCCTTTGCTGCTTTGGTCGCCAAAGGCTGTCACAAAGGTGCTTTGGACTTGGTGAGTCCCTGACGATCGTTTGATGGATCGCACCAACATCGCGGGACCGTTGATCGCTTCTTCCCAGCGGTACAACCGTCCATCGGGTGTGATGTAGTACCAAGTGCCCTCTGGGGTGCCGAGCCACTTTTCATTTAAGCCGGCCCAGTTGGTGTGTTCGCGGCTGGCGGGCAGCAACTGAAGCTTGTTGCCCGTTTCTTTCGCCAATCGATACGCCTCGGCTTGATCATCCGTCATGCCCTCGGTTGCATCGTAAGAAGCTGATTCGCGGTTCAACTTTTGTTCTAACAGCACTAAACGTTTGTCGCCGCTGGTGCATCCCGGCCAAGTTGCCAGCACGAAGCTCTCGCCGACGAAGTGATCGGCAAACCACTCCAGTTCACCGGTTTCGGGGAAGTCGCTGGGGAGCCAGTCTTTGACGTCATTCTCTTTTTGCCCCAAGCTCAATCGTGCAGCACGAAACGCTGACGGCACCAGGAAGAAGAATGCTGTCAGAATCAACAACGCATAGGACAGTCCCACGGGACTGCGTCGCTGGAGCAGAGGCTGATTCATA
>CAYUGI010000318.1:0-6159 GCA_964444105.1 uncultured Pirellulaceae bacterium
GGTTTCACTCCGGCAGGTGTGATGAAGCCGCTGGCTTCAAAGTCATAGTCCGCTTGGACAACTTGTGCGGATGCCGTATTCGGTGTTGCCATCATCCATCCGGCAAGCAACAACGCTGCTATTAGGAGTCGAGAACAGCGACCCAATGGGGCTGCGTAACAAGTCGATTTTTGTGTTTGAGTCATTCGTTGCATTGCAAACGTCTCCGCAGCCTCGGCCGCTATCTACCTTGGGCAGGTCTAATCGTTGCGGGGAGCGCTGCTGCGACGAATGATTCGTCGAAAGAGCGAATGAAAGGTAGTGCTAGCTACGCTTCCAAGACTCGAACGCTACCTTCAAAGGCGTGCGATTCGAGCCATCCCCCCGGAGTGGCTCATCTTTTTCGGCTGCGACTTAACGCACTGATCGTTTTTGCGATCCGTGCGTCCAGAACAACCGCTTCAGGCGGAGTTATCGGCACAATTGCTCACCAGCATTTGGTTATTCCCGTCGATCTGAACAGGAAAACTTTGACGATTCCGTGGAAGTGATCGCCGTCAGCATGACGCAGAGAAGCTTGAATGCCCGTGTTTTACGACATGAGCGGCTGTTGATAGCACCGTGTTGCCGACCGAATTAGCTGACCAAATCGTCAAAGTTTTTCAGCTGAATTTGGACATCCACTGCATCGTTCTGAGCGCAGGCGACCGCAACGGCACCAATGAAACCCGGTCGCGGTTGTAGCGAAAAGAACCGCCAAGTCAGATCGGACTGCAATTTTGGATTCAGCATTTCAATCCTTGGTTCATCCGAATCGATTTCCCTGAATGCAAAATCGGCAAGCGGAGTTTGCAGTCCCGTTCCGATCGCTTTGATGAACGACTCCTTAAGTGTCCAGATACGTAGAAACGAGTTGCGGCGAACGATGCCCTCAGGCTTTGAGTTGAGAAACTCGATTTCGGGCTGCGAGAAATAGCGTGAAGCCAAACCCGGATCGGTCCTTCGCTCGAGGCGTTCCACGTCAACACCCACCAGCGCGTGTTGATCCTGACCAACGCCGCACATCACCAGCCCATCGGTATGGGCCACATTAAAGGGTTGTTTTGCCGCTGAGGGTTCAACGACAAACGGCTTCCCGTGCACCTCGGCCGCGAATCGGATGTCATTGGGTGCGACTGATTCGTCACCTAGCAGTCGACGCGCCATGCCACGACCGACCACATGTTGATTCCGGGAAGTCGGCTTGCGAAATCGATTGGCCCGCTGAACCTCCTCTTCATCCAACCACGACTCGCAACGTGATTCAACTTGCCCAGGATCATGGGAAGACGTCGTTGCATGCCAGAGATTTACAGTGGATGAGTGCATTAGGAATCGGTGCTGAAGCCGTCTTGCTGTGACATCGATTGTATCCAGGGGCGTGTTTCGGCGGCTAAGAAAAACGAGCCGCACACGACCATCGTTCCCCCTGCACTCAGAAACTCAAGTCCCGCTTGGCAGGCTTCGGTGGGAGTCTGCTGTGTAATCGTCTTTCGCACAGCATCCGCAGGTACCCATGGCAACAAGTCTTCGGTGCTGCGGAAACGCGGATTGCCTTCAAAACGCGTCAATATCAGCAGGTCCGCGTGAGGTGCCAATAGCTTCAGCATTGATTCCGCCGACTTGTCGCGGCTGGTGCCAAACACAATCGCGACTTTCTGGCTTCTTTTCCGAAGCTCCAGACAGCGACAAAGCGCTGTGATCGAATCATCGTTGTGAGCCGCGTCGACGATCACAACAGTGTCATTGGGCAGATCAAAACGTTCGACACGCCCAATGCAGCGAGCGTTACGGAGGCCCGTCTGGATCGCTTCATCCGAAATCTCCAGGCCTGGAGATTTCTTAGTCTCAGATCGCAGATGACAGGCAATTGCGATCGCCACCGCCGCGTTCTGCGTTTGGTGCTGACCTTCTAACGCCAAAGGAACATTCTGCAAACTTGGTAGCGGGTGGGGGATTTTGCTTGGTTGCTGCGTGACGAAAGTCAGGGCTGAACCCCAAGTTGCATTCGCTTGGGATTCAACGTCAAAATCGTGGCCTAGCTGAATCAGCTCGGCACCGTGCTGTTTGGCTTGCGCGGCGATGGTCTCGGCTGCCACGCCATCACGCACGCCGCTGACAAGTGGTACGCCAGGCTTGATGATTCCCGCTTTTTCGCCCGCGATCTCGGCCAACGTGTTGCCTAGTACATGTTGGTGATCCAGGCCGATCGAAGTGATAGCGGTGACTGTGCTGATGCAAACATTGGTGCTGTCGAGCCGTCCACCCAGGCCAACTTCGAGGACAATTGCATCGCACTTTTGGGTATGAAAATGAAGCAATGCGATCGCGGTAGTCAGCTCAAAGAACGACGGTTCCCCTTGACCTTCGGCGGCCAATTGCTCTGCGACCGGTCGAATTTTGTCGACCAAATCGCCCAACTCGTCGCGCGGGCACGGCTGAGCATCAATTTGAAACCGCTCCTCCAAATCGATCAGGTGGGGCGAAGTGTAAAGCCCCGTCTTCAAGCCCGCCGCACTTAGAATCGCCGCGACCATTGTCGCGGTGGATCCCTTGCCCTTGGTTCCTGCAATGTGGACTAGTGGCACGGCGGGCTGGTCGTTCTTTTCTGCCAGGTATCCATCAAGCCCAAGCCTGCTTAGCAGCATGCCGGTTCGGTGCAAGCGAAACGGATAGCGCGCAGTCCCGCTGGCCATCTTTTCGTAGTTGATACGGTCGTACAAAAACGCCAGCGTCTGCTGATAGCGAACATCAGACGCGGATGCTGCCGGTGCAGAGTTCGGCGATACAGACTCTGGATCAGGTGGTGTTGGCGATGCAAAGGGGCTCAAAACACGTCCCAATCGGGCGAGGTCGAATCAGGCTGGTGGGGTCGAATCAGGCTGGCGGGGCCAGTCCGCTGATCGGTGACTGGATTCATCACTGGAATCCAGTCATCGCTGAGATCAATCAAGACGATCGATCGGGCGGAACCTATACGTTTTAGCGGCTTGGGGCGGGTTTCGGAATTGCATCACCTCCCGGCAAACGCCGATTTGCACTTCAATAATGAAAAACACGAACACTTTAGGCTGAAGCCCCGTAGCGTAAAAACCTTGTGCTGGGTCTTCGTTTATCGCGTTCGGACCCCATTCGTCTTGATTCCCTGCTCTCTCACCCAAACGTTTGCTCGTGGATAACGATTCAACTGCGGTCGCTGACCCTGCAACCCAAGCGGCCGGCAACAGTGCTGGCTCCAATTCTGCCGATTCTGGCGTCGTGATCGAAACTCGCAACCTGAGCAAGATCTACCGTGACTTTTGGGGCCGAAAGAAGGTCAATGCACTGAAATCGCTCGATATCGAAGTCCGCAAGGGCGAGATCTTTGGGCTTCTGGGGCCCAACGGCAGTGGCAAATCAACCACGATCAAGTTGATCTTGGGCCTCCTGTTCCCCACCAGCGGCCGTGTGCTGGTTTTTGATAAAGATGCCAGCGAAACAAAGAAGAACGAACGAATTGGCTACTTGCCTGAGGAATCGTATCTCTACAAGTTCTTGACCGCCGAAGAGACACTTGATTTCTACGGACGTCTGTTTGACATGTCCGGTGCCCACCGGAAAGAGCGTGTCAGCGAACTGATCAAGCTGGTTGGCTTGGAAGCCGCCAAGCACCGGCAGCTTCGCGAATATTCCAAAGGAATGACACGCCGCGTTGGTCTAGCTCAGGCTTTGATTAATGATCCGGATCTGGTGCTGCTGGACGAACCGACCACAGGGCTGGACCCGATCGGCACCCGGGAGATGAAGGACTTGATCCTGGCGCTGCGAGATCAGGGAAAAACGGTCTTACTTTGCAGCCACCAATTGGCTGACGTTCAGGACGTTTGCGATCGAGTCGCAATTTTGCACCAGGGCGAACTGAAAGAACTGGGACGGGTTTCCGACCTGCTGAAGGTTCAAGACATCACCGAAGTCCATGCAAGTGGTTTGGACGACGCAGCGAAGAAAGAAATCGCAGAGGTCATCAAGCGTCACGGTGGCAACCTGAAGTCGATCGACAATCCGACCGCTACGATGGAAGACTTGTTCTTGAACATCGTTCGCGAGAGTGAAGCACGACCGGGTGCCAGACGTGTTGGTTCGCAAGACGCTGCTGCTAGCAGCGAATCAGCGGCAGACAATTCAAATGAGGAGGGTTCAGATCAGTGAACCTCCAACCGGAAGACTTCTGGTCGTTCAACGAGTGGTTGCTACGACCCAACGCATTTTTAGAGAGCGCGATGCTGCAAGGCATTGTGCTGATGGTGCTGGCAATCGTCGTCGGATTGATGGTCGGCTACGTCATCTCGGCAGCTCGCTATGGACCTGTCGAAGGGTTCTACGCGGTTGCGAGAACAGTTCGCGATCTGATCCGTTTTGACTTGCCGGGCACTTCACCGCGAAGAATTTTCGCGCTCGCAAGATTGGCCTTTAAGGAAGCGATTCGCCGAAAGGTGCTTTTCGTCGTCGGTTTGTTCGTGGTTGGCTTGCTGCTTGCAGGCTGGTACTTGGACCCGACCAGTGACGATCCGGCGCGTCTGTATATTAGCTTTGTCCTAACGGCGACCAATTATTTGGTTTTGGCGCTCGCACTTTTCATCAGTGCGTTTTCGCTGCCGACAGACATTAAGAGCAAAACGATCTACACGATCGTGACAAAGCCTGTCCGTCCGACAGAAATCGTCCTGGGTCGCATGTTGGGTTTTGTCGGCGTGGGAACGTTGATTCTGATTCCGATGGGTCTGACCAGTTACATCTTCGTCAAGCGAGGCCTTCGGCACAGTCACCTGAAAGTGGAAGAGATCGATGCCGAAACCGGTCGCGGTGAAACAGATTACGTCCACTACCACAAACACGACTTCACCGTCGATGTTGCCGAAGGCGATGGGCTGTCGGATATCCAACGCGGTCACCGACACGTCATCCGCCGCGACGAAAGTGGTGAATTCAACGTCGATCAGCTTCAAGGTGCCCTGCGTGCTCGTGTGCCTTCGTATGGATCCGTGACTTTCACTGACCGCAGTGGAAACGTGAAAGAAGCGGGCATCGATGTGGGAGCCGAACAAATCCAACGCGGCTACAGCAACAAAGGTATTGCCCGCGTGATGGGTCTCGCTAGCGGTCCTAGCAAAATCGAACACGGCTATATCGAAGGTTCGACACTGGCAACGGCTACGTTTGAGTTCAAGGACGTAACGCCAGCTCGCTACGCAGACGGTATTCCCATCGACCTTTCCGTTCGGGCTTATCGCTCTTACAAGGGTGATATCGAGTCGGGAATTCGAGGCACGTTGACCGTCCGCAATCCGGAAACGAAGGCGGAGTTCAACCCGATGGACTTCGTTGTGGAGGAATACCAGGTCGATGAAAAAACCATCGATCTGAAAGGTCCGGGAACTAATTCCAACGGCGAGGCCACTGACTTGGACCTCTTCGCTGACCTCGTGAGCAGCGATGGGCATTTGCAAATCGTGGTCAAGTGCCTCGATAGCCAGCAGTATTTGGGCGTGACAAAATCCAGCGTCTACCTGCGTCCTGCCGAGTCGACGTTTGCGTGGAACCTAGCCAAGGCTTACATCTCCATCTGGCTTCAGATGACGATGGTGATCGCGTTCGGTGTGATGTTCAGTACTTTCCTGAGTGGCCCCGTGGCGATGGTGGCAACAGCTGTTTGCGTTCTGCTGGGATTCTCCGCCGAACAGATTTACGACACCCGACACTACATCGATGACACAACCGTAGAAAACGGCGGTGGCCCGATCGAGGCATTGGTGCGAATCCTGCAGCAAGACGCGATGACCACACAGCTGGACGTCGAAGCGTTTGCCGGACGCGTCATCAAAACACTTGATGCTGGCATCGTCTATGTCCTTGATGCGACCGCGACTGCCCTGCCGAACTTGCCCAAGATGGTGGGCACGGCCGAGTACGCCGCCAGTGGATTCGACATTTTCGGCGCGTTGCTTGGCCGTCACACGGTTGCGACCGCCGGATATGTGCTGCTGGCGTTTTTGATTAGCTATTTCTTCCTTAAATCGCGTGAGATCGCGGCATGAATCGTTCATCTGTCTTTGGACGTAAGATCGTTTACTTGGTCATCCTGCTGGGAATGCTGGTGCCGTT
>CAYUGI010000319.1:0-6113 GCA_964444105.1 uncultured Pirellulaceae bacterium
ACACCGGCGCGGTGAGCGACGGGTATGTGACCGGATTGGAACCAGCGACCAACTATCCCAACGAGCGTTCCTTTGAGGAAAAACAGGGGCGCGTTGTCGAGATCGGTGCGGGTGAAACGCGAGCGTTTCGAGTGAGTCTGACGCCGCTAAATGACGAGGAGTCGGTGCAGGAAGTCTCCGAGCGAATCGCGGCAATCACAGGAGAGGAGCCGACCCAGGTTCATAAGGTGCCGCGACCGGGTTGGACGCCGGGGGCATAGCGTTTCTTCAACTCTCCGGGCTGGCGCCGCGATGTTGAGTCTCTCTTTGGTGCGTTCCGTCAGGGTCTGACGGAGCAACTTGATTCCGTCAGGGGCTGACAGAGCAAACTGGCGGAAAAATTAGTTTACCTTCTGGCCTTCGATGCGGAAGATGGCGAAGTGGGTTGTGCCGCGAGGGCCTTTGCCGCCGGGGTATTTGTATTTCTTGGTATCGATCTTTAGCTTGCCGTGAACGGTCACGGGACGAACCTCGAAGTCTGTTGTGTTGCCGTCCTGCATTTCAACGATGACGCAATCGAATAATGCCGCGCCGGGGCCGAAGCAACATTCTTGGTTGTCTCGCACCAAAACAAACTGATCGATGTCTGTTTCTTTGAATAACGTTGTTGGCAAAATGTATCCGGTCAGCCTGACGTCGATGCCGTCGAGTGATTTGACATCATCATCAAGCATTTCGTCCCTGAACTTGGCGTCCTTTTCAATTTCAAACTGCAAATCATCAAACGTGATTTCGCCTTTGGCCCTGGCCGCGGCGCTGCTCTTTTTAATGACAACGCCTTTGGTCCGTGGATCAACTGGCTCTTTCGCGGGCGTTTTTTTCCGCGTGACTTGTTCCGCCTGGTCGTCTGGCTCGGGGGACGATTCTGAATCGCTGGTTAATTGATCGGTTGCGGTCGCCTCAGCAGAAGCATCTAGCACTTCCGCGTCGGCATCAGTGAGCTGAGCGCTGGCTACTTGAGCGCGGTTGGTACCCGAAGCGTTGCTACCGGGCCGCACAATCATGACGGCAGCCATCGCCACAGCAAACAAACCGACGCAGAGGCCAATGGATTTCATAATGTATGGCGAATTGGAGATCTGAAATTTGGAATACTCTGGGACATCGATCCACGACAGACACGCTTATACAACCGAACGCGTCACCAAGAGTATGTCAAATTTCGCCGAAAGATTCGCCCAATACAAGAAAAGGGCCTATTTGATCTGATCCACGCGCATTCGGTAGAAGACGTTGTTGTCGAAGTCAGTCACCGCTTTGGGAGCCTGGTTCAACTGAAATTTGCCAGCCAGTTTGCGGCGTGTCAGGCCCGCTTTGACCGTTTTGCCGCCCAGCAATGTTACTTCGATCATATCCGTGCTTTTTGGCTGACCGCCAAAGCAACAGGTTCCCAGGTCAGGCACCAAGACAAATTGCCGTAGCACACCGCCGCCGGACGATGGGTGGATGTAGCCCTTGATGAATACCGGTTTGCCATCAATATCGAATGCTAGCTGCGTTGGCGCTTCGACAGTGGCGTCGGAAGGTTGCTGCAATAGATCGAACCGCACTCGCTCGTATCCGTCGGGGACTTCCGTCAGATAAATGTAGGTGTGCATCGAAACGCCACCTACCAGAACCAAGAGCGATGCCACCAAACTGAACAGAGCGATGGCACGACCGCTGTATTCGTCGGGAAAACGCCTGACAGCTCGCATGGCGACTAGCGCCGCCACGATGGCGATAACAGCCAAGAACAGCATCGGTTCGAAGGTCGGAATGAGACCTGGAAGCGCGAACACCAGAAAGACGACCGACGCGATCGCTGCGCGGCTGATTGCCCGGTAAGGAAACTCCGCCGCATCGGCGGGTGTGGACATTTGAATCTCGGCAGACATCTGTCTTAAAAACCCTCTGGGTTTAGGATGATTTGAACGCTTCACCACCTTTTAGCACTGCACCGCCAGTGAGCAGTAGGAACTGGGCGATCATAAACGTAGCCAGTGCCATGCCAAGTACGTTGAAAAGGGTCCAAGGGTTCGATGCGGTGGGTTTCGATGCAGAATGCCCGGCAAAAGCAGGGATTGTGGCTCCGGCAGATGCTGTCAGCGTTCCCGGATTGGAAACGGGTGTCTTGGCTGGTTCATTGACGACCGGCAAAGCCACGTAGCGCTGTCCTGGTTTGCGACGCACGGATGAACTGCTGGAACCCGTGTCCTTCGCAGGCACGGGAATGGCGAAAAAGGTGTTCGCTCGTCGCACACTTTCTGGATCCAATTCTTCTAGCTTCTTGAGTGCTTCGTCGGCAGCAGGCAAAGGGCATGCTCTCAAGTAGTTCACAACCGGAACGCGGACCCAGTTGTTGTCCTCGTCAGCATTCTCAAACAAACCTGCCAATCGCTCGATCTGGCTCCAGTCTTTCCAGCGAGCCAAATCCGGAATCACCAAATCAGCCAAGTCAGCTCGGTCCAACACATGATGCAATGACTCGACCAGCGCGCTGCGAGCAATCACATCGCCTTCGGTTCCATGGAACCGAATCGCCATGATCGCAGCGTAGGTATCCGCGTAAGGAGCTTTCTTGTTGGCGAGAAAAAGTTTGTTCACCAGCGGCAAGCCTTCTTCGCCAGAAAGCGTCAGGTAACACGCGATCAACGCGTCGAGTCCACCGCGAGTACTTTTTTGAGTGCTCTTCATCATCGATTCCAGCAGCGGCAGATCCGCCTTCGTGCCGCAGACTCCCAACATGGTCAGGTACAGACGTTTTCGATCGGTGGACATCTCGGGTTCTTGCAACCATTTCACCAATTGGTCGTGATCGATTTCCGGGGCGAGTTTTTTGATAGCCGTGTAGGGCGCGATCGCGAATTCATCGTAAGTGTCTCGAGCCAACATCGAATCTTCGTCTTCCAGGTAGTCATAGAAGAACCTCAATCGCTCGACCGGGTCGTCACTGAGTTTGGTGACAGCCTTGATATATTTTTCGCTTCGTTCATTGATGGGTAAGCAGGACCATTGAAGATCAGGTGGATCGACACCAGACAACATAAACCGACGCCCCGCTTTGACTTCGCCGTAGTAGACAGCTTTGACTTCCTTGCCCGCCTTCAGCAGCTCGTCACCTTTAAGCACGGCTTCGATCTTCATCAAGATTTCGCCTGTCTCTTGGTTCCGTGTCGCATCGCTTTGCATCGCGGTGGCAATCACCACTGCATCCATGACTTCCATTTCTTGCCGAAGGGTTTGAGAGACGGCGTTGCAAAACGGACAAGCGATGACAGCGGTTGGCATGACGCTGGTTTGAATGACGAGGCCCGCTAGCAAAAGCGGAAGGCAAGCCATTAGGAAACGATGTGAAATCATTTCGGAACGTCCAAAGACGAGTAAAACGGGTGGGATGCCCGTAATCATAGGTGCCGGAGCGGGGCCATGAGAAGTCGTTTTCTACGGTTCATGGGCTCAGGTTTGCGTTTCGTATGGGAAATCCCTCCCTGAACGACTCAACCGATGGTGCCTGCTGTGCCGATAGTGACGGTACACCGGGTTCGATGGGTGGACGGTTAGCGTAATTACGAACGCTGGTCTGCCAAATTTGAGCCGAAACTATCCGCAAAAAACCCAACGATCTGAAGCCAGGTGATCTGGTTGACCCGGATCGCCTCGAGGGGGAAAGCAGTCATGCTCCGTCATCTGATTTTCGCAGCCGTTTTGATTGGTAGCTCGGCCATGATGGTCCAAGAGACCTCGGCCGATCAACGTGCGTTCGGTCAATCGTGGGGCGGGCAATCCGCAAGCCGCGACTGGAACCGCTTCTACCACTACCCCTACGTGTACTATCCGCAGAATTTCTACGGCCAAGAGTACTATCGTAGTAGCGACAGTATGTATCACCGCTACCCGCAAGAAATGCGAGTGCCGGTCTACAACAAGAAGTGGCACAACTACTACCCCAGCAACCGACGCTTCCATTCAGGTCACCACTTCATGTTGGACGTCTTTTAGGCCAGAAGATTGTCAAGCGATGATTTGAAAGTAATGATTTGAAAGTGAAGAGGCCGACCGCGATCGGCCTCTTTTCGTAGTTATAGTGGAAGCCGAAATCGGCTATGTGCAAATAGCCCACTTTGCTCCCACGAAAAAGCCAATGACGCGATGGCCTCCGGCACCAAAATTCGAACGCTGTCGCGCCTGCTGGACGCATCATCGACACCTCTTTGGGTGATCGGGCCATCAGGAAAACTGACTTATCTTTCAGCAGGCACCGCACAGTGGCTGGGACTGAACGTAGACCAGTTGTTGGATCGACGTAGTATCGCCGGCGCGTCGATCTCAAATGACCCGCTGGACTTCTTGGCCGCGTCGTTGTCACCTCCACCCGGGTTTGCCCTCCGTGGAACAGCGTCACTGCGCGTTCAACCACCGCCGATCGATGGTCGAAAGATCCAACCGCTTGATGTCCGCTTCATCCGTGTTGGCGCAGGCGATGGCTCTTTGACTATTGCGATCGGCGGCGACTTTGCCGACACCTTGCCTGCGACTGCCGATGCGTCTGAAATCAAACAAGCCGTTGAAATGCGGCAACGTTTGGACGCTTGGCGATCGCGTCACGCAAGTATCGCCACGATTGCGACGGCTGGCCTTTCATCGTCGGCAAGACGCATGCGAACGCGGATCGCTCTAGCCGCGTCTACGCGAACCGACATCGCCATTCTGGGGCCGCGTGGCTGTGGTGCCTATTCGATCGCCACGCGCGTCCACCAGCAGTCCGCACCCGGTGAACCGCTGGTACACGTTGACGGCCCCTTGATGGACGCCGAGCTCTTGGACGCGACACTGGGAACTGTGATCGGCCAGTTGTCGGAATCCCAATCAGCACAGGCCACTGTGCTGGTCAGTGAATTGGACGATACACCGATCGAAGCACAGCACCGCCTGGGTGAACTACTTACCACATTTTCATCGCGTCTAAGATTGATCGGATTGTGCAACCAAATGCCCAAGCTTCTTCGTGAACCGCTGCGAGAAGCCGACGAAAACGATGATGAAGTCACGCTTGATGAAGAAAACTCCGTCGGACTTCACCCCAAGCTGATCGACGTGCTTAGCGCATTGTCCATTGAGATCGAACCACTGAACCGTCGCGTCGAAGATATTCCCGTTTTGGCAACCGCATCACTGGATGCCCTGCTTGCTGCTGGCGAAGGACAAGCCGAGAGATTTGGTCGGGCCGCGATTGACGCGTTGGTGGTCTACCCTTGGCCGGGGAATTTTGACGAACTTCAATCAGCGGTTCGTCACGCCATGAAAGCCGCGCCGCATGAATCGATTGCCGTTGAACACCTGCCGCTCGCAATTCGGTCATACCGTCCCGGAGCGGAAACGTCTTCCACCGCCGAACGGAGCGTTTCTTTGGACGACTCCGTGAAACGCTACGAGCAGAAGATCATTTTGGAAGTGCTGCAAGCGAGCAATAACAATCGAGCCGAAGCCGCACGCCGTCTTGGCATTAGTCGCGCTCGGTTGCTTCGCAAACTTGACGAGTTCGACGCATGAGTAATATCTCTCCGCTGATTGCTCAGTCGAAAATTCGAATGTGGATGGTTTGCGAATCAGGACAAAGATGGCTCAAAGCATCGCACCGATTCGCCTTGGATCTCTTTCCAAACCACCTCACGCCGAATTTGATTTCAGTCGCACCGGAAACGGTTCATTCGCAGTTGCTCGGACAACGTAAAGCCATCGTGTTCTGGGAGATCACGCCGCTGTGTGTTTCGACCATTCTTGAGCACGTAGCGTCCCTCTCGATGGCGACACCCGACGTGCTTCAAATAGCAGCAGTCGGCGATCTACCAGATCGTTACACCGTCACGCTTTCGGAAATGGGGGTTTGCGCCATGATTGAGACCCCCGAACAGCTCCCCAGCCTGTCCGGGTTAGTGAAACGATACTTTGCTGAGTAGGCATCACTGGATGCAACAAAGACGCAGGTCAGAACACTTGCAAAGAGCGGTCACCACTACTATTCGTTTCGATGCAAAGCGGTCAAAACCTGCCTGGGTGTTCAGATTTGACGGAGTTTCTAGACTGTTTCAGTC
>CAYUGI010000320.1:0-6084 GCA_964444105.1 uncultured Pirellulaceae bacterium
CGCCAGTGATCGTTGCGTTTCCGTTTCCGCTGATGTGAAAACCGCCACCGTTGCCTGGAGTCGCAAACCCGTCCGGTCCCGCGACATTGCCGTCCAAGTTGACACCGTCCAAAGTCGTCGTCGATCCCGCCGTCGCCTCGATTCCACCGCCGGCGCGATTGGCGACATTGCCCGTGATGCCAGAGTTTGTCACCGTCAGTGTGCCACCATCGTTTAACAAACCGCCACCCGAACCGAGCGACACTGGCGGCACTACTTGACCGCGAAGTTCCCCGCCCGGGTTAGCACTGCTGTGGACGTTGAAATACAAGTTCCCGCTGGTCAAATCTGCAAGGTTGGCCGCTGGCAAGGCCACGTCGCTGAGTGTCAATCGCAAACCGCCGGCCTCTTCGACGAAGCTGGCTGTATCCAACAAATTGATCAGCACCGGTCCATTCGCACCCGCAGCACCGACGTGAATATGCGCCGCGGTGAGTTCCGGATCCGCCGTTGTATCGGTCAATTCCAGTCCGGTGACGAAAATATCCAAGTCAAGTGTCCCAGCGGCCACGTCGTACTGCACCGAAGCGGTACCGGTTGCCGAAGTCGTCACCGGTGGGACTTCCTGCGCACCTTCAAGCGTGACATTGGTTTCCACCAAAGCTGGTGACGCAGAATTGTTTGAGATCGTTGCATCGGAAACATCAACCGTTCCGCCCGCGTTGAAGATACCGCCACCACCTTGATCGGCTTCCATCCCGAAGGCACTGTTTCCGCTAATGGTGGTCCCGGTCACAGTCATCGTGCCGGTGCCATTCCAAAGCCCGCCACCTTCGCTGGCCGCGACATTGTCGTTGACTGTTCCGCCCGTGATCGTCGCGTCGCCGTCACCGGTGATGTGAAGTCCGCCGCCATTGCCAGGCGCCGCGCTGCCGGCGGGCCCTGTGGTGTTTCCGTCTAAGTTCACATTGGTCAACGCGGTTGTTGAACCCGCCGTCGCCTCGATACCGCCACCCGCGCGATTGGCAACATTGCCGGTGATAGTGGTGCCCGAACTGGTTACCGTGCCACCCAAGTTTAGAATGCCACCACCGCTACCCGAAGCTCCCGTTGCTTGGTTGTTTTGAAGGGTTGAATTCGTAACGGCCAAGCTGACACCGTTAACAAAAATACCGCCTCCGCCTTCGGTAGCTGCGTCACCCGTTGCAACGTTGTCGTTGATATTCACGCCATCGAGTAGCAGATCCGAGTTAACCAAAATCGAACCACCAACGTCTGCCGAGCCCCCCGTTAAGCGCAGTCCACTGATAAACGACTCTTCACCGCCCGCGATCTCAAAGTGTCGGCTCGCATTGTCAGCATCGATCGTCAAGTTCGTTGCGTCGCCAAGCGAAATCTGCAAGTCTTCGGTGATCTGTAGCTGCGACCCGCTCAGCGTAATGATCTGATCACTCAGTGCTGCAGCAAAGGAAATGGTGTCGGTTGCCGTTGCAGTTGCGTCTCCCGCAGCCGCTTCATTAACCGCGACATTACTGTTGGCAGCATCGATCGCCTCACGAAGACTTACTTCGCCATCGGCTGCGATGGTGTCGTCGACAGTCGTCACGATGTACGCCGTCAGCACCCGTCGTGCCTCGAGTGTTTCGCACTGAAGTCGGCGACGCCGTAGCCGTGCATTGGAACGTCGTTTGCTGTTGCGGTGCGATTTCGGAGTGGCGGAATTCAATGAAGCACTCAAGTTGTTAGGTTCAAAGTTGTTCATGTCAGTCGATTCTGCAGTAGATAAAATCAAAAAATGAGCTAGCGAACGAAGCGCATAGGTTAGTGCATCGGGGCCCGACCGTGGAAGAATCCCAGGGATGAAGGACGCGTTTTCGGGTTTTCGCACGCCCAAGTCTCGCCGCCTGAACATCGCGGGCCAGCCTGTTTATTCGTTCGCCAGTGTCAATTACGGCGGCACACTGACTTTGTGACAGATCGGATCATGGATAAACTCGAATTCCGGCGCTCCACGCTCGCTCAGTGCGGGCATTCAACGTCACTGACGCATACGATGTTAAGCATCGGGCTTTTAGAAAACGAAATTTTCGTTGCCCGTTGATCCGTTCGATGGCGATTCACCCCAGGGCAAGTAAACCCAGGGCAAAGAACATTCCCGACTATCACGCGACCTATCGGAGTGACTTGTGAGCAGTGATGGCCCCGACGAAGCGCCCAAGGACTTGTCTAAGGAAGCACTCGCAGACGATTTCTTAAGTGGTGACGTCCGCGACGAAGACAGCGATTTTCACTCCAACGATGCACCCAGCTGGTTCGGTGAAACGCTTGACAGCGATAGCTCTAACCCACAAGGAATTGGGCGGTTTCAATCAGTATTGGAATCCGATGCGCCGGACAACATTCTTGAGATGTCGAACATCGGCAACTACCGACCAATAGAACTGATTGGTCGCGGCGGAATGGGTGCCGTGTATCGCGCCGAATCGACGGATGGACACGTCGTCGCCTTGAAAGTACTTCGGCCCGAGCTACTGGTTCGGCCAGAAGCAAAACGTCGATTTCAAAAAGAAGCTCAATTGCTGTCGGAAGTCCAGTCGCCCGCCATCACTGCTTTATACAAAACCGGCGAAGACCAAGGCATCACGTACTTAGCCATGGAATTCGTCGATGGCATCACGCTGGGCGAATTGCTGCGTCAGTACGGTCAGCTTTCAGAGCAAAACGCCATGGCGGTCATCGGTCCGATTGCAAAGGGGCTCGCGTCGCTTCACCCCAAGGGAATCGTCCATCGTGACATCAAACCCGCCAACATTCTGATCGCCAAAGACGCGATCAAGACGGTCAACGACGAACCCGTTTTTCAGCTCAATGATGATTCGATCAAATTGACCGATTTCGGGTTGGCACGTCACATTGATCAGCCTGAGTCAATGGAGATGACGCAGACACACGCCGTCCTGGGCACACCACAGTACCTCGCTCCGGAGCAGTTTAGTTCTGGGCACGATGTTCAACCCACCGTCGATGTCTACGCGTTGGGCGCGACCCTGTTCGAGATGATTTCGGGAAAGCCAGCCATCGTCGCTGATAGCTTTGTCGAAGTCATCGATCGACACCGGCAATGGACGCCGCCGCTTTTGTGCGAAGTCGACAGTGGTGTCAGTCGTGCGATTAGCGAAGTCGCTGCCAAGGCGATGGAAAAGAACCCGCTGGATCGCTACGCCGACGCAGGCGAGATGCTCGCGGACTTGGCTAACTTGGAAATCGGTCGTCCAAGTGCTATCCGCATGCACCCCATATTGCCTGACCATGACTCGGCCGAAGTACGCACCTACGAACTGGTCTGCGAACTGAAATCTTCCCCCCAAGTTCTGTGGCCCTACGTTTCCAACACCGAACGTGTTAACCGCGCTGTCGATTTACCGGCAGTTGATTTCTCGATCAAAAAAGCTCCCAACGGGGAAGTCCAACAATTTGGAAGCGTCAAGTTCCTGGGGATGGATATGCAGTGGCGCGAACATCCATTCGAGTGGGTCGAATCGACAAGCATGTCAGTTCTACGTCAGCTCAATCGCGGTCCCTTCGAGTGGATTACCAGCAATGTGCAGTTGAAGGAAAACGCTTCCGGCGGAACAACGTTAACACATCGTTTCTATGTCAAGCCACGTGGAGCTCTGGGCGGCATGATCGCTGCGTTCCAAGTGGGGCGCCGCAGCCTGAAGGCGTTCGAGCGACTTTACACACGCATCGACAATGTGGTTTATAACGCGGCACCCGTCAGGTCTGCCGATAGTTCATCGCCCAGTACCTCATCGCCCAGTACCTCATCGCCCAGTACCTCATCGCCCAGTACCTCATCAGCCCAAACCCTGCCCGGTCAAACCAATCAGCAATCCACCGCGGTTCGTAACGACGCGTTCGAGCAAAATCATCAACTTAATTCGCAGCAGCAAAAGCGACTTGACGAGCTGACTGGCCAATTGAGTGACACTCCCGTCAATCATGACGCCCTGCTTCACTTGATCGAATTTGTCTCCCGCAGTGCACCACAAGCCGCCGCCAGAATGCAGCCAATCGAATTGGCTCGGCGCTGGGGTGTCGCCCGCAAGGAACTGATCACGCTGTTCTTGCACGCCACGAAGTGCGGACTTCTGCAATTCAGCTGGGACATTCACTGTCCAATCTGTCGCGTACCATCGGACAGCGTGGATAACCTGAGTGATGTGAAGACGAACGGCCGGTGCCAAGTCTGCGACGTTGATTTTGGAAACGATCTATCGCACAGCGTTGAAATCGTTTTTCGCGTCAACAGAGAAATTCGTGATGTTGATCGAAAAGCATACTGCGTTGGCGGCCCCTGGCATCTGCCGCATGTGGTGGTTCAGTGCCGCTTGGAAGAAAATGAGCGTCATGCCATGTCGTTAGGGCTATGCGAAGGCGAGTACATGATCCGCAGCCCCCAGCTTGCTACGGCTCTTCCGCTGTCGGTATCCCCCAATGAAAACAGCCAAATAGCCGTGCTGGAATTGTCCGAGCAATTGGCCACGCATGCGCCGATCAATCTGGCTTGCGATGGCCAACGGTTGACGTTGGTAAATCACTTTCCGCGCGAGATGATCGTCCGAATTGAACGGATTGCTCAAAATCAAGAGATCCTCAGCGCGGCTGAGATCGCAGCCCATCCCCTTTTCGCAAAACTGTTTCCCGAGGAAGTGATCTCGGCTGATGCCCCCGTCGAAATCGAACAAGTTTCCTTCCTAGTCAATCGATTGCACGCGGTTGAACAACGCGCAGATGCCAGCAGGTTCGCGTCTGCCAAAACGGGCGATAGCGAAATCGAACATTACGCGCTGGTGCAGCAATATCTTGCCGATTTCCGAGGGAAAATTTCAGCGAGTGGCGGCCGTTGTTTTAAAGTCATCGGGGAGACAGCGATCGCGGTTTTTCATGACGATGTGTTGGCCAATCGTGCGGCCGAAACGATCGCGTCGATTACGCCAGCGGGATACCGAAATCATGTCACTGTGAATCAAGGACCAGCAATTTTGGCAACGGTAGACGGTCGCTTGGAGTACTTCGGCGCGACCCTGAACGATGCCATGGCAGGCAGCATGTCACCAGCGAAACAATAGCACCATCGCACGCTTTCCTACCTTTACTCTCCCTCCGGGCAACGCCGTAGCGGACTTTGGACAGGCAAATGAGGGTCGTAAGCCGTTGGCGCTAGCCACGGGCCTTTCTCGGAATCCCAATACGCTTTGCTACTGCGATGAAACACGACAACACTCGAGCGATTGCAACACGCAAGAATCCGGGGATTTGTGCGATAGAGGGGCCCGTGGCTAGCGCCAACGGCTGACAGAGAACCCGCTACGGCGTTGCCCGAAGGGAGAGTAAAGCTTGAAAATTCCGCGACGGTGTTGCCCTCCGCCCACGGGCCTAAACGCGGGTGTATTTCAGCAGCCCTAAATCGGCGAGTTCTGTTTGCACGTCGTCTTCGTTGTCCGAGTTGATTGTCCGCTGGACTTCCTGGCGAAGCAGGTCGTTGAATCGGAGCCGGGCGCGGCGAAGCGTCTGGCGAAGCCACGCCGCATTGATGTCTCTGTCCAGTTCTTCGGATAGACGCGATGCCAAAGCCGTGCTGTTTTCGTCGGGGTGAAGCGCCTTGGCGCGAAGAACGGCCACGTAAGACGTCGGCTTTTCAGTCTCGGCACGGTCCATTGCTTTCCAAGTTTGAGCAAGTATCTCGCGACGCCAACGTTCATCGAATTCCTGGTCGTTGTTTTCACCCGACGAATCGGCCACTTGCACAAACTCGGGCGTCAATGAAAGCGGAGATTTCGCTTGGCGACGAAAATGGTCTGTCACGAGGTTTCGCAGGGCGCGTTTAATGAAATCGCGAAACCGACCTCGTTGCGGATTCGCGTTCTTAAAGTCACCACGGATAATCCGAAACGCGAACTGCTGAGCCAGGTCGTCGGCGACATTCGTGTCTCGAACTGCCGCCAACAAATATTTATAGACCGGACGCGCGTAGCGAATGAGCAGGTCCCTCTGTGCTTCCTGCACGGAGACATCAGCGGCTTCTTGACCAAACACGCCACC
>CAYUGI010000321.1:0-6072 GCA_964444105.1 uncultured Pirellulaceae bacterium
GCGGTGGACTGACGATCGTTGAGACTCGCGGAACGCCTTCACCAAAAGCGGCGGATCCCGCGATCAACGCCATGTGAAACGTGCGGTCATAGATCACATTGATCTGAGCGCCCCGCAATACACCTCGCAGATGGGCAACCTGTTGCGACAGAATTCGACCCGGAAAGTAAAAGCCGCCGGGCGTTTGTTGATCTTCAAAGGAATGGACCACTACATCCTCTGGAACTTGGCTCAGTAGATCGCCGGCTCTTTGGCTCACATACAGGTGCGGAACAAATCGTTCGCGATTCAGATGCTTCAGCAACATCAGTGTCTGCTGCTCACTCCCGCCGCCGCGCATTGAGCTAATCATCAGTAGGACGCGACAGGGCATCAAATTCGTCAATCGGGCGGCAGGGAAGGAAAGAACCACGGATAAACGCGGCTTAACACTGACAGAGTTCAACACTGATAGAATAGCAAGCGGGAATGAATGGGGTGATGCAGCAGGCTTCGTTGGACTTCTTACCGCTCGCACCCGCATCTATTCGTGTTCATCCATCAGCCCCTCCAAGCAACATTCCATGATTCGACCTGCACTCATCGCACTTTGCCTTCTGGTCGTTACCGACCGCTCCGACGCACAAGTTCGCGTGTTTATTCTGGCTGGCCAGTCCAACATGCAGGGCAAGGGTGCGATCGAACACTTGGAAAAATTGATTGACGATGACGCGACCAAGGCAACCTACCAACATCTGCGAGAGGGCGACGAATGGATAGAACGCGACGACGTTTTCATTCGCTATTTGGATCAAAACGGGAAACTCACCGTCGGATACGGCACGCCGAAGAATCGGTTCGGACCGGAGTTGCAATTTGGCAATGTGATGGGAGATAAATTCGACGAACCCGTGCTGATCATCAAATGTGCCTGGGGCGGACGAGCTTTGGCGGTTCGGTTTCGACCGCCCAGCAGCGGAAAAGGTGACTACTCGCGACGCGATCGGAAAACGAAAGAGTTGGAGCCGCTGGCGGAAGAAGTCTACGGCGAAGCGTACCGCGACACCATCAAAATCGTGAAGGAGACACTAGCCGACGTTAAAAATCTCGTGCCCGATAGCGACGGCAAGTATGAACTGGCTGGGTTCGTTTTCTTCCAGGGTTTCAACGATGTCATCGATGACAAGAAGGTTGCCGAGTATGGCGAAAACCTCGTCAATCTGATTCGTGATGTCCGAAAAGATCTCGATGCACCCAAGCTGCCGTTCGTTATCGGCGAATTGGGACAACAAGGTGCAACACCTGAAAAACGACACGCGAAAAAGCACCTTGGTTTTCGCAAAGCTCAATCGGATGTCGCGAAGATGCCTGAATTCCAAGGCAACGTGGCTTACGCCGAAACGGCGATTCATGTGGTGCCCGAAGGCGATAGTTTCGACGGCGGCTATCACTACTACGGCCGCGCCGACACGTTCTTTCAAATCGGCCAATCGTTCGCCGACGCGATGCTAACGCTTGCGAAACAGCAATAAAGCCCGAATCATCTACGGAACTTCAACTTCGACCCAAACCATTCGGTGGTCGCTAGCTGTGATCATTTCGTAGTTGGGATCCGATTTCTCGGGCCAAACGACGCCGGCGTCCTTCTTGGCGAGTGTACGACTAGGCAAAACGTAGTCAACGCGGAGGTTGCCGCCGAACTTTGCCGTATCCAATGCTGGGTTGGCCTTTTGTTTGGCCGCGGACTTCTTTCCAACGGAGTCTGCTACCGCGCCTTTGCTTTTGGGTTGCGGATCGTACAAACGCTCGTTGGCAAGCAGCTCTACGATGGCCTGTCTTTTGCCATCTCCATCAACACTGTCGGAATTCAAGTCACCCATGATCACAAACGACTGACCGGCAGCCAATCCTCCCGCGATTCCTTGGTCGTCCACTAACCACTTCGCTGATGGCTTGTCTAAGTAATGTTGCCAAAATTTGATCTCGTCGTGATTGCGACAACCATTGCGGTCTTCGGGACCGTCGAAAACCGGCGGGGTTGGATGGCAAGCCAAAACGTGAATCACGGTTTCACCGATTTGGATCGGAACATCGACGTGGTTCTTGCTCGATAGCCGAAGTTGGTTCCAAAGGTCGTCGGTGTGGTATGTCTGTTTCGTTTTCGGATCGACAGGCCTTTTTGCGCCGGGCAAATCTTTCCACAGGAACGTTTGAAACGTCCGAATCGACGATTCATTGATTGGGAAACGGCTGTAAATCGCCATCGAGTATTGACCGGGATAAACTCCGAATCCCCACGCATCGATCGGCTCACGTATTTTCCCGTTTTGGTCTAAATCCAGCTGCGAGTCGACACCTGTGTTGCTGGCGACCGAATAAACGAACGGGTAGTCGATCGACGAAAGTGTTCTTTGTGGTTTTGCAAAATACAGGTCATTGAGCGCACTTGCCGTGGCACCGCCGGTGTCATGATCGATTTCGTTGATCAACAACACATCCGGCCGAATCGTCTGGACCACACTCGCCACCTTTTCGGCCTGCTGGTCTTTGCCGTCGCGAAGCCGATTCAGTATTTGTCCTGACTTCTTTCCGTACAGCGAAGCATTGTACGTCGCGATTCGGATCGTTGACGGATGCTTCGCGGCAGCGGGAACCACGATCAACACTGCTCCTATGAAGGCGGGAAGAAAAGTGCGTTTTTTCATGCTCGTCTATCTATTTCGACAATTGGTGTTCGTTGCCGCCATGCAAGCGGTGTTCACGATCTTGGTTCGATCCGTTCAACTAACTGAAAGTCACTCTGTTCTTGCGTTCAGCGTACGCAAAGTTGAAAAGATCGATCAAAGCAACCATGACTCAACTCCTTGCACCAGAGTCCATTTCGCAAACACAGCTTCACCGCGTCTTAGGTGCAACGCCATTGGCTGACTCCAAGACACAATTCGTTGTTTGGTCGCCTAACCATGACCGAGTCACCGTCGAGCTTCCTCGCGGTGACCGCGAACTTGCACTCGAGAAGACACCGGGTGGTTATCACGTTAGCGTAATCGATGATTGCGTTGCTGGCGATTTGTATTCTTACCGCGTTGATGGTGGTCCGCCACGCCCCGATCCGGCTTCGCGTTTTCAACCACAGGGTGTCCACGGCCCCAGCGAAGTGATCGCGCAAGGCTTCGCTTGGACAGACCAAGCATGGCGTGGCGTCGATCGCAGGGATTTGATCGTCTACGAATTGCACATCGGTACTTTCACCGAATCAGGCACGTTTGCATCCGCGATCGATCGGCTGGACGAACTGGTGGATCTTGGTGTGACGGCGATTGAACTGATGCCCGTTTCCACTTCGGCAGGTCGTTGGAACTGGGGCTATGACGGTGTGAATTGGTTCGCGCCGCTATCGGCATACGGCACGCCAAATGACTTACGACGTTTGATCGACGCGGCTCATGCGAAGGGCTTGGCAGTAATCTTGGATGTTGTCTACAACCACTTGGGCCCGGAAGGAAACTACCTGAGCGAGTTTGGGCCGTATCTTTCTGATCGACATCACACGGTCTGGGGTGCCGCTCCTAATTTTGATGACCCAGCGTTTGGTGCCGAAGTCCGCCGCTTTGTGATCGCCAACACGCTTTATTGGTACGACGAATTTCATTTCGATGGTCTTCGCGTTGACGCGATCCACTGCATGAAGGACGACAGCCAGCCGCATATCGCGGCAGACATCAGCCGCGCCGCCAAAGACTGGTCCGCGCAGTCGGGTCGGCCAGCCATGCTGATTGCCGAATCGAATGTTCATGATCCTGAGATGTTGAAGTTGCTGGAAAAGGGTGGCATCGGCTTTGATGCACAGTGGTGCGACGATTTCCTGCACAGCGTATTTGCGTTCGTTAGGCCGGGCGATCATTTGTGCCACCGAACGTACGAAAAGTCGGACTTAAACCAAACGCTTCAGATGGGATACGTCTACGAGGGCACGCTGCGTGACGAGCGCGGCCGCTGTGTGCCTGACAAACGAGTCAGCACGGAAGGCTTGGTCTATTCGATTCAACACCATGACTTCATCGGCAATCACCCGCTGGGCAAACGCCTGCATCAGCTGACCAGCAAAGAGATGCAGCGTGCTGCGGCGGCACTGCTGTTGTTATCGCCCGGGATACCGATGCTGTTTATGGGCGAAGAGTTCTGCTGCGAGAAACCGTTTCAATTTTTCGTTGACTTCGGCGACGAACACCTACGTACTGCTGTCGTTGAAGGTCGCAAACGCGAGTATCCGCAACACGATTGGCAGGATGGCGTATTGCCAACGGATCCTGCCGCATTCAACGCATCCAAAATTGGTTTGATAGAGTCAGGTGACGTCGCGATGCGTGATTGGTACGCCAGCCTGATTCAACTACGGAAACGATGGCTCGCCAGCGGGTTGTTGTGCGACGAGAATTTGCAAGTGTCGTCGGATCAGGAAAAGGGTCTTTTCGTCGTGTCGTATCGATCATCCAGTGAAACCGCTGAGATCGTCGTGCGTCTGAGCGAGGAGAGCGATTCACCAGACGCAATTGAATTCCGTGACGAAATGAGGGACCCCACCGCAACGTTGGTCCTCGATTCCTTGTCGCGCAACAACGACGACGCCCTGGCAATGAATCACGCCAAGGTTTTTCACGCGAACAGCTAACCTTCCCTGTGAAGAGCAGATTTTCTTTACCCTCCCGCTTGGCAACGCCGTAGCGAATTTTTAGTGAGCCGTGATCGCGTAAGCGGCCGGGCATTGCTATCGCCAGCGACGTGCTAAGCCCGTGGCCTCACGGCCAGCGGCTCACAAAAGCTGCAAATCGCCTTACGAAAGTCCGCTACGGCGTTGCCCGCTGGAGGGTCGGACGCAGTAGGGCCGACTACGTGTGCGATCACCCTCTCCTCGCTCAGGCTCGACAGCCCGCAAGCGGGAGAGTGAAATCGCGGCGCTGTTCACACAGAAGATAGTTTTTGCATTTTCAGATTTTGTCAAAACGAAACGCTTTCTCATTCGTCGTGATTGGTAGGGGACATACTCAATCGACTGGGAATAAATCTGATGAGCGATTTTGTCAAACACTTGCTGCTCTTAGTGTGTCTGGTGATGGCGGGCTGCGGTGGAAGTGAGTACCAAGATTCGGCAGCATCGGTCGGTTCCGCCCAGACCTTTCTGGAGAGTGAGCATACCGCTGATTCGGTGATTGCGGCTAAACAAGTTTCCGGGTCTGATTCCGATGCTTCGCAAGTTCGATTCGCAACTGCGGTGAATCGCAAGATCATTTATGACACTTCGATTGGACTGGTCGTTTCAAACTACGCAGATTTTGAATCGCGAATCCCGATTCTAGTCGCTGAGTTTGGTGGATTCGTTGCCAACAATCGGACAAACCGGACCTATCGCAATCAGCAGTCGGGTACTTGGACCATTCGTGTTCCGGTCGATCGGTACTCTGAATTTCTAAATGGCGTCAGCGCCCTGGGTTTTGCCGAAACACGAAACGAGAATGCGCAGGATGTGACCGAAGAATTTGTGGACATCGAAGCAAGAATCAAAACAAAAAGACAACTCGAAGACAGAGTCCTTTCGATCCTGGAAGATCGTGCTGGCAAGTTGACCGACATCTTGGAAGTAGAACGTGAATTGTCGCGTGTTCGCGAAGAAGTCGAGCGAATGGAAGGACGCATGCGATACCTGAGCGACCGCACTTCGCTAGCGACTGTGAAGATCAATTGTCGTGAGGAACGAAAGTACGAACCGGCTGCTGCACCCTCGCTGGGCAACCGTATTTCGCAGGCCTGGAGTGATTCGATCGGAGCGATGAAGCTTGCCGCCTCGAATTTATTGGTAGCAGGAATCGCTTTGTTCCCATGGATGGTTTTGTTTGCTGCTGGCGGTTGGGTGATTTTTCGAGTCGGAAAACGAGTCTGGGGTCGGCTTGAGTTGCAGCGTGTTTTTTGAATCTGCATCGTTGGCTTGCGCTTCATTGAACGCAGCAGGCATCTAAATTTCGCGCGAAGCGCGAATTTTGGATGTTGCGTCAAATCGCAAGAAACCATCTCCTGCAAGGTAAATCACGCTTCAAT
>CAYUGI010000322.1:0-6008 GCA_964444105.1 uncultured Pirellulaceae bacterium
TTTTTTGCTCAAAGCCGGGTTGCATCGTTGGTCAGATCGGCATAACACTTTGCCCGTACGAATGGCGTGTATTAACCGATCGCGCTGAAACACCCACCACCACCAATCAGAAAAGGTTTCCGCAAATGGCTAAAGCTCCGGCGAAAGCTCCTACTAAGACTCAGATTCTGGCCAACATCGCAGAACAAACTGAGCTGTCCAAAAAAGACGTCGCAGCTGTCTTCGACGCGTTGACCAGCGAAATCGCTACTGCCATCGGCAAAGGCGGCCCTGGACAATTCGCGATCCCAGGATTGTGCAAAATCGTCAAGAAGGACGTTCCTGCCAAGCCAAAGCGTAAGGGTCGTAACCCTGCTGACGGCACCGAAATCTGGCTAAAACCAAAGCCAGCAAGCAAAAAGCTGACCATCCGCCCTCTGAAGGGCCTGAAGGAAATGATCTAGTTGGAAGTTGGTTCTCTGCGGAGAATCGCACTTCCATCACGGAGACTTGTGGTTGAGTCGGCCCTCGCCGCGTGAGTCCATCGTACAGATCAGAACCGCCAGCAGGAAACTGCTGGCCGGTTCCAAGCGACGCCGCTGAACTGTGGCGTCGTTTTTTTATGCGCTGACAGGACGGTTTTGAGGGGTGCTGGCGGGAACGCATTTTGCCATCAGGTGGGCGTAAGCTTGTGGCTTCACACTGACGACGAACCATCCGTTTTCGCATTTTTCGCCCTGAAATGTCCCGGACCAGAAAAATATCTCGCGAAAAACAATTTTCTCAAACTGCCGGTTCTGGCCGCATCTGAATCCTGACAAAGTCACTTTCTGGCGAAGCCAGTTCTAATTCAACACCGCTACGTCAAGGAATGTTTGGCTCTCATAGCTAACGCGAAGCGGCTTGAAGTTGCGGTATTGAGGTCTACTTCGACGATTCGATCTGAACGGCGACCTTCTGTTGATAGGCCCCAACACTCACCTTGAACTTGGGTACGTTGGCGATTGAGAGATCCAGCTTCTCGTTTACCGCTTGCTCGGTCGTGATGACATCGCCAACGGCCAGCCCCAGTAGATCGCGTGTGTTGATGGTCGATCGCGCCAAGTCCACGATCACGTCGATTGGTGAAGAGGCAAGTTGCTTCGTCAGCACCCGGCGAGTTTCTTCGGTTGGCTGCTGTGCTGCGGTGTTCTCCCAGTGAGTTGTGTCCAAACGGTCCAAGAGGGGCTGGATCGTTTCGACTGGGATTGCCAGCGTGAACTGACCACGCACGCTGCAGATTTGAGCCGAAAATCGCAAACGCACCACGCTCGCGTTCTTCGGCGTTGTGGCAAGGCAATACGGCAGGTTGACCACCTTGTCGATTGTCAGGTCGATGTCGGCAACACGTTGCCACGCATCATGCACGTTGGTGAGAAAATTGGCCACCACTCGCCGCATCAACCGCTGCTCGATGTCCGTCATCGCTCGCTGTAGCAGATCACCGTCCAGCGGTTCGCCACCAAGCATTCGATCGATCATGGCAAAATGAAGGTTCGATGGAATATCGACGATCCATTGCCCTGGCAAAGGCTGCGGGTCGATTACGCAGAAGCAGCTAGGGTTGTCCAAGTCGAAAATGAAGTCTTGATGCGAGCATTGATCGACACCGTCCAGCTGACAATCAATGTCGCCACCAAAAAGCGATGCAGCTGACTGCGAGAACTGTGTCGCGGTAACGTCGCCAAGAATGTGCAATGCGTCGAGGTTGAGCCGACTGAGCGGTGTGGGGCGGCAGAAATCGTAGGGCTCGGCCTTCTGGACTGTTTCATCCATCGGGCGCGGAGCCACGCAGTCGACGTCTTCGCGGGTCACATGGGCTGAATCGATTCTCAGCGTCGGCTCCGAGGATAGCTTTTGGTCCGAATCCGTGTCGTTGACCGTACGAAGAAGACTTTCGACTTGGTTCTGTGAAAGCGGCGTCTGGGACATTGCATCTTCCTCCATGAGCGGGCAGAGATCCCCGCTTTTAGCAATAACCCGCGAAAATGGCTACGCCGAATTGTCCACGTAGATCGGACACTCCGCGGCAGAGACGGTGAGAAAAAGTAGCAGGCAGACTCCGTTCTGCCGCCCGCCTACGCGCAACCGCGTATTTTCTGGGGTAGGCGGGCGGCAGAACGGAGTCTGCCTGCTACATAGGGTGTCAGAGCAACTGAAAATAATGCTTACTCGCGAATCTGACCATCGCCGCGGACGATGTATTTGTACGTTGTCAATTCGCGGATGCCGCAAGGACCACGGGCGTGGAACTTGTCGGTCGAAATGCCGATTTCAGCACCCAAACCGAACACGCCACCATCGTTGAATCGTGTGCTGGCGTTGACCATCACCGCGGCACTATCCACCAGCGTTGTGAACGTCTGCGACGCTCGCAAATCGCTGGTGATGATCGCGTCGGTGTGATGCGATCCGTGCTGGTTGATGTGCGCGGCAGCTTGCTCAAGCGAATCGACCACGGCGATGCTGATCTTGGGGCCAAGGTACTCGGTGGACCAATCTTCTGCGGTCGCCGCGATGTGATCATAGCCTTCCTTGGACAGAATCTTCGCAGCACGCTCGTCGGCGCGAAGTTCAATCCCGTTGTCGCGAAGTTTTGCGGCGATGACATGCAGAGCATTCTCGGCAACGGCATGATGAATCAGCAGGGATTCGCAAGCATTGCAAACGCCGAGTCTTTGGCACTTGCTGTTTTCGATCACCGTCGCGGCCATCTGCACATCGGCCGACGCGTCGACATAGACGTGGCAGTTGCCGTCGTAATGCTTGATCACCGGCATCGTCGCTTCGGCCACCACGCGGCGAATCAGGCCTTCGCCCCCGCGCGGGATGGTCACGTCGATCGCATCGCTCATTTGCAGGAACTGGCCCACGGCTGCACGGTCCGTTGTGGCGACCAGCTGAACAGCTCCTTCGGGGATGCCGATGTGCGAACCGCATTGGTTTAGGACTTCGACAATCGCGCGGCTGCTGTGGATCGCTTCCTTACCGCCTCGCAAGATCACCGCATTGCCGCTTTTCACGCAGATGCCCGCCGCGTCGGCTGTGACATTGGGACGGCTTTCGTAGATGAAGAATACGACGCCCAGCGGAGTGCGCTGTTTGGAAATTTGCAGCCCACCTGGCCGCGTGAACCCATCGATGACTTCGCCGATCGGATCTGGAAGCATTGCGATCTCGCGAAGTCCACCAGCAATGCCAGCAATCCGCTGTGAATCCAGTTTCAGCCGGTCCATCGTCGCTTCGGTCAGCCCGTAGCCCGGTGCGGCTTCCAGGTCCAAAGCGTTTGCGGCAAGCAGGCTGTCAGTCGCCGCAATCAAAGCATCAGCGGATTCGTTCAGCCAGCGGTTCTTGATCGTCGCGTCCAAGCCAGCCAGTTTGTAGGAGGCCGCTTTAGCAGCCAAGGCGGTTTCGCGGCAGTAGGTTTCCAGTTCTGCGGGTTCAGCAGCAACAGACATGCGATTTCGTTCATTCGGAAGGCAAGATAGCAATCAGTATCGATCCGGACGATTCTGGACCAAGCCGGGTTCAGGGTCAACGCTGGCGGACTATTCGATCAAGTTTTGCCGAGCGTGCAATTCGCAGTTCGGATTTGCCAGTCGGAAATCGTCGAGCTGTTCGTCCGCGAAATCGTCGTGATTGAGATACAAGTTTCGCAGCGACGTGATTTTTGCGAGCGGCGTAAGATCGCGAACGTCCGATCCTGCGAGGTGTAAATGCACGAGCGTTTTGATTCCGCTTAAAGGCGTCAAATCGGTCACGTCGGTGTCTGATAAATCCAGTTCACGAAGCTGGTGCTTTGGCACGCCGGCCAGCGAATCGATGGGCGACCCACCGAGATCCAGATCGGTCAGCGGTAGGTGCTCGAAGGATTTGATCGATCGCACTTGGGTGTCACGAAGCGTTAGGTATTTGAGTTTGCGGAGGGTGCCGATGGGTGTCGAGTTTGCGATCGGCGTTTTGCGAACGTCCAAAATCTTCACGGGCAAACCAGATAACGGAGCTAAATCCGTCGCCTTGACATTGATTAGATAGCATGTGTCTAGCTGCGAAAGCGAAGCCAGACCGTTGAGGTCATCAACCGGGGTACCGCGCAGGTTGAGCTCTTTCAGTTTAGTGAGCGCCTTGGCGAAAGCGACGTTTGTGAAGGATCCACCCGATATTCGCAGCGTCGTCAGATTGGTCAACGATCCAATCGGTGTCGGATCATCGACGTCCGTCTCAGCTAAATACAGTTTTTCCAATTGCGCCAGACCCGCTAAGGGAGTGACATCTTTGACTCGTGTCCCGTCCAGGACAAGCTTGCGGAGTTGGTGCAATCCGGCCAACGGCGATAGGTTGGAAACGAACGTATTGGTCAGCGAGAGCGATTGCAAATTCGACAATCCGGCGATCGCGGACAGGTCCTCGATTTCCAAATTTCTGGCGTTGAGTTCTTTCAACTCCCTGAGGTTGGTCAACGGACTCAGGTCAGTCACGGGCGTTTCCCCGATCCAGAGTGATTCCAGTTTCCGGCACTCAGCCAGTGGCGACAGGTCGCGAACACTCGTGTCATTGACGGACAGGTCCTTCAATTCGGGCATCTGCGCGATCGCACCAATGTTCTCGATCGGATTGCCTTGGATCTGCAACTCAACGATGCCCGTCGATTGGGCAAGTGGCTGGATCGTTCGAATGCCAGAATAGCTAGCGTTGACTTCTTCAAGTTGTTTCAGATGGCTGACCGCGTCGAAGTTCGCGACGTAAACGTCCATGAAGAACAGCCCTTTCAGTCGCGGTAGATTTCTTACCGGAGCCAGGTCGGCTTCGGTTTGGTCCCAGACATGAACACCAACCACATCGGCCAAGAAGTCGATGCCAAGCCAATTCCGCACCCACGCTGGGCCAGGCATTTTCAGTGGAGCGCTGTCCTCGAAGTCATAGTCGATGACCGAGCCTTTGGAGCTCATGAATTCGACGGCACGCTGTTGCCGCGTCGATGTCATGATCCACCATCCCATCCACGCGCCCGCGACGGTGACAAAGATCATCAAGCCTCGAAGGCTGATGCGGTAAAACCGGCGAACGGGACGAGTAGACTGCATAACGAGATCGTAACACTCCGTCAGAACCGGACGGAGCAACGGTCCTATGGGGAGCATTTCCCCGCTAGCAATGCCTAGTGTTTTGCGGCAAAAATTGGCCCTTCAAAAACTTGACGCTTTGCCTATGATAGGACATTACTGAGAGCGATGCTCTCTCCCCCTTACACTCGCGTCGGACGCAGTGCGTTTGGGGGATTGCGAACCAGCGGGAGTCCCCGTGTTGGGTTTGTAGCCCCTTGGGCGCGTGCACGATTTTGACGTGTGTCAAATCACGGCGCGTTTTACATCCCTTCATTACGGAGTGACTTCAATGTCGCAGGTAGAAACAGATCGTTTGCCTTACAAGGTAAAAGACATCTCGCTGGCCGAGTTCGGTCGCAAAGAAATCGAGCTGGCCGAAAACGAAATGCCAGGTTTGATGGCTCTTCGTACCAAGTACGGTAAGACCAAGCCGCTGACAGGTGCCCGCATCGCCGGTTGCCTTCACATGACGATCCAAACCGCTGTGTTGATCGAAACACTGGTTGAGCTGGGTGCGGAAGTGACTTGGAGTAGCTGCAATATTTTCAGCACGCAAGATCACGCTGCTGCTGCGATCGCTGCTGCTGGAATCCCCGTCTTCGCTTGGAAAGGCGAATCAGACGAAGAATTCGACTGGTGCATCGAGCAAACGTTGCACTTCGCTGACGGCAAGAAACTGAACATGATCCTGGACGACGGTGGTGACCTGACCGCCATGGTTCACGACAAGTTCCCAGAACTGCTGACCGACATCCACGGTATCAGCGAAGAAACTACCGCTGGCGTTCACCGTTTGGACGCATTGGTCAAAGAAGCTCGACTTCAAGAACCAGCGATCAACACCAACGACTCGGCCACGAAGTCGAAATTCGACAACTTGTACGG
>CAYUGI010000323.1:0-5975 GCA_964444105.1 uncultured Pirellulaceae bacterium
CGTCCGACCCTCCCGCAAGCGGGAAGGTGAAGACTTGCGCAACATCAAAAAGCGCGAGCGAGCGGCTCAGCTGGCCCCTTGCTGGCGCTGCGAGCGATGCGAGCGATGCGTTTTGCCCTGCACTGAGGTGGGTCTGCGTCGCCAAGGCTCCTTGACCCACCCTACAAAAATTCACGGCCTACCCGAGGTATAAACGACGACGCGGCTTCAACTACGCAATCCGGCCGTCTTTGATGTGAATCGTTTGCTTGGCCTGATCCGCTACGTTTTGATCGTGCGTGACAACGATCAGCGTGGTGCTGTGCTCCGCGTTCAAATCGCTTAAGACCTTCATGATGTCTTCGCCGCTTTGGCTGTCCAACGCTCCGGTGGGTTCATCCGCCAGCACCATCGCAGGCTTGTTCGCCAAAGCTCTTGCGATGGCGACTCGCTGTCTCTGCCCGTTGGACAATTGTTTGGGCAAGTGATTGACTCGATCGGCCAAGCCAACCTGCTGGAGCAACCGTTTCGCGTCGACGATACGCTGCTGGGCATCGCGTGGGGTTTCAAACATCGGAATCTGGACGTTTTCAAGCGCTGTCAGATTGGGCAACAAGTAGAACGATTGAAACACAAATCCAATTTGCTGAGATCGCAACTGGTCCAAATTCGTATCCCGCTCGATCCGTTGACCGCTAAACAGAACATCACCTGTTGTGGGGCGGTCAAGCGCTCCGATCATATTCAGCATCGTCGATTTGCCACTACCACTGGGCCCCATGATCGAAAGAAAGTCTCCCTTGGCAATGTCCAGCGAGACATTGTCCAGTGCTTTGACATTTCCTTCGGCATAGTGCTTCGTGACGCCTACGAGTGAAACGATGGGGGTTTCTGCCGAGGCTGTCGCGTTGGTTTGCGTATCGGCTTCGCTTGCTTTCGTCATTAGGAATCCTAGAATCAGCTCGCTACATTCAAGTCCGGCAATCGTTCACACACACGCTTCGCGGCTATCCATGCATCAATCGTTCGCCAAGTCTATCGCATTCGCATTTCTAGTGTTGGTCGGTACGACGTGCGATCTTGCCGCCCAAGATGTTGCAGCGACGACCCCCAGGCCAATCACCTTGTTGCCATCGGGCGCGAGGTATCCTACCGAAGGAAATCAAGCGGCGCGATGGAATCGAGCGATCTTGATTTCCAACTCTCAAATCACAAGTGGCAACGTCGACAAACTTTCCAGCAGCATTCGTGATGCTGCGACTGCTTTCTCGTTGACCATTTTGGCCACGGTAACAAAGTCAGGAGCGGTAACGAAGTCTGGCACGGCAACAAAGTCTGGCATGGAGGGCGGCCAGTACATTCTCAGCGATGTTGGTGCGGGCTACAGCGTACCGATTGCTGGTGTTCCGACAATCGTGACGGAATCGACGGCCAATGAACTGGGAGCCGGACTTGGGTTTATTTCACGCAAAATTCTTGGTTCCAGCGTGACGGAATTGGCGAAGGTCAAAACGATTGTCCGAACGACAACCTTACTGGTATTCGATGCACCATCAGTGATGCTACGCGGCGGCAAGCACTTAAAGCTAATCACGCGGCACATGGTTTGGATTGACCCTGCAACGGGCGACGGCGCCACGATTGTTTGGTTGCTGGCCAGCAATGCCCAGGGCCAGCTGACGCCAGTTAACGAACCACTCAGGCTATTTCCGCACGGAACCAAAGAAGACAAGCGGATTCACGTGGACGGCAACGAGTTTTCGATGCTGGGTTTCCCCAACGAAAAGGCGTTTGCGTTGGAAGATCTGCCGCCGGGTAAAAAAGTTGCGTGGACAAAGGAGCTAGCTGCCGTGGCTGCGCTGCCGAAATTCACGGCCCAGCAAGTATCCGAGTTATCGCAAAAGATGAATACCGCGATCACGGCCGCTCAATGAGCGAACTGACGATCCTGGACGGGCCCGTCGGCACACTGCTGGATGATCGCGGTGTTGACATCAGCGGACCTCAGTGGAGTGCGGCAGCGATCAGCGAAAGCGTCGATGTGATCGCTGAAATCCACCGCGACTATGCTGCGGCGGGTGCAACCGTTCATACGGCCAATACGTTCAGAACGCAGCAACGTTCTGTCGGCGATCTCTGGGGATTGTATACATGGACCGCGGTGCGCATTGCTCGCCATGCGATCGATGTGAATATGCAAGTCGCTGGCAGTATCGCGCCGCTTGCCGATTGTTACCGGCCCGATCTATCGCCAGCCGATGCCGATCCGGCAGCAACGGCAAATCAGCATCGTGAGATGGCGGAGGAGTTAGCGAGTTCCCACTGCGATGTGCTGCTATGCGAGACGTTTTCCCATACTGATGAGGCGTTGATAGCGACTGAGCAAGCCGTGGGTACGGGCGTGCCGACATGGCTTTCGCTTACCGCGGGCCCCGATGGCGACTTGCTAACGCCCGAGGAAATTGTCGCGTGCGCTCGCCGTGCCGTTGGCTTAGGCGCTGAATCAGTGCTTGTGAATTGCATTTGCGCTACGCGTACCTTGCCATTTGTCACGGCACTTGCCGACGCCAAGCTGGGCGTGCCGATTGGCGCCTACGCCAATGCGGGATCAGCTGACGGGGTGATCGGATGGAATGACGCGAGTGAATCGAGTGTCGTCGAATACGCAAGACTTGCGAAAACCTGGGTCGATGCTGGGGCAACGATCATTGGCGGTTGCTGTGGAACGACGCCGGCACATATTGCGGCATTGAAGTCGCGGCTCACATCGCGCTGATCAGATTCAATACTCCTGATTAACGCGAAACGCAAGTTTTGACGCTGCGCCAAATGGCAGGAAATCGTCTCTTGTACGGTAAGTCACGCTTCAATATCGCGTTTTCACACTTCACTCTCCGTTTGGGAGCGTCGTAACGGATTTTGAAGCGGCAAATGACGGTGGTAAGCCGATGGCGCTAGCCACGGGCCTTTCTCGGAACCCCAATACGCTTTGCTAGTTCGATGAAACACGACAACACTCGAGCGATTACATCACACGAAAATCTCCGAGATTTCTGCTGTAGCGGGGCCCGAGGCTAGCGCCATCGGCTGACAGATAATCCGCTATCGCGTTTCCCGAAGGTCGAGTGAAGTCGGAAGAATCCGCTACGGCGTTGCCCTTTGGGAGAGTCGAGCCTTAGCGAGGAGAGGGCCAATCCAGTATCGCAGCTCAACCTTTTGGCTCTGCGCACTTCCCTCCACGGACGCTACTGCGTCGGACCTTCCCGTAAGCTGGAGATTCAAGACTTGCGTAACATCAGAACTTGCTCTTCGCGTTAACGAAGGGAATAGCTTGACGTACCGAGTGAATCTCCACTTAGCGGTATTGGCGGCTGTGCCAAGCAGTAACGCCGGAGCTACTGAGTTCGTCGCGTCATGGTTCGCACGGCGGTGCGAGCTGGTGCGCGAACTTGTGGCGCGCGAGTCAAGGCAGGTGTCGCGGTTCGATTAGAGGTAGATGCCCGGGCGGCAACACCCGCGATGACTTCCGCGAATTGACGCTTCGTTACTTCATCGACTTGCGGCAATCGCCCAGCAACATCGACCATTGCGGGTGCGTTTTTGGCGGATGCTTGAGAAACCTGGCCGATGAACCGAGCCGTTTCAGTGAAATTGCTGTCTGCCGAACGCCCAATCACCCCGCTCAAAGTCCGGGCGATCAAATCGGTTCCAAGGCCGTTGAACTGAACGAAGACATCAAGCGTTCCCGTTACAGTTGTCGAACCACTTGGCGACTTGGTGTAGGCACTACGAAGCACCAACACTCCGCTGCCTTTGATCGGCTTGGCGGCCATTTTGCCATCGTACATTCCGTCGGCGACGAAAATGTGCAAGTTTGAATCGCCGTAAATCAAGTCGATCGTGCAAGTCGTTCCGGCGCCGTCCTCGGCTTCCAACTGGTACTTTCCCGTACGCCGGGTTTTCACTTGGGTGATCCCCATCAAGTCCCAGAGCCCCACCAAAGCTTCGCTATTCCGCGTCAAAAACAAGAACATGTCGCGATCACAATCGATTGCCTGGGTCGGAAGCCTTCGATAAATCGTCGGGGACTTCGCAATCGACGTGATGCGTTTTCTTGCTTGAGGCGTCAGCCGGTTCATCGGCAAGTTGGCCAGTACCTGCTTGCGCTGCGAACCACTACCCAACCCGGCGAAAGGGCTGGAAAATGGGTTGCCAGCCGACCGGGGTTCGGCGGCCTCGGCGTGTGAAAGACTGGCAAGGCTCAATCCTGCGCCCAACAAAGTTGGGACCAGCAGCGTTAGCACGACGGCGCGCAGGCCTCGTACACACGTATTGATTGAACCGTCCGCCACCGAAGTCCCCCGACTCGTTGAAGCTGTGGCCACCACCACAGAGCGCTATCCCAGCGGCAAGTTGCAGCACGGGGCACTTGAGATAAGTATTCGGCGTTTGATTCGCCATTGTTAAGAAAAAGAGCGTCCGGGAAACAGAACCGCCGCCAGAGGAGCTAAAACGCGGGATATTGGCCTGGGGATGCTGGCGAATTGCCCCGACTCGACACTGCCGCCTGTTTTCCGATAATCAGGGCCCGAAGCCGAACAACCTCCAAACGAAATACAAGCATGGCCAAGAAGACAATTGACGATATCGACGTTGCTAGCAAGACAGTTTTGATGCGAGTCGATTTCAACGTTCCGCTAGACGAGAATCAAACCATCACGGATGACCGTCGTATCCGCATGGCATTGCCGAGTATCAAGAGCGTCGTTGATCGCGGCGGACGCGTGATTCTGATGAGCCACTTAGGCCGGCCCAAAGGTTCGCCGGAGCCAAAATTCTCGCTCGCACCGGCCGCCAAGCAATTGGGCGAGCTATTGGGTAAGCCCGTCGCGTTTGCGACCGACACCGTTGGCGATGATGCGCAAGCAAAAGCCGCTGCCCTAACTGATGGCAACGTACTGGTTTTGGAGAACGTCCGTTTCAACGAAGGCGAAAAAGCCGGTTGCAGCGAATTCGCTGGCAAATTGGCCGCGATGGCTGACGTGTACTGCAACGACGCGTTTGGCACCTGTCACCGCAAAGACGCATCGATGGTCGCTGTTCCCGAAGCAATGGCGGGCAAGCCTCGGGTGGTCGGACATTTGGTTGCCAAAGAGATCGCGTACTTGAGCGATGCGATTGGCAAGCCCGGGCGTCCGTTTGTTGCGATTCTGGGTGGTGCCAAAGTCAGTGATAAGATCAACGTCATCAACAATCTACTTGGCATCTGCGATGCGGTGCTGATTGGTGGCGCGATGGCCTACACGTTCTCATTGGCACAAGACGGAAAAGTCGGCGACAGCTTGGTCGAAAAAGACAAAGTTGACTTGGCCAAAGAACTGCTGACCAAAGGTGGCGATAAACTGCATTTGCCAGTCGATACGCATTGCGGTGATGACTTCGGCGATATCGCTGGTTGCAACAAAGTGGTCGTCGCTGCCGGCGAGATTCCCGACGGCATGGAAGGCTTGGATATCGGTCCCGAAACGGCCAAGAAGTACTGCGAAGTCATTAAGAGCGCGAAGACGGTCGTTTGGAACGGACCGATGGGCGTGTTTGAAAAACCACCGATGGACGCCGGAACAAGAGCCGTCGCGCAAGCTGTTGCCGATAGCGATTCGACCAGCATCATTGGCGGTGGTGATAGCGCCGCAGCCGTTGACCAAATGGGATTCGCCGATCAAGTCAGCCACGTTAGCACGGGTGGTGGAGCGAGTTTGGCAATGCTGGAAGGCCAAGCGTTTGCCGCCGTTGATTTGCTTGACGACGCTTGATCTGAATCTTTGAAGAACAACTTCACCGTCAACATAAACGTCACCTTCAACCCTTTCCCGTGATGTGCGGACGAGTTGAAGGTGAAGTTGAAGGCAGTGTAACCACTGAGCAGTTCCCTAAGTTCTTGAGCCGTTGGTCTTCCGCGGTCATGGCGTGGGCTTTCGGTTCTGAATGAGCCGTTG
>CAYUGI010000324.1:0-5969 GCA_964444105.1 uncultured Pirellulaceae bacterium
GCCCAAGGCTACATTCCGTCGCTGCTCCGCAGCTGGACTCCCCGTTGTGTTTCACCATTTTGCGTTCTGCTGGCGACTCTTTTTCTCCGTTAGCGATTCGCGGCTTGCCGCTTTTTCGCGCGTTGCTTCTTCTTCGCAGCATCCGCTTTTTCGTAGTCATCCATGGAAACGTTTTTGGCAGCGGGGAGCTTCATGAACTCCTTTACGTTGGGAAGAGGGATCCAAGGATTTTTTGTGGGGTACTCATCCAAATTGGCATTAAGCGCCTCTTCGGTCACGGCTAGGGAGGTGACTCCGTTTTTGGGTACTTCAACGCCAGCGACCCACACGACTGCGTTGAGGACGATTTTGCGGAAGTCATCGATGGCCCAGTTACGGTGATAATGGCCACCAGTGAATCCGACGCCGCGTCCGCCGTCTTTGCGCTCGATCCCCCACATCAGGGTTTGCTGCTTGCCGATGCCATCGACGCCGTGCTGGTTCCAGAGGTTGATGACACGCTTGAGACGATCCGGGGTCGGGACGGCAGTGACAAGGTCGAGGACTTGGCCGCGATCTTGTTGGAAACGCATGTTGTAGTAGAACTCGTCGTAGGCGCGGACAAGGTCCGTGACGCCGCTTGAGATCGGGTGATCGGGAAGCGTCTTCAGGTCGGCGACCCAGTGAGGATTCACGGACCAGCCAGTTTCCATGGCGGCACCGATCCAAGGCCGAAAATACCTGGCGCCTTCCTCAGGACTCGGGTGAACGGCGTAGTGCATGAACATCAGTCCGATACCAGACTTGGCAAGCTGGTCGGCTTTTTCCCAGCCATGGCTAACGACCTTCGTGCTATCGGAGTAAATGATGACGGCATCCACTCCATTGAAAACGGATTCATCTTCAGGCCAACCGTTGACTACCCAAGCATGGATGTCGAGACCGCTTTGTTGGTTGAGAGCTTTCGCGAGCAGTTGGCAGCCCGCGTTGAACTCGTGCTCGCCAGACTTGTGTGATCGCTCGCCAGCGAGAAAAAGAATCTTGGTGGTCTCTGCCGCTGCGGTTGTAATTCCGAAGGCAATCAACCATAGCAGTACAAGTGAGTGAGCGAATTTCATGGGCATTGTAAGTTGCAGCGGAAACTGAACAGGAGAGAACGAAGAAAACAGAAAACAGCGTCAAACAAATCGTCGTCGAGGCTTATCGATAGGGTAAGCCTGGACTGCTAAAAAGATAGTGTTGACAACAGGTTGCGACGGTGTCTTTTAGTGCCGAAGGGACGGCATGCCATCGCTTCGCGATTAGAAGAACGGAACAAAACCTGCGTGATCCCAAATCAATAAAAACCAAACTTTTAGCAGTCCAAGATAAGCCCTCTTTAACGCGTGACTTCGACGATTAATACCGTTGATGGCCAGCATATCGAATTGCGAGGGATCCTCACGCGCATGCTCATTCTATCGGATGGATTTCGCCGGGATCAGCGGACAGACTTCGGCGGAGAGATCGCTAGGTTTCCAGTCCTGTCCTCTAATCAATCGCGTTCAGGTTTCGAGTGTTTCAATCAGGCATCGGAGCGAATCCCCGTCAACTTGCCGCTAGTTCTTGCGAAGCTGCTGAGAAGAGCTAACCACAGAGAACACGGAGGATCACAGAGAAAAGACGAAGATGACCTCTGTGTTACCCGCTTCGTTGGTGGTAATCCCTCGGTGCGACACCAATTTAGACGCGGGCAAGGCCATGGCCGAAAACCGGTCTTTGTAGACCGTTGCCCGACGTGCCCCTTTACGTTTCCTGTCAGATTCGCATGCACTCTTCGTTCTTGGCATGACCGAATGTCTCGGCCGCGCGGAATGCTACTGAGCCACTTTGTACAGTTTTACCCAGTCGATCTGTACCGTTCCAAAGTCTTGTCCCTTGAAATCGATTTGTTGTGATTCGGCATCTGTCTTGAGCGTGACCATGGAATCTTGGATGGTTTCTTTGCGATCGTTAACTTGAATCAGAATCGCTCCTTCTTTGATTTCGATGGTGACATTGTTCCATTTATTGAGCGGAAAGAAGTTGTCCTTGATAAGGATCTTCTTTTTCTTCTGCAGCGTCAGCTTGGTATCCGGTTGGCCGAAAATGAACGAGTTGACGTGGTGACCGAGGTCAAGCAATGAACCGCGGTTCCTGCCTTTCTTTTCCGTTTCGTTGTAACGCACACGCATCTGAACGACGAAGGCTTTTGGCACAGGCTTCAGGAAGATGACCGGCCGAGTGCCATCATGGCCGTCTTTCTTTTCCTGCATCATCTTTTGATACTCTTGCGTGGCCAGATCCCCCGTCAGAATCCCATCTTTGACACTCCACTGAGTCTGTTGCCGAATCACCCAATGCTCGCCAACATCCAGAGGCCCGTCGGTGTCGAAGTTCTCTTCGTAGATCAATTCAATCGACTTGAAGAGCTCCGGCTTGTAGTCGTCTGCCGCTACGGCTGTCGCCAGGCTCAGAGTCACGAAAAAGGCAAGCGAATGGATTAAGAGAAGTGGCTTCATGATTTCGTTGGTCAACAATGGGCGGTTAACAAGGGAGGTACACGAAAACAAGGTTGCAGTGAAAGTCCTGCGGTCACTGGCAGCGCAACATCGCGCAGGTCCCTAACAACCTACGCAAGCACCAACACCGAGTGAGTCAACCGAAATGACCGAGCAGGTGCCGGCTAGGCTTCCTGGAAAATTTCCGGGGCGCCGTACTTGCGATGGATTTCGTTGCATCGTTTGGGGGCGAGTCGCAGGCCGTGAGCTAAGTCACCCAAGTACTGAGCTTCCTTCTGTTCGTCTAAGTCGATCGCGATAACCGACATCGCATAAGCCTGTTCTTCCATTCCTAGAGGAACGGACCAGGCAAAGTCACGCACGTCGGTTTTTGCGGCAAACTCTTGACGTAGGAAATCAATTTCCGCCTGTGAAACGTGATCCATCCGCTTCAAGATGGCTTCTTGTTCTTCTTGCGTGATCTGTCCGTCTGACTTCGCAGCGTTGACCATCGCGCGGATCAGCACCATCGATTGTTCGTTCAGCGATTCTTGTTCGGGAGTGGGCGGTGGTGGCGGAGCTTGTCGCTGCGGCTCGGGCATTTGGCGGCGTTGGTCGTGATGACTGTTGGAGACGTTTAGCAGGTCTTCCAGGCTTTTCGCTGCGTCGCCAATCGTACGTGGTCGGCTTTGGCTACGGGGTTGTGGTGCACGACGCTGTTGAGCGGGAGGCGAAGGACGGCGGCCGCCGCCGAGCATGTCTTTTAAGATATTACCTCCGGCGCTACCCGAGCTTGCCTTCTTGCCGAGTAACGCGCCCAATACATCCATCGCATCCATAGAACTTACCTTTGATTAGTTTTTGTGAAAAAGTGATTGTGCTGGTGTTTTCTTACAAACAAACCGCAGCAAGCCGCAGGGGGAGTTCTAGCGGCGTGGTTTGCGATTTCTGAGATCTCTTAACCACAGAGACGCATTTCCCTCTCCCTCTGAACAGCTCGAACTCACTGGCACCAATGTTACCGAAATTCTGGGCTCATCGCACGAACGTTATCAATTCAAACGCTCACTCTCCGTTGAGGGAGAGTCGAGCGTTGGTGAGGAAGAGGGCCATTCCAGACAGCCGAAGACATTCATTGACACCACGATTTACCCTCTTGGGCCGCTACTGCGTCCGACTTTCCCGGAGGCAGAGCGAGGACTGAAAAGTCCGCTACAGCTTTGCTGGGCGGGACGATTTCGGCCCGAACGTATTTATCTGGGGTACTGCCGCCGCGTCACTTTCTTGTCACAATCTGAGTCCACGTTTCTGTTCCTTAACACGACGCATCGGCAGTTCCTCTTGTCGGATTCTCCCAACGAAACGTCCGAGCACACGCCGGACGAACTCTTCACGACTGCTGTCGTCTTTGAATTGGCGCTCGGTGCCCTCGCTCTGTTTTTGGGCTGGGCGTTGGGTCCCGATGCACGAGCGATGATCCCTGAGTTTTCCTTCGAGAATGGGTGGATGATCGCAAAAGGAATCGGCTATGGGTGCCTTGCCGCGATCCCGGTTCTCGTTTTCATTGACGTGGTGCGAAGGCTTCCGTTTGAAAGTGTCCGCGCATTGGAACGTCTGGGCGAAGACGGAATGTTCAAAGCCTTGCTGGAGCTGCGGGGTATCGAACTGGTCTTGATCAGCATCTGTGCAGGCGTCGGCGAAGAGCTACTATTCCGCGGATGGCTGATGTATTTCTTGGCTGCAGGCGGTGACGGTGGACCGACGATGGTTCAGTTGGGCGCTGCCTTGGTGGCGTCGTCCATCGCATTTGGATTGGTGCACCCTATCACCAAGCTTTACGTCGTCTTAGCTGCGATCATGGGGCTCTACTTCGGTTTGCTGCTGATCTGGACAGAGAACCTACTCGTGCCAATCGCCGCTCATGCAGCGTACGACGCCGTTCAGTTAATCATCAGCGGGCGCAAGTCCACCTCTCCTTGCGTGAAGGGTTGAACCCAAGTTTTTGCCGCTGGTCGTCTTGTCGCTATCGACGCAAAAAGAAGCCTTTGATGACCTGCATTGCAAACAGCATCACGCCCATCAGCCCCAGCATGGCGGCAGCGAAGGGCAACAGCATCGGTCCGAGTATTTTCAAATTTGGCTCGAACCAGGCAAACAGACTCGGCCAGAAGACAACGGTCAGCACGGCCCCCGCACTGAGGTAAGGTCCAAAGGGCGTTTCCTTTTCGCCCGTGATGAGCAGCTTGACCAACACAATTAAGATCGATGTGAATGGTGCTAGGAAAAAGGTAAGTAGTGCCGCTTGCCATCCCAAGAACGCGCCGATCATTGCCATCAGCGTCACATCGCCAAACCCCATCGCTTCGCGGCGCATCGACAACCACGCGACGATCCGAATCGACCAGACGATTCCGCCGCCAATCGCCAAACCAATCAGCGAAGTCAGTAGCCCTTGCCAATGATCGCCGCCGATCTTGAAAACGATGCTGATGCCGATCAATCCGGCAATCCAGATTCCGGCTAGTAGTTTCCAAGTCGGCAAACGGGTTAACCCCGCACAGAAAAACTCGATCGCCTTGGCAAATCCCTTCCGCAGAATTACTCGGCGGTCGGCCAATGCAAAACACCAGCCACTCCAGATCGCCAGTCCTGTCAGTAGACCCGTGCTGGTTGCCCACTTGGGTGCCATATCGCCCCAAGGCAGACTAAAGAGGATGGGACTCAAGCGTGGCGGAACTGCTGCGGGCAAGTACACGGGCAAAAACCAGTTCGCTGAACAAGCAGCCAAGATCAGGGCGATGATCGTTCCCGGAACCGTGATGACATCGGGGATCGTCTGCTCATCAAAGTCGATGAATGTGCTGGCGACCAGCAAGAACAACAGCAAAGCATGACCGAAAAAAACCTGCGTTCCCCACGGTTCAAACGCCGCCAGCATCTTTGCATTGCGCAACAAGTCATCCGGCAGTAGGCCTCCCGAGTGTGACTGATACCAGTACAGCAATGGAAATGCGATTGCCATTGTCAGTTCGATCAGCAGCGGCCGCATCCAAAACCCATTGCCGTGTATCTCGCGTTCACGTCTGAGCCCGAACCATCCCACGACAGGAATTCGATCAAGCCCTTGTCGCTGGGGAGCTTCATCGTCTTTGGGTGCCCAAGGACTGATCGCCCGGGGAAAGTAGCACCAGGTATAGATCAGATAATTGGCCGCCGCGCCGGCAATCAGTCCTGAAACAGCTAGCAGTGCATATCGCAACAAAAGAGGAATTCCAATCCAAAGAGCGATCACGAGAAGTATCCGAGTTCGTGGGCGGCGACAGTTTTGAACGTTGATAACAGATCGGCGGAAATGCCGACACCGAATTGACACGAAAGTGGCAGGGTTTCGCTCAAAGACTGGCCTGGGGCGACGGGTCTCACTTCGATTCGCGGCATTTCGATTGACGGCACACGGGACCGCCATTAGCC
>CAYUGI010000325.1:0-5968 GCA_964444105.1 uncultured Pirellulaceae bacterium
GAGGAAAACATCAACCCAGTGGCCTGTGGAAAATTTCAGCTACATGCACACGATGTGCGAAACGGTTGTAGTAGTCAAGGGAAAGAATTCGATTCGCTAGCAGATTTATGCAAATGTTATTCGGGACATTTTCACGAACCTGGGATGGCGTTCGAGTCGCCTCACACAGACGCCTGCCTTCCCAAACAGTTCCAACAAAACGCGTTAATCTTTCGGGTAGAGCGAGAGTGATATTCGGCGTTGAAACCCTCCACGCGTGGGCGTGATACGTGCCGCAACTCGTTATGGTTTGGATGCCTCGCTTTTCTTTTTCCTGGGCTTTGATCCTTTATTTCCTCGACGGTATTTCTGGGACCGTATTTCCGGGACCGTATTTCCGGGACCGTGGCCAGCCCGAGCAGGACACTTGCGCCGGTCGCCTGAACGAATCCTGCCGAAGGTGGGAGAACTAACCTTAGTACCCCTCCAGTGTTCATGATCGTCGGTAGCAGCCCCTTGGAAACCCAGGCCTGGTAGCCCCTTGGAAACCCAGGAAATGGCCAGGAGAATATTTGACAGCAACTGCTGGTAGGATCGATTGACCCAGCTTCGCATTTTTCCGTACGCTCGGCGCTTGGGCTGCCAATCGGCAACCGACAAGACGCATGTGCTGCCAATCGACAGCCGACAAACCGCAAATCAGCGACGGTCTAGAACGGGCAAGGATGCCTCCCGAACGACGCACCACGACCGGACGGCGACGCCGAGTTTTGTACTCAGCGCAATCCGCCGACACGTCACGCCCGACGGCAGCAAGCCGACGAGCCAAGGAGAAGCTGCGCGAAGCTCGTCAGCCAGCCAAGGCCTACGGATCCAAAGTTCATCGCCGCCTGCGCGGACGCTGGTTTTCTCTCGTCCCGGTTTCTCGAGCGTCGCTCGCGATCGTCGCAAGCTGCATCGCGTTAACAGCCTTGCTGCTGACCTACGGACACTACGCTGCGGTGACGTGGCCATCGCTTGCCTACGCACCCGAAATTGCTCGACCACTACGACTCGATCGCCCCGACAGTTTTGGTCGTTGGTTCACATGCGTGATGCTGGCCGGATCGTCGGGCGCCTCGCTACTAATTTATCAACTGCGCCGCTATCGCAACGATGACTATGCCGGGCACTATCGGCTCTGGCGAATCGTCATTGTCGTCCTGCTACTGGCAAGCATCAACTCACTTGTCTCCGGCGTTGCCTGGATGGGTTCTCTGATCGATGCGGTCATCGGCAAACGAGTCGCCTTCTCCGGCTACGACTGGCTAAGAGTCTTCCTAGGTGTCGGCGGAATCGTCCTCGCATTGAGAATGGTCGCGGACCTTAGGCGTTCACGTTGGGCACTGGCTTTCATTGCCATCGCTTGCGCGTTGCTGGCCCTCCCCGAAGCATCCAAGTGGCAGCTCTTTCAAGTTGAATCGATCAACCGCTGGGTGCTAGTCACTTCAGCGCCGCTACTCGGCTACACAGCCTTATTCCTAGCCGTCGGTGGCTATTTGCGCATGCTATACCGCGAAGTGCGCGGCATATCCGACGAAGCGACCTTATCGCAGCGCGTTGGCAGCATGCGGAAGAAAGTCTTCACGGGCGAGGACGATTACGAATCTCGGCACGAAGAATCAGTTGCCGACGAATCAACTGCATCGCAAGGCAAGCGTCGCTGGTTTGGATTGCGGGCCGCAAAACCTGATTCGATTGAACCAGAAAACGACGAACAGGACGAAGTCGCCGAATCCGCTTCCAACCGAAAGAAGAAAAAGCGTCGCTTTGGCCTGCGTCTAGACGCTGACGAAGCGAATGAGAGCCAAACCGCGGACGAAGTCGAAGAGGAACTAGCCGAAAACGAACTAGCCGAAGATAACGAAGCACCAGCAAAAACCAAACGACGTTTCGGTCTGTCATGGCGAAAAAAGAAAGCCGAATCGGTCGCTGACGAAGAAGAAGCGATCGATGAACCAGACGAACCGCAACCTGAACCCCAGCAGCCCGCCGCCCAACTTGCCGCCCAACCCGCTGCGGCACAATCTGCCGACTACATCGACCCGGACGAAATCGACTGGGATTCACTTAGCAAGTCAGAACGTCGCCGACTTCGCAAGAAGATCAAACGCCAAGGCCGCGCGGCATAGCGTCAGCGTGTAGGTTCCCCCGTTCAACCCCCACTAGGTGATCGGGTATTCTTATCGAATCGAAATCCGATTCGGCTCCCCAATTTGAATACCCATGATTCGCACTCGCTTTGCTCCTAGTCCCACTGGCTACCTTCATATCGGTGGCGTCCGCACCGCGCTGTTCAACTGGCTGCTGGCCAAACAGTCCGGCGGTCAGTTTGTGCTGCGAATTGACGACACAGACGCGGAACGCAATGTGGCCGAAGCGATCGAGCCGATCTTGAATGGATTTCGGTTCCTCGGAATGGATTGGGACGAAGGTCCCGGCGTGGATGGCCCTCACGCGCCCTACTACCAGTCTCAGCGATCCGAGGCTCACAAAGCGGCTGCACAAAAGCTCTTGGATAGCGGTCATGCCTACCGTGACTACGGCACGACTGAGGAATTCGCTGCTCAGCGCGAGGCTGCCAAAGCGGCGGGCGAACAGTTTGTCTACGACAGAACCTGGATGGCCGAAGATGACGACGCCGCGGCGAAGTTCGAGGCCGAAGGACGTACAGCGATTGTCCGGCTAAAAATGCCGCGCGAAGGCGAATGTGTCATCAACGACCTTGTCCGCGGCGAAGTCCGCGTGGCTTGGGCTTCCGAAGCGGACCACGTGATCCAGCGTGCCGATGGAAGTTGCCTCTATCACCTCGCTAGCGTTGTCGACGACGGCGACATGCAGATCACTCACGTCGTCCGAGCCGAAGAGCACTTGCCCAACACGGCGCGACAAATTTTCATTTTGGAATCACTTGGCTACGAACGACCGCAATACGCACACGTGCCTTATGTCGCCGAACCAGGCGGCACGGCGAAGCTGAGCAAACGCAAATTGGCCAAGTACGAAAAGAACAAAGGCTTCGCCGACTTGCTGGCACACGGACGAGCAATTGCCGATCGATGCGACATCGCTACCGAAGCGGACACATTCAACCCCGTCATCGTGGACTTTTACCGCGAGATCGGATTCCTACCCGACGCGATGCTGAACTACCTGCTGTTGCTTGGCTGGTCGCTGGACGGTGAGCGAGAGAAGTTCAGCGTTCGAGAGATGATTGAGTTGTTCAAACTTGACCGCGTCAACAGCTCGCCAGCCTCGTTTGATCCGCAGAAGTTACTATCGTTCCAGGGCGACGCTTTCGCGGCGCTACCGAGCGACCAAAAACTTGAACTCGTCACACCGTATGCGAAAAGTGCCGGCTTCCTGGCGGGCGACGACGCGACTGCGAAACTGCAAGCCGTGGTCGACGGAGCAGGAGACCGATTGAAAATGGCGGGCGATATCATCGATTTCGACTACTGCTTTTCCGATGAGATTTCGTTTGACGAAAAAGCTTTCAAAAAGCGAATCCTCAAGCCAGATGACGCACGCGATCTATTGGAGAAAGTCGCAACCTACTTAGGCGACGCTACCGACTTTGGCGCGGCAGCCTGCGAAAGTCATGTGAAAGCTTTTTGTGAAGCCGAATCGATCGAGCTAAAACAGATCATTCACGCCTTGCGGATTGCCGTCACCGGTGTCCCTGCGGGATTCGGAATGTTTGAAACGCTTGCGGTTCTCGGTAAAGAGAAGGTGATCGCCAGAATCGGCGTGGCCCTTAAACACGCCGCGACAAACTGACGCGCGCCAAAGCGTCTCGAAGCCCGTTTTTTTGGCTGTTCACAGCATTGATCTCGCGGATAATGACACGTCCCACCTTGAACCGATTTGTTTTCGCTGGAAGAAACATGCCCACCCAAAACGCTCTTCGTCGCTCCATTTGCTCGCTTTCCGCCTGCGTCATCGCCATGGCATTCGGGTGTTCAGAAAGAGCCCCCAAGGTGGCCACGTTTGAACCAAATATGGTTCATGCGATGAAGTACCAAATCAAGGACGACGTTTCCTACGATCAAGCTCTGGAAGACGCTAATTGGGTGACCGACAAGATGTTCGGCACTCCGGACGAGCCGAAGCTGCCAAGCGTCGTGACCGAGGAAGAGGACTATGCGGACTTGGTTTCGATGGAACGAATCCACCAAGCTGCCGGACCGTTCGCGGAAGGCCGCGGTCTGTATCGTCAATACTGCGCGACCTGCCACGGCATTACTGGCAACGGGCGCGGAACAACCTCGGCAATCTTGAACCCCTACCCGCGAGATTATCGAATGGGTGTCTTCAAATTCAAATCAACGTCCCGGTCTGCTAAACCAACGCGAAGTGATCTTGTGAACTTGATCGCCAATGGCATCAACGGCACCGCGATGAAGAAGATTCCGGAACTGAAAGACGAAGACGTGGAAGCGATCACGGATTACGTGATCTATCTGTCCATGCGAGGTGAACTGGAACGCGGTTTGATTGATTTCGCAAACCAAGAACTCGACTTGGAGTCCGGTGAGCGCGTCATTAACTACGCCATGTATGAATGGGTCAAAGCCGAAGCGACGAAACGAAATCCCGAAGGGCCATCGGAAGACTTTGAGCCTGCTGAGTTCAAAGCAGAAGATTTGGTCATCGACGGCGAAGAGTTTGACGAGGACACATTCGACGATTTCCGTGATCTGAAGGATGACGCGAACTGGCAAGTCGCAGGCCAAACCGTCGCGCAAGAATTGTCTGACCTGAAATCGTTGGTCGCGACTTACGAATCGAAGTTCAAGATAGCCGAACCCTTGGAAGAGTCAGACGACGAATCCAGTGAGCCCGAAGAACCGCTCACCTTTTCGGAACGAGCGGAAGAGGCGATCGACGAATTCTTCTTCTGCATCGAGTCGTGGGAGGCAGCCGAGGACATCGTTTTGGATACCGCGGACGCTTGGCTGGAAGCCGAAGATGAGCTGATCGAAGTCCCCGATCCGCCGGCCGATATTCCGGTGGCCGATTCCTACGAAGAATTCACCAAGCTTCAAGACGGCGAACAAGCTGATTCGTTGGCTAAGTCGATCGAGCGAGGTCAAAAACTATTCGTCGGAAAGATCGCTTCGTGCAGCAAGTGCCACGGCGAAAATGGGCTCGGCAACGGCACAACGAATGATTACGACGACTGGACCAAAGACTGGACGACGCGAGCTGGCCTGAAACCTGAGGACAGCGAAGCGTTGATTCCGCTTTTGGCACGAGGTGCACTACCACCGCTCAATGCCAAACCTCGCAATTTCGAGGAAGGCGTTTTCCGTGGAGGAGCGAAAGCGGAGGACATTTACCGCCGCATCGTCGCCGGAATTGCTGGATCGCCCATGCCCGCTGCGACTTTCGTAGAAGGCCAATTCGAGGAAGAAGACGTCTGGCACTTGATTAACTTCATTCGTTCGCTGCAAGTCCCACCCGACGAAGAAGAGACGCCAACGGCCCAGCCAGAGCCGCAACAAACGGCCGCGAAATGAATGCCGGTCAACGACTCGGTGAGCCGCTGGCGATAGATCTTAGGTTGACCCAAAAACCGGCTGATTGATAGTTTCTTTACTTCACCCTCCCACGAGTTGACTCAACCATCTATTTGCGACTTTTTCGTGGGAGGGTGAAGTGCTGATTGCCAAAGCAGACTTGTTGGTAAACTGAAACACCAGCCACGGGCCTTTAACCCGGCCCCCGATTCCGTTTCACGCGACATACCCAGCACAGACGCTGGCGTTCATTTGGCCGACGCCAATGTTCCACAGCGTCAACAGCCGAATGGACAACACCGGCTACGTGAACTTTCTTTCATTCGGTAAGCTCTCTGTTACCGAACACCCCCCCAAACGCAACCTTGCCAAGGCACGGAGCCAACCGTCATGAGTGAGTCGTCCGAAAAACGTCCCTCCAAGCACTT
>CAYUGI010000326.1:0-5948 GCA_964444105.1 uncultured Pirellulaceae bacterium
GCAGTAGCGGCCGGGGAGGGAAACGCGCAGAGTAAACGGGTTTGAGCTGCGATACCGGATTGGCCCTCTCCTCGCTAAGGCTCGACTCTCCCGGAGGGAGAGTGAATTGTGAATACGCAACATTGAATGGTTATTTGTCTTGCAGGAGCCGATTTCTTCCGTTTTAGCGCAACATCAAAAAGCGCCAGCGAGCGGCGCACGTGCCGCTCGTTATCGAGGACGTCGTTGCAACCTCCGCCTGCTGACTCCATTTACAAACTAAACTGGAATCGTGATGATCCGCCGATTGATCGAAACGGTGATGGTGCAGCTGATCCGTTGCTATCAAGTTGGCATCAGTCCGTTGATTGGGCCGAACTGTCGATTCACGCCCACGTGCAGCCAGTACGCGATCGAAGCGATCCGTAAATTCGGCCCCATCAAGGGCGGTTGGCGTGCTTTCAGGCGGATCTTGCGCTGTCATCCGTGGAATCCCGGCGGGCATGATCCTGTGTGAATCGTTGTCCCGTCAGGCCCTGACGCGGCGGGCTTCAGGTTTGTACTCAATAATGCTCCGCCAGGGCCTGCCGAAGCTACGATCGACAATGGCTGCACCTGTACATCCGCTTCGCGTGAGTGTTCAGCCACCGGGAACAAACCCCGTTTTCTTGCGTCTAAATCGTTGTGTCTGGTCATTGCCTTTTCCGGCCAGTTAAAAGGTAGCGGTCGTGCCGGATTTATTTGTCATTACGGATAGAACATGCCGACCGCTATTTGAGGCTATCGATACTTCGCTGTTTTGCTGGTAGTCGCCCCGTCAATGGATTGAAATCGAGTCTTCTCTGATGCGTAAACCGTTTGTGATGAAACCCAACGATATGAACCAATCCGACGATTCACAGTCAAATCGCAGCCCTAACCGAAGCCGGCTTCGCAGTTGGCTCTCAGGTCTGACCGGCAAGCCAGCCAGTGCGAAATCGCGACGTGGCCGTTTGCTATTGGAGTCGCTGGAATCACGTCAATTGATGGCCGGCGATGTGGACTTGTTCGCCACGGGCACTCCCGATGCGGTCGAAAACACGCTGCCAATCCAAACCGACGATCTTGGGCCGGCGCGCGAAGCACAGGGCGAACTGGTGAACGACTTGGTGCAGTTTGCCCAAGACCTGACGGACAGCGGCACCGTCTTTTTCGGCGCGGAGTGGTGTCCTGCGTGCACGACGCAGAAGGAACTGTTTCAGGATGGTGGCAAAGATTTGCCGTTCGTAGAAGTCACCAACCCGGATCGCTCGCCCGGTCAGATCGCGATTGACGAAGGCATCACGCAGTATCCGACCTGGGAGTTTCCCGATGGATCAAGAGAGACTGGCGTCCTCTCACTCGCAGAACTCAGCCAACGTTCTGGCGTCCCGATCCCGCAAAGTGAGGATCCGACATTTGCGCCGCTGGGGAATCAGACGGTCGGAATCGGTTCACCGCTGCACATTCCAATCGATGTCTACGACCCTGATGGTGGCGCACAAACCGTTACGGTAACCGCTGACAATCCCGCTTTGTTGGAAGCCGTTGTGCTGACGGGCAACCGATCGATTCGCATCGATATGGAAACCTACGGCGACATGGTGTTTGAATTGTTCGAGCAGCGTGCGCCGCGCGCTTCGGGACGCGTTGCTGATTTGGCAGACGCGGGATTCTACGACGGGATCATTTTCCACCGCGTGACACCCACATTTGTGATCCAAGCGGGCGACCCGACCGGGACAGGCACGTCAGGATCGACGTTGGGCAATTTCGATGATGACTTCCACCCCGACCTGCAGCACAATCAGTCCGGCGTGCTTTCATTTGCGAAGACAAGTGATGACACAAACAACTCGCAGTTCTTCGTTGTCGAGACAGCCAGTCAAGCTCGTCACCTGGACTTCAACCACTCGATTTTCGGGCAATTGGTCGAAGGCGAGGACGTCCGCGAAGCGATCAGTTCGCACGCGACCAACAACTCCAGCGTGCCGACAATGCCGATCACGATCGAATCGATTGACACGTTTGTCGATAACGAAAATGCCGTTGTGATGCTAAAGGCTGCCAGCAATGCGACCGGAACCACCAGCGTCACCGTCACGGTGACGGACCCCGACGGGAACACGCACAGCGAAACGATGCAAGTCACGGTGACGCAGGACAATCGCAACGGGCAACCGTTTTTGAATGACATCGCCGTGCCGACGGAGTTTGCCGCCGGAAGTCCCGCGACACTTCAGTTGACCAGCATCGACGTGGAAGGCGATGCGGTCACCTATTTAGCGAATCTACAATCCAATGCGGCCAATGCCTCCGTTGATGTGGACGAAAACACTGGCGCGGTGACGGTGACGCCGGCGGCTGGTTTCACCGGTGAAGTCGACGTTTTGGTCGGAGTACGTCCGGGCCCCGGAGTCCAGGGGAACAGCGGCAGCGACTTTGATTCGCAATTGGTGACGTTTAATTTCACCTCCGACTCACTGGCGACACCCACGGGATTGGATCTGTTGGCCGGAACGGATTCGGGCACCAGCAATTCTGACAATGTCACCAATGTCGGCACATTGACGTTCCAAGTGGACGGCGTGACCGATGGCGCTCAAGTCGAAATCATCAACGTCGACACTGGCGTCAACATCGGGCTGGCACTGGCTTCGGGCAATTCGGTGATTATCAGCACCAACAATATCGCCGCTTTGGGCGACGGCACCTATTCGCTTGCTGCACGGCAAACGTTAAGCGGTGTTACCAGCGATCTTTCGTCGCCGATCACGGTCGTCTTCGACTCAAACGCTCCCGCGTCCGTTGTTGGATCGGCCGTCACGTCTGGCAATGTCGGGCGAGCGTATTCGTCGGACTTGATCAGCAATGAAGAGGGCAGCGGAGTCGTTTACGAACTAACCGCGGCACCCACCGGGGCAACCATCGACAGTGCCACCGGCGTGATCGACTGGACACCGTCGGCTAGCCAAATCGGAGCGAACACGTTTACGGTCGCGCTGACAGATGTTGCTGGCAATACGTTGTCGGAGTCCTTTGATGTCCAAGTTGCCGACGAAGCGTTGGTCGAGATCGACCTTGAATTGTTGGACACCAACGGCAACGTAATCACCAGTTTGGATGTCGGTCAGCGGTTTACACTGAACATCAATACGACCGACGCGCGTGGCGTGCTGACTCGCGCGGGCGTTTTCGCTACGTACTTGGATGTGTTGTTTGACAACACCCTGGTTCGGCCCGTGGCGGGAACTTCGATTACTTTCGGCACTGATCTGCCGCGATTCACGACCGGAAACATCACCAACGGGCTAATCGATGAAGTCGGAGGAACGTCTTCGGCGATCGAAGCGACGCGGATTCAAACCAGTTTGGTGGCATCGGTCCAGATGGAAGCATTCGCTGCCGGCACGGCCGCGTTCCGCACAGAAACCGGCGAAGCATCGGGCAGTGAAATCTTGTTGTTCGGCATCAACGGAGAAATCCCGACAGACGCGATCGCGTTTGGAAGCGTCAATATTCCGGTGGGAGCAGCGTTCACGGCGGTCAACGACACGTTTGCGTTTACTGAAGGCGACCCGGCTCGCGTGCTAGATGTGTTGGCAAACGATGTCGCGTCAGGCAACGACACCCTGAGTGTTGTTTCGGTCACGCAGCCTGCTGAAGGCGGCACGGTGACACTGACCAATGGCGAAGTGACGTTCTTGCCCGAAGCCAATTTTGATGGGCAATCGACGTTTACCTACCGCGTCAGTGATTCAGCTGGGATTCAGCAAACCGCCACCGTGACTGTGAACTTTACGGGCGTCAACGATGCACCGGTTGCGGTCAATGACACATTCGTGGTCAGCCAAGATTCGACCAGCAACTCGCTGGCTGTGCTGACCAATGACACCACCGACGCAGGCGAAACCTTGCAGGTCACTGCGGTCAATTCGATCAGCAACGGCGGTACCGTGACGATTGCGGCGAACGGTCAGACGGTCAACTACACGCCTGCAGCGGGTTTCGTGGGCAACGAGACCTTCACGTATGAAGTCAGCGATGGTTCACTGACCAGCACGGCGACAGTTTCGGTGACGGTGGAGTCGGCGGATGCGGCGCCGACGGTCGTCAATGATTCGTTCACGCTGAGCGAAGACGCCGTGCAAGCTTCCTACAATGTGCTGGACAATGACACGGCCGACGCGGATGGCGAGGCCTTTTTGATTGATTCGCTGGGGACACCCAGCCAAGGCGGCACCGTCGCGATTAGCAGCGATGCTCGCGAGATCTTGTACACACCGGCAGCGAATTTCTTTGGCGTCGAAACGGTGACTTATACCGTCCGTGATACCGGCGGCGGAGTTGCGACTGCAACGGCCACGTTTACGGTTGCAGGCGTGAACGATGCTCCTCCCATTGCCAACCCGACCGTCAATGTGAACCGGGCTTCGGGCGAAACGTCGGTGCTAGCGATTTCGGACTTGCCGAGCAACGTTGACGGAGCATCGGAAACTCTGACGTTCACTCAGCTGGGCACCCCTTCGGCCGGCGGTAGCGTTCAAATCGATGCAACATCTGGCGACATTCTCTACACTCCGCCTTCGGGAACGTTCGTCGGCACGGACACGTTCACCTACAGCGTCAATGATGGCAGTTTGACCAGCAACGGAACGATCTCGGTCGTCGTCAATGATTTCATTGCACGCAATATCGTGGTTCAGTCCAATGGCTTCGCAATCTCGGGCATTCGGCTAGTGGGGAATGACTTGGTGGGCGATCAGCTGGATTCGGCCGCGGTGGTGGCCGCGGATGCCGATGCAGCACAGACCATCAACCACTCGTTTGATCAGGTGTTGCCGGGTAGCTACACCGTACAAATCCCAGCGGTTCCTTTCTTGGCAAACGGAGCGGTGGCACAGGAGATCGCTGTCACAAGTGGTCCCGCTGACGGTGATGCGACGGTGGATACCAACTTAGGTCGTTTACGCCCCGAATTCCTCTCAATTCGTGACTGGTTGGGCTCCGCGTCCAGCGAGAGTGTTTTGGTCGCGGTCGCTCCAGGTGGCAGCAGCGTTCTTTCGTCGGCAACGTCCAGCACGACAACGATTCAGGATCCCGTTGCGACGATGGATTCCACGTCCAACACGGTGACGCTGTTAGGGACCGATGATACGGGGCAAGCGATCGAAGCGACCATCAACACCGCCAACAACGCGAACTTCCAGACGCGTGGCCAAGTCGATGATTTGCGATTGTTCAAAATCAATGTGGCTTCGGACACAGTGACGTTCAACAACAGTGCTTCGGCATCGGCGACAACCGGTTCAGCGCAGGGCGAATTGATCGAATCACCATCGCTACCCATTGGCGACGGCGCAGCTCAAGGCGAACAAATCGCGGCAGCTGCATCGACTGTCGCGGACGTGTTTGTTCCCGCGACATCGTCCGATGAAACCGTCGTGTTGGCGACCGACGAAGGCGATCTATGGAACGTGCAGAACAACCGCGTTGCCTCACCGTCACCTACCAGCATCGCAACCAGTAACCGCGTGGATCGCGTGGACGAAGCGATGAGCAGTGTTTCGTCGCGATTGGAATTGCTTTCGTCTGCAGCAGATGAGGTTGCTCAAGGAAACGATGTCGAAACAACGCTTCGCAATGATGCAGTCGATCAAGCCTTGCGTTAAACCTTATCGTTGCTGCGTCAGGCCCTGACGCAGCGCACCAACATGCAGTCACGTCAGGGCCTGCCGTGACAACGGCGCAGGCGTTTGTGCCTCTCAACGCCATCCTCAGGCGAAGTGATTTTGTGTTCAGCGAGCCGTTTTGAATCCCCCCGGCAAGGGTTTGGGGAAACCATTTTGCCGGGGGCTCGTCAAGCCCACTGCCAAAAACCCCATAAAACGTTGGCTTTTTTGCTCAAAGCCGGGTTGCATCGTTGGTCAGATCGGCATAACACTTTGCCC
>CAYUGI010000327.1:0-5933 GCA_964444105.1 uncultured Pirellulaceae bacterium
TCCGCCTCGAAGCCACCCGCACCGCTGTGAGGGATCATGAAAGGCACCGTTGAGATGACAAAAAAGAAATCGGCATCGCTGTTCCTCATCGACTTGAGCAACCATTCACGCTGCGGTTTTCCCAGCATCGACACACCAGGCTTGTCGCGCTGTGATACGTCGTGCATATCGCGATCGCCGCGAGTATCAATTAGAAAGAACTCGCAATTCGCGACGCGGAATTTTCCGTAGCTGCGTCGGCCGATCGAGTAACTCAGTTCCGGGTCATCCACTTTCGCTGGCATGTGTAGACGCAGCGTGTGCTTGTCAACGACTTCGACGATATCGTAGACGTACGAGTTCTTGTTGCCGTCGTCGTTGTCGTACTTCATGTCGTTCACACCGGCTTCGTCCGTCCCCCAGTGAACGTGCAGGTTCGTCATCTCGGCGAGCGGTATCTGGGTGAAATCAACGTCGGTGTCGGTCAGTAGATCGCTGCCGGCTCGCATCGATCCCTTGCCAAAGTGAATGGGATGATCGAACTCTTGCGGGTTCGCCCAGCCGAGATAGTTGTGCCATGCCTGAGTGCCGATATCACGAAAGACGGTTCGCCGATGCCGTTTGCCCGCTTCGGACGATCCCCAGATGTCGTTGACAAGTTCGTGATCGTCAAACGTGAAGTAGCTGGGCATGTTGCGATGCCACTTCGCTAACTCGGTGCCTCGCGACAGATACAGCTTGTAGTTTTCCCAAACGCCAACGATGGTCGGCATCACGTTGACGACCAAAGGCAACATGGCGACGTTTTGCGTTAGCCGCCAAGCTTCGGGTGGATATCGACGCAGTTCCTCGTACAGCCAATCACCATTCATGATGTGAAAGTGAACTTTGTCGGCCCAGTCCGCATTGAGATGTTCATATGTCGTGGCGCGATGACCGGGGCCGTGAAGCGGGTTTTGGTTAGCGCAGGAACCAATTTGAAAACGAAAGTTGAACAGCCCATCTGGATTATGCTCTGCATTTCGCGACTCGTCGGCACTGGGCAAAGTCATGAACGATCCCGGCATACCATGAGGGCGTCCGTTTACCCAAGTCTGGTAGTGATACCGAGTATCGGGTTTCAGATCAGTTAGCTTCGCTACGCCTGTGTTATCGCGATCGATCGTGGTTCTGCCAACTTGGCTTACTTCGTCCAAAGCCTTGCTGTCGGTGCCGTAGTGAACGGTGAATTCACCTGGCTGCGAAGTCCTGCCCCAGACCATCATCGACGTCGCAGTCGGCTGCCCCAACATGGGTCCGTGTGTCAGTCGAATGGGATCCATTTCGCGTTGTGCAAACGCCGAAGTGGACGACAACAAAATCATGACAGGGAGCAGGAAACGCATGGCAATCACGCAGTAAAAGTACGAAGTGGTTGAAAGGCAGCGAACTGCACAATAGCAGTGAGGTGTAGCGGCCACATGATACACGGGAGGAATCCCATGAAGTGACCCGTGGCGTGATTCCTCAAACGCAAGCTTGGATTGCTGCGACAACGGCAGGCCCAGGAACGTCGCCAACCAATTCGACTTCACCAATTTTGGTTGGCAGAATGAATCGCAGTTTTCCGTGGGCAACTTTCTTGTCGCGCTGCATCACCGGCAGCATCTCTTCTGTGCTTGCGTCGGCAAACGTAATCGGCAGACCTACGTTTTGCAGTAAAGCAGTCTGACGCTTTAACAACTCGGCATCGCACATCCCCAGCGAAATCGCCAGATTGGCTGCCATTTGCATCCCAATCGCAACGGCTTCGCCATGTGTCAGCGTTCCATAGCCGGCCGTTGCTTCGATAGCGTGTGCGAAAGTGTGACCGTAATTCAGGATGGCTCTGCGTCCGCTGGTTTCGCGCTCGTCCGCTCCAACGACGTTTGCTTTTGACTGACAACTGCGTGCAATGGCTTCACGAACAGCAGCGCTTTCACGATTAACGAGTGCCTGGCAGTTTGATTCCAACCAATCGAAAAAGGGAGCGTCGTCGATCACACCGTACTTGATGACTTCCGCTAATCCGCTGATGTAGTCCCGATCCGGAAGCGAGGACAGAACATCGGTGTCGATCCAGACAAGCGATGGTTGCCAAAACGCCCCGACCATGTTCTTAGCTGTCGGCAAGTTGATTCCAGTCTTGCCACCAACGCTACTATCTACCATCGCAAGCAGAGTCGTGGGAACTTGGACAAATCGAATTCCGCGCGTGAACGATGCAGCGGCGAAACCTGCCAAGTCACCAATCACTCCTCCGCCCACAGCGACAACAACACTGCGACGATCTGCGCCGGTACTAAGCATCCATTCCAAAAGGGACTCAAGTTGCTTGAACGATTTGCTGGGTTCTCCGGAGGGAACCAAATGAGAATCGACGCGAACTTGATTCGACTGCAATTGCTCGGCGAGCGGCTTGCCCCACTGATCGGCAACGGCTTGGTCCACAATAAACAGCGCGTGCGACATATCGCCCAGGGCATCCGAAACCGCTGCTGCGAATTGGTTTGTGGCTTTCGAGCCTATTTCAATCTGATAACTCCGCTCGCCCAACTGGACAGGGACAGATGTGGCGTCAGAATCGTTTGGGTCAGCTACCATGGTGGGGCGTACGAAATGAAGTCAGCGGATTTCCAGCACCCTGCGGTGCATTATCGAGTGTTTAACTTATGACCCTCAGTGCAAACGATCCAGAGCAGGCGTCCATCGGCACCCCCGTTGAGAAGGGTGAGAAGACAGACGCGGGGAAGAGCGTAAATGAAAACGCAATCGATCCGCACGCCGATAAGTACAACGACCCACGAGCAAAAATCACGGCTCGTGGAATCTGGCTTGGTGTGGGAGTGCTTTTGTTTGGGATCGTCGGGGCCGCGGGCAGTATCTACCAGCGCAAGACCAAGCTGGAGAAGTCGCGTCAATTTTGGGGCGACGACACAATACTGGCTTTGCAATTGGCTGAGCGAATGAAAATGGAGTCGGTCAGCGGCAAAGATTTTGATCCCGTTGAATTGACTGCCACCCCCGGACTGGGGCACCTGCGTCACGCTTTGCTGGATGAACGCAGCTACCTTTGGCAGTCCATCGACGATCAATCGATGATTTCCTGCTGCGAAAGTAGTCGTGCGGACGTTAAGTCGAAGCCTGAAGAAGAGCAAACATCATGCGTCCGACTGGTTTTGACAGATCCGACGGCCCACCGGTTTGAACCGGTGCGTCTGATCGTGGATCTGAACGACGGGTGGGTCGGGCCCGAAGGCGACAATCGTCGCGTCCAAACCACCCCGCGGGTCAGGCCAGCCCTGGCGAAATTCTTGTCCATGTTGATCAATGTTCAGCAGAAGCGTTACGACTTTCGCGATTAGACGATCAGGGGCGCCCTCAGCGTTGCTGGACTTCGGTGAGTACTTCTAAGTTCCTCAGCCGTTCTCCGCACAGCACGCTGGTCCTGAGCTGCGTAATGCACGGACAGGAATGTTGGGAATGTGAAGAAGAAGTACTCGCACACTGCACCGAAGTTCACTTATAATCGGTGAGTTCGGACGGCAGGGTCGTTTTTCCTTTCGCGCCGGACGTCGGTGTCGCCGAAAGCGTTGGTTTCGCATTTGATACTGGCGAGAGTCAGCCCTTCGGAACTCGTCCTGCTCCTGCCGCCACACGCTCTGTTTTTTCGCTGCTGTCTTTTCTCTCGCTGTTCCGCCCAAGGTTGTTCCCATGACGACTTCCGACTCCGACAACTTGGATGAAGCCGAAGAGGTTTTCGAGGCAGAAGAAATTTACGAGGCGGAAGTGGAGGAACTCGATTCGGTCGAATCTGCGAGCGAATCCTCTGACGAAGGTTTGCTGGAAGAAGAAGCGGATGCAGAGGAAGACGAATCAGAACGTCGTCGTCGTTTTATGTTTCTTCAAGCTGCACCGGCTTGGCTAGTCAGCACCCTGGTTCACGTCCTCATTTTGCTCGTACTGGGCCTGCTGACGATCGCTGATCCGATCAAAATCGTCAACGTGCTTACAGCCAGCGCGACCAGCGATGACGGACCTGAAATTGAAGAATTCTCGATCGACGATTCTGAGCCTAATGAAATGGTGGAGACGTCCGAGGAGATCACCGAGCCGGTTGAAATCACTGAACCCGTCGAGATGGCAGAGCCGACCGAAATTCAGGTACCAATGGACTTGGCCGTTGTGCCGATGGACATGTCGGACTTCGCCTCCGAGATGGCTCCTAGCGCGCCGCAGCTACAGACTCTTGCGGCTGCGACGGCCACTCCGATGGGCAGTCGAAGTAGTGAGATGAAAAAGAAGCTGCTGCGTGAATACGGTGGAACAAAAAGTAGCGAGGCCGCTGTCCAAGAAGCACTCAAGTGGTTCGCCCGTCACCAAATGCCCAACGGCGCATGGACTCTGCAGCACAATCTGGTTTGCCGGAACGCGTGCGGCAATCCATGCAAAGATGCAAAAAAGCGGGGCAGACAAATCAACGCTGCGACCGCATTAGCGCTGCTACCATTTTTGGGCGCTGGTCAAACTCACATGGAAGGCGATTTTGAAAAGGTGGTTTTTCGCGGGCTTCAATTCTTGGCGGGCAACGGCAAGCCGGGGCGTGTCAATGGATTACCCGTGATCGATTATCGCGGGCCCGGTGGGAACATGTATGACCATGGCCTGGTCGCGATTCTGCTTTGCGAAGCGTATGCGATGACCGGCGATCCGGCGCTGGCAGGACCGGCACAAGCGGCCGTAAATTTCATTTCCACCGCACAGTGTCGCGACGGCGGATGGCGATACTCGCCTCGTCAAAAAGAAGGAGGCGACACGTCGGTGGTTGGTTGGCAAGTAATGGCGCTCAAGAGCGGTTATATGGGGCACCTAAGAGTTCCCCCGGCCAGCATCCAAGGTTCGATGCTCTTTCTAGACAAAGTCCAGTCCCATGGTGGTTCTCAGTACGGATATGCCGATCCATCAGTGAAACTTCGCAAGGGCACGACCGCGGTTGGACTGCTTTGCAGAATGTACTGCGGATGGAAAAAAGACCACCCATCGCTGATCAAGGGCGTAAAGGTGCTTGCCGACTACGGGCCGTCAAAAGATGGCACAGACCTCTACTACGATTACTACGCCGCACAGGTCTTGCGTCAATTCGGTGGTCCACAGTGGGACAAATTCAACACGAAGTTACGGGATTCGTTGGTGGCGGCACAGTCGCAAGATGGCGGTGCCAAGGGAAGCTGGCACATGACCGATAAAGGCCACTTCAACGAATCCGGGCGACTTTGCCAAACCGCATTCGCGACGATGATCTTGGAAGTCTATTACCGCCACATGCCACTTTACGCAGACGCCGCCTCAGAAGAAGACTTTCCGCTCTAGACGCGTCGCATTGGAAGCAAAACATACCGGCGTGAAACTGATCGCAAGATTCGTTTCACGCTTTTTTTTTGCGCAGCTAAGTAAATGTTTCCTCGCAGAATCCGGTGCTTTCCAAAGAAGACGGTTTCTTAAATTCAAATCAGCGTTGACAGGCCTACCTGACGATTGCTAATCCCGGCCTATCGAACAAATGGCTCGTTCGTTCTTTGGATTTCATCCAACAGAATACGCCAACGCAAGCGAGTCAACTTCACCGCCTATTTGGAAGTTTTTTCGTAGTTAAACGTTTTGCGGGAATCGTTTACTGGCCAACTTGTTGGTCGAAGTATTGTTGTTACGACGGTTTCTGGGTCAATCGTCTTAGCAATCCGCTTCACGAATGAACTTCTCTGACGCATCGGGACGTCGTGCAAACGACGTCCCGGTGCGACGATACAGCGTGATGGTATCATTGCGGTTTTGGAGCATTCAGCTCGAACCGCTTGTCTATAACAGCAAACGCCGCGAACAATGCGTTTCCTTGTGCGTTTCCTTGTGCGTTTCCTTGTGCGTTTCCTTGTGCGTTT
>CAYUGI010000328.1:0-5809 GCA_964444105.1 uncultured Pirellulaceae bacterium
GGTTTCGATTTTCCGGTTCAGGATGAAACGCAGTTTTTCGATGGTTTCCAGGTCAAATGGGTCGGCAATCAGGATTCGCAGCGCGCCGTCTTCGTCGCTGAACGGCAGCACCATGTTCTCGCGAGCGACGGATTCAGGCACTAATTCAATGACTTCGTCAGGGATTCGCTCTTCGCGAAGGTCCACGAAGGGGATTTTGTGGAATTCAGCCAGAGCCAGGGCGACTTCTTCGGGAGTGGCGTACTCCTGCTGCACCAGCACGTCACCGATATCGACCTTGGTGTCTTTGGAGATTTGCTCCGCTTCAGAAAGCTGGTCCAGGCTGATAACGCCTTGCTTGAGAAGTAGGTCGGTGAATTCTTGCACACTGGCCATGCGTTGGTCCTGAAAATGCCGCAACGGGTAATTTTGATGAGCTATCAACAGGATACCATCCACCCTGCAAAGCCGCATGGGGAAAGCAGCGGAAACGGCCCGGTCCGGTGTACTGGGCGTCCTGCCTCGAGATCGTCGCTGTCAGCTTCTTGATCGATGGCCACAAAGAGCCACAAGAAAACAAAAAGAATAGGGATGGGGAAATCGCGAAGCTAGGCTGGTCGATGCGTTCTCGCTTCTTGCGTTCTTTTTCCTTTTTGTGGCTAGCTCTAGGAAACCGAGCGCAACTAATGGAAGAGCGTTGGCAGGGCGTGGTCGAACTGGCCGCGCGTCATGACGATCTCGATTCCTGCCGAGCGAGCCTGGTCCAACTTGGCCACCTGAACGTGCGGTCCGTAGGCGATCAATTTGGCATCGGGGCAAGCCTGGTCGCACAGTTCCTTTAGGCCAGCACTCAGTTTGCTCATTGTTGCCAGGTCTAAGACGACGAAGCGAGCATGCGCTGCATCGTCGGGCATTTTTCCGCTCAGAACGAAGTCCAGCCCTGCGTTTTCGGCGGCTCCTTGGACGCGTGATGCGAAAATCAGGTCACATGAAAGGAAGACAACGGCTGGCGAGCGAGAGTCGTCGGCGGATTTTAGATCGGTCATCATTCTGATGTGCTTGCGTTGGTGTACCGGCTTTAGCCGGCGACAGTTGGGCTAGAGCCGGTACAACAGCATGTGCGGACTAGCTCGCGATTGCCTAGCCACCGGCCCTCTCGTCTTGTTCACTTTTACTTCACCATCAACTTCACCTTAAACTCGTTCTTGGAGAGGTACTGAGTTGAAGTTGATGGTGAAGTTGAGGGTTGCTCGGTCCGTGGCTGGCGCCAAAGGCTCAGTTACGTAACGGTACGGCGGAGCGTGCCTGCTGCTTTGCCAGGGAAACGAAAAACTTTAGCCGCGTTTTTCGACTTCGGCCTTCATGAATTTCAAGCCTTCGGTGGCCAGGGAGATTTCGTCCTTGTACATCCGCCGCCAGATTTTGGTAGCCGCCGCGATCTCGGGCAACGACAGGCCAAACGCTTCGATGACCATCCAGCCATCGAAACCGCATTCTTTGATGGCATCGAAGTTCTCGTCCCACCGGACGATCCCGTCTCCTGGTGTGCTTCGGTCGTTTTCGCTGATGTGAATGTGGAACAGCTTGTCGCCGCCCACTTTGACCGCGTCGGTGACCGACTTCTCTTCGATATTGCTGTGGAACGTGTCGTACATCATGCCGCAGGCAGGGTGATCGACGTCGCGAACAAAACGGGTCGAATCTGCATGAGTGTTCAGGAAGTAGCACTCAAACCGATTGAGCGCTTCGACGCCCAGCTTGACGCCGACTTCACCGGCATGCTCGGCGACCGCACGCATGCTTTCGACGCCCCATTTCCATTCGTCTTCGGTCGGGCCTGCGCCGCTGAAGTAACCCAGTGCGGAGTGATACGGGCCGACCAGGTTATCGACACCGGCTGCGGCGCAGCAGTCCAGTGTTTTCTTGGTCAGTTCGATACCCTTGGCACGCACGGCGGCGTCCGGCGAAATCGGGTTGTCTTCTTCACCGCGGATCGTCACAGCGGTTCGCCCCAGTCCCAAGTCATCCAGCTGTTTTCCCAGTGCGGCATAGTCCAGGTCCAAGTTGAACATTGGCAATTCCACGCCGTCGTAGCCTGCGTCTTTGAGCTGCTTGCAGACGGGCAGCAGTTCATCGGTGACTTCGCCTGACCAAAGCAACAGGTTCATGCCGTATTTCATCAATGCCTCTCTTAAAGGGTGGTGACTTGAGTGGAGTTAGTTTGCAAAGAAATCGGCGAAGGGCACCGATCCATCGGGAGGTGTCAGCAATCGCTCGCGGCGTGATTCTACCAGTTTCGCGGCCTCGGGAAGCCAGTCGAGGAGCGAATCGGGCAGGGGCGCTAGCTTCACGCGTTTCATGACTTGATTGAGCCGAAACAGCAGCGTGTCACTGCTGAGATAATCGAACAGAAACCGCGATTCGATAAATCGCTCGATCGTGGCCGCAAGTTGGTCCGTTGGTTTGCCGGTGATTTGATTGACGCACCGCTGGATTTCGGTGTGCGAAACGTCCTGCAGCATTTTGTAGTAGCCTTCGCCGACGTCGGGCTGATCGCGAATCCAGAATGCATCCAAGTACATCTCGATCAGGATGTGTCCCACAAACGTAGGTCGAAAACCAGCGTCGCCGGGCAGCAGGTCGCGAAGCTGGACAGCCAACTGCATATTCGTTTCGACAAAGGCATGCGTGCCGTGAAACCATCGGTCGTCTTCGATGTGCTGCAAGATTCCCGCCGCGACCAACCGAAGCGATTCGTCATCGCTGTCAAGAAATTGCGTCGCCAACTTTCCGCGAGCGCGAATTTTGCGATCCACGACGCTGAGCCAGTCAGGCACCGCCGTGCAGGCAGCCAGCAGTGGCGTGTCAAAATGGGGCATCGCATGGCAAAGAAAATTCATATCCGTAGCGTATCAATCACGCGAGTGGCTTCCTAGGCGGATGGCGACTGCGCTCTGGACAGACCGAGTATGGCCTTCGGCCAAAGAAGCCGCGTGTTCTCCCTGGTTCTGGGGCTTTGCCTGTACCGCTAAACGGGACCGCTAAAAAGATAGTGTTGACATGAGGTTGCAACGGTGCCTTCTAGTCCCGAAGGGCAACGCCGTAGCGGGTTCTCTGTCAGCCGTTGGCGCTAGCCACGGGCCCCTCTATCGCACAAATCCCCGGATTCTTGCGTGTTGCAATCGCTCGAGTGTTGTCGTGTTTCATCGCAGTAGCAAAGCGTATTGGGATTCCGAGAAAGGCCCGTGGCTAGCGCCAACGGCTTACGACCCTCATTTGCCTGTCCAAAGTCCGCTACGGCGTTGCCCGAAGGGATGGTATGCCATCGCTTCGCGATTAGAAGAACGGAGCAAAACCTGCGCCATCCCAAATCAATACAACACCCTACTTTTAGCAGTCCAGGCTTTGCTCCAGGCTACGTTGAGCAGGGGCGTGCCCTTAAAACCAAAAACGCAACTTTAAGACGGGTGCGCGAGGGACAACCGACCACATTGCGATCCTCGCTCACGATCCAGTTTGCCATTCACACATCCGATTTAGCCGAATCGAAAAATTACAGGCCCAGAGATAGAGTGAAATTCGATTTGCTGGCGAACCAAATGACTTAAGTCCTTCTTGGCCTTGTGTGATGAGGGCGGGGGAAAGACCGATCTTGAATCCGGCGTGGGTGTCTTTGAACAGTCGGCTGGGGAATGTGTTTGTTATCCTATTGATTGCTGTGTCGCTGCGGTTGTTTGGCTGCGCCGGCCGTTATTGGTACTTGCGTCTGTAAGCCAGAAGTTCTTCTACAGGGTGTCTTTATGCGATCCTCTTTTGTCTTTGCCGCCGTCGCGTGGGCGACCATCTTGTTGATTGCGCGAACGGGCATTTGCGACGACCGCCCCAACATCGTGGTGTTCTACACAGACGACCACGGCTACGCCGATTTGTCATGTCAAGGAGTGTTTGATGATGTTCGCACGCCGAACGTCGATGCATTGGCAAAAAGTGGCGTTCGCGCGTTGCATGGTTACAGCACTGCGCCGCAGTGTGTGCCTTCGCGTGCCGGTCTGCTGGTCGGAAAGTTTCAAGCCAAGTTTGGGGTGGAGTCCAATGGGTTGCCACTGGATGGTTTTGACGCGGAGCTGACGATCGCAGAACGCTTGCAATCGGCTGGCTACATCACGGGGCAGTTCGGTAAATGGCATTTGGGTGCGGGGCCAAACATTACCGATCACGGTTTCAAGTATGTCTATAACCAAAATGCTCAGCGAGCTTTCGCCGCCAACATCACGACCGACGGTGAAGATCGGCCGATGGGGAACTTGAAGCCGGACATGTACCATGTGGACGGTTGCAGCCATGCGGCAGCGTCGATCATCAGGCGTCATAAGAATGAGCCGCTTTTCCTGTACGTTGCCTACCGCGCGCCCCATGTGCCACTTGATGCGCCGAAAAAGTATCTCGATCGCTTTCCTGGCGAGATGCCCCAGCGACGACGACAAGCCTTGGCAATGCTGTCTGCCGTGGACGATGGCGTGGGGCTTGTGATGAAGGCACTGGCCGAAAGCGACCTGATCAAAAAGACGCTTGTCTTCTACATCGGCGATAACGGGGCACCGCTGAAAATCCACAAGTTGGATGCACCGGGAGGCGGGCCTGGCTGGGATGGATCGCTGAATGATCCGCTCAATGGCGAAAAGGGCATGCTTTCCGAGGGCGGCATGCACACGCCCTTTGTTGTCTCGTGGCCCGGGCTTATTCCAGGCGGGCAAGAGTACCGGCATCCCATCAGCGCGTTGGATGTCGCCGCGACAGCAGCCAAGGTTGCCAAGTTGGAAACACAGCCGGATGACTTAGACGGAGTGAACCTGATTCCATTTCTTTCAGGCGAAAACAAGGCGGCACCTCACGACGCTTTGATGTGGCGTTGGATTTCGCAGTCAGCGATCCGCGAAGGAGACTGGAAGTTACTGCGAGGGGGTGAACGGGAGTACTTGTACAACTTGCAGTCCGACCTGGAAGAAAAGAACAACGTCGCAGCCAAGCACCCCGAGATTGCCGATCGGCTTCGTCAGCGACTCACACAGTGGTCACAAACATTATCCCCGCCCGGTTTGGCAACGGCAAACCAAGCTGCCGTTTGGAATGACTATTTTGATTTTTACCTGGATGGTAAGCCGGCCAAACCGCTACGCCCGAAGTTTGTTCCCAAATCAGAATCAGAATCAGCCAACGCGCATGGTCCGTGGCTCGTTCGTGGCGGCAAGTTGGTCGAGGCGAATGGCAATCTGCAAATTGTCTCCGATGGTGGCGGAAAGAACGAAGGTGCCGCGCTGATCCGCAACGGCATCAAACTAGATGGGCCAGTTACCATTGAGATGACTTTGAAAACAGATAGCAAACGACCGATCGGCCTTGCCTGGCGAACACGCACGGACAAAACGTTCACAAACGAAAACCGAATCGCGATTGCGTTAGAAGACACAGGCCAGTGGCAAAAAATCACCGCTTCGATTCCAGAAAACGACAAAGTCATCCACGTTCGTTTTCAGATGCCAGTGGGAACAACGGAGATTCTGAGTTTGCGATTAAGGCCGTCTCAAGGCGCTGCCGTAAAACTGCCTGAGTAACTCTGCCGCTCTATGTTCGATTGATTGAGTTGAGAGTCAGTGTTTTATTTGTCTACAAAAGGTAGACGCTGGATGTTTCTGGCAAAACGATTTTGGGGCAGAAACATTGCTTAGGGGTACCGGCTTTGGGCTATCGTTGAATCAGGAAAGGCCAGAGCAGCAGGCAGACTTCGTTCTGCCGCCCGCCTGCGGTACTCGTTTTTTCCGCGTGGCGATCG
>CAYUGI010000329.1:0-1700 GCA_964444105.1 uncultured Pirellulaceae bacterium
GGTCGATGGGCAGGTTGTATTTGATGAAATCAGGTGACGGGTGAATCAGGTGACGCTACCTGCGGGCAAGTTACTTGCTGTCTTCACCTAGCGAACTTGGTATTGTGTACCGACCGTCTTCGGGCAAGTTCTTGTTGGAATTCGCCCGTTGCTTTGACTATCCCGCCCTTCAATCTGCCTGATTTGGAGACCATTCTCAATGTCTGACGCTTCTCGTCGAAAATTCTTGAAAGCCTCTGGTGCCGCCGCCGTCACAGCGACCACCGCAGCCTTGACCGCCAAGCAATCACGGGCCGCCGCAGGTTCCAACGAACGACTTCGCATCGGTTTCATCGGTCCCGGGGGTCGTGGGTTTGGTGCTCATGTCAAGAAGCTCTGTGCGCTGCATGGTGACGGCCGCAAGATCGAATTGGTGGGTGTTGCCGAAGTCTACGAAAAGCAACGGAACAAGGTTGCTGACTACATCAAAGAAAAGACGGGCACGGATCCGGGTCGTTACGTTGACTACAACGACATGATCGAAAAGGAAAACTTGGATGCGGTTTGCATCGGTACGCCCGATCACTGGCACCACAAGCAAACGATCGATTCGCTGAACGCTGGCTTGCACGTCTATTGTGAAAAGCCGATGACCAAAACGGTGGAAGAAGCGTTTAATGTCGAAAAGGTCTGGAAGGAATCCGGCAAAGTCATGCAGGTCGGTGTTCAATCGACCAGCTTGGCCGTTTGGGATGAAGTCCGGGAAATGCTTCAAGAGGGCAAGCTTGGCAAAGTGCTTGGATTCCAGACCGAGTATTTCCGTAACAGCGACATGGGCCAATGGCGTTATTACAAGCTGGAAAAAGAAATGAATCCCAAGACGATCGATTGGGATCGTTGGCTTGGCAAGAATGAAGAACTCGGTCCGGACCTGCCTTTCGACCGGGAGGTCTACGCGCAGTGGCGACGTTTTTGGCCGTTCGGCAGCGGGATGTTTACCGACCTATTCGTTCACCGCACCACGGCAATGCTGAAAGGAACCGGGCTGCGACTGCCCCGACGTGTTGTCGGGGCTGGCGGGTTGTTCCTGGAGTATGACGGTCGTGACGTGCCGGATGTCGCGACAGTTGTTGCTGACTTTGACGAAGGCGTCGAAGGTTTGATTACCGCGACGATGTGCAACCAAGAGTCACGGATCAATCAGTTGATTCGCGGTCACTTTGGTACGTTCAAATTCGGCAATGGCGAAGGCTTTGACGGGTTTGACTTCGTGGCAGAACGTCCGCAAGTGACGCACGTTCGCGGCAACGACGACGAGCGAATCTCCACAAGTCCGGTGCCGGACACTACCAAGGCACACTTCGCCAACTGGCTTGATTCAATCGAAGCGGGTGAGCCGATGATGTGCAACAATCCGCCGGACTTGGGCGCCGCTGCGATTGCGGTTGTGATCCTGGGTGCTCAGAGTTATCGCAATGGCGAAGTCTACTTCATCAATCAGGAAACAAGAGAGATCAGTACCAAGGATCCAGGTTGGGCCAACCAGTGGGAAAAATTATCCGATGCACGTGCTGACGTCCGACATATCCCCGGCTGGAAAGCGGGGGATTACGGCAGCAAGCTTACCGAGCCCGAATACATGGATCTTGCCGGTCCCTGGGTAGATGGCAAAGATCCGAGCGCTTCGTAAAAGGCCCGCCTCTCCTAAAAGGCCCGCCTCT
>CAYUGI010000329.1:1800-5761 GCA_964444105.1 uncultured Pirellulaceae bacterium
TAAAAGGCCCGCCTCTCCTAAAAGGCCCGCCTCTTAAAAAGTTTGTAAGGCAAAGAGCGATCCACGGCCGCTGGATCCCATTGGGATCCAGCGGCTTTTTTTACGCCGATATTTTGATTCCCGGTTGTTGCTACCCCAGTTGTTGCTGCTTCGTTTTAGGCAACATCAACGACTACGCCACATCAACAACTACGCCGCGCGGGCCGGCATTTAAGACAAGGCTGGGGCCTACCGATACTTGTTTGCCCCAGTCACTGTGAATGTGACCGCAAACGACCAGTTTCGGTTTCTTGTCGTTGACCGCATCCAAAATCGACTGGCTACCCCGAACGCGTCCCGCGCTGTCATGATCGACCGTATTGAGCGGTGGCGAATGGACGATCAAAATCGCGTTTTCAGGGCAGTCTTCGAGCATCTGCGCTGCTTGCTGCTCGTCAAAGTCGTAGCTCCAGTCACCAAACGGCGTTACTGGAATTCCACCGCCAACACCCCAGAATGGAACTGTTTGGATTTGGCAACCATTTCCGTGCAGCACGGTGGCGCTCTCCCAGTGACCAGCGGCCTCGGTCAGTTCAGTGACGGTTTCTCCGTTACCTGGCACCAAAACCGAAGGTTTGTTGATTGCTGAAAGAATGTCGATCGTATCGGAAATCCCGCGATGCTGGTTGGCAAAGTCGCCAGCACCAATCACGACATCAACATCATTGGACATTTCAACCAAATGCCTTGCCGCGTCCTTGTCACAATGTAAATCGCTAAAGCAAAGGAACTTCATCGCTACCAATCTGCAAAAGAGTATTCAACGAGTACTCTGTAAGGCTAACAGACCTCATAAATCAATGTTATGAATCGCAAGCCCTCGTATCAGCCATCTCCTGAAAGTCGCATGCGGCGGATAATGGTGCTATGCCTTTCCCTCGGGATGCTAGTCGGCGCGACGCTTGCGTGGTGGCTCGGGGATAAGAGCTGGTCAACGTTTGCATCAGCTGCGATGGGCCGAATGGGCTTGGTCATGGGCGCGTTATGGCTGGCGTGGCCGTCTTTGTCGCGACCTGCCAGGTGGTTGCCTCCGGGGATCGCGGTTGCCTGTGTACTGGGGCTGATTGTATTAGCCGCTCAACCACGTTTTGTCGTGTTTGTGCTTCCCGCGATCGGCCTGCTGACGTTTGTGGCATCGATCGCGCGAGGCTTTCGCGGCCCCAAGTAATCCTGTTGCGATGGCGACCGCAGACGTTTCGGCAGTTGGATTGCTAGCTCCATGCTGCCAGATCGCTAGCTGCCGCATTGCTAGCTGTTTGGGGCGATAATTTCGGAATCATCACTAAAATCCGAAAAAGCCTACCTTGCTCGCCCTCGGATCGCCGAAACAACCCACAACGCCGGTCTGGAAGGTCCTTTCAGTCCCGTAGCGAATCAGAACTGTAGGGAGGCATTTCCAATGCGACGCAAGTACTTAGCGATGGCGATTGTTGCTGTTGCCACTTTCGGGCCAAACCTGGCCTTTGGTGGTGATCGCGAGATTGCAGAACAAATCATCCAGCGACTGCAAGACGGTCGAGACTCGGGTGCACTTAAAGACTTTACCTTGGACATGAAAGTGGACCAGGGAACAGTAATGTTCCGCGGCAATGTGAATGCCGCCGAACAAAAAAACCTGGTTTTGAGCACTGCTAAGAACATCGAAGGCATCACCAATGTCGTTGATGAACTAACGGTTGAGATTGTGAAACCTGCAGCCGTGAAACCGGTCGCCAAGGTTGAACAAGTCGCCAAGGCTACTGCTGAGAGCTCCTTCACACTGCGAGACGCTCTTGCAGCCGAAGCTTCTCAAATCATGCAGGAAGATCAGGCTGTCCAAACTCAGCCCAAGCCTGTCATTCAGGCAACAAGCCCGCAAGCAACAAGCCCCGCGCCGGCGTTTGCCCCCATCGAATTGGCGACGACGCCACTCGCTGGTGTCACCAGTGAAGTTCGTCCGGCAGCAGCTGTCGAACTGGCTGGTCCCGGAACAGCTCACAGCGATGACAACATTCAAAACGGTGTCATCAGTGCTCTTAGCCGTGCACAAAAGTCCGGTGCCTTGAAGGGCTTCGGCGTGGATGTCAAAAGCAGCGAAGGCGTTGTATGGCTCAAGGGCCGTGCCGCTTCGGCAGCTCAGCGATCGCGTATTTTGCAAATTGCCGAAGCCGCACCAGGTGTTCAGCGTGTGCGAAATTCGATCCGCATCCCAGAAATGGCAGCCGCTGCAACGCGTTTGCCAGCACCTCCGGTTCTTCGGAGCGTTTCGACGCCAGCACGCCCCGCAAGCACTCGCTTGACGCCGGTAGCTGTTTCGCCCGTTCCCCAACCCATTCGCGACCAACGCCAGAGCGTTCCAGCCATGCAAGTGGCTGCTCCGATGAGCGTTCCAGCGAGTCCAGCACCGTACCGCATGAGCGGTCAACCAATGCAAGCACAGCCTGTGCAAGCATCGATGGGTGCTCCAGTCATGGGAGCTCCCGTGATGGGACAGCCCGTACCGGTTGGTGGTTACAGCGGCGGAGTGGGTACTCCACGTTACGATTCGCCTAACTTGCCGAACTACGCGTGGCCTGGATACGCGGCGAGCCCGAACTACGCGGCTTTGACTTACCCTCAGCAGTACAGCCCTTCGGCATGGCCCTACATCGGTCCCTTCTATCCCTATCCCCAAGTTCCTTTGGGATGGCGAAAAGTGTCGCTGGAATGGGATGACGGCTGGTGGCAATTGGACTTCAGCGATCGGTAACCCACCGGCCTGAAGCAAGCACCAAGCTCACGATTGGCTGAACTGAATCGTTTGGCCGTTGTGACAACAGTTCTGAGAAACGCGCCGCGAGCAGTGAAAACTGCTCGCGGCTTTTTTCGTATGGAATGCTAGCGTCAGGGCCACTACCGCGTTGCGATTCGGGGCAGACCCGACATTCTTGGAATCTTCGGAATTACCCGCAAGATCCTCCTAAGTTCACACGATAACACTCTTACACAGAGGATCGTCGCACTCAGTGCGTGCGAGTCCCGTCATTTTGATGGCCATGGAAGGTTGCTAGTGATGACCACTTTGCAGAACTTAGAAAACACCACGACGACACGTCGAAACGTCAGCCGAGTCTTGCTGGGCACATTTGCTATTTTGGCAATGTCGACCACGGGATGCTTCGTCGTTGGAGCGAGCACCTTCAATCTGGGTTTCCTTGGATTCCCGATTCCGGTCAGCCCGTTATACCAGCACAAACAAGAAGAGAAGTTCTGGAAGCACGAGCGATACGATCGCGTGCCGATCCTGGGACCGATCACCTCGGGTGGCCCCGTGGTTGCATTGGACCCACCATCGGATGACGAAGTCATTCACGCTCTGGAAACGGCTCGACCTGTTCAAGGCGGCATTCCCTTGATCTACGAGAAGCAGCGTAACGGTGTTCGCATCATCAAAGAGAAGATCGCCGACTACATTGACCCACCACGGTTCTACCCGCTGATCGGGCCTGCTCAGCTGCACCACGCTCACTACAAGTGCACGATCTACTTCGACGAGAAAACCACGATCGGCTACCCTGTGCCTCATACCCTGCACGACCGCGAAGTGATCGAGGTGGTCTACATCGACCACAACCACTTCCACATGGTCGGCGACGTCGAACCTTACACCACGCCAAACCTGTAAGCGACCAAAGCCGGCAGCGGCCAAGCCATCACCAAAACACAGAAACGCTTCGTGCCAAACGGTACGAAGCGTTTTTTTGTTGAGCGAGTGACTCTCGAATCGAGAGATCGATCTCAGGCTTCAACACATTAACGCGAAGCGCCAGCGAGCGGCCCGTGGAATGGTCCGCTCGCTGGTGATTCGCGCTAGTCCGCATTATTCGTCAGCGCACGCTGGTGTCCCGCCTTTAGAGAGCGTCCAGCTTAGATCAGATCGGAATGCTAGCCACGGAGTGGCGGC
>CAYUGI010000330.1:0-1447 GCA_964444105.1 uncultured Pirellulaceae bacterium
TGAAAGGTCACCATCGATTTGTGTAGATGCCAATGGTTCAAGGCGAGTTAGTGAGTCGCTTCAAACGGGACCCATTGAATGTTTTTCGGGTACTTGCCTGACTCTAAACGAGTCGAGTGCATCAGTTGGACTTTCCAGCGGTCGTCCTCTTTAATCATCACGGCACTTTCCAGCCAAACGAGGGTCCGCAGTCCGCTCTGACGATGAATCTCCGCCTTGTTCCAATAGCTCACCCAGGCCACGTCGCCTATCTGCTTCGCTCGAATCTGACAAAAGAAGTTCTTCCGCTCGTAAGGCTTTTCCTTTGGCTGGGCGACATCGATGAGCTTCTGCATCGTCCAGTCTTCGCCATGTTCTAGCAATTGAAAGTCGTCTGTTGAAGTCTCTTGCATCGCCTTGCCATCGTGCTTGGACATCGCGGCAAACAGTTCTTTCACCGGCTGAAATGCGGGATGGTCCGCAGCCTCAACGGTCCCGCTCAAAAATAGCACTCCACAAAGCCAGAGCCCGCAACGCAGACCTTGACGAACCAAACGAATGACTTTCACGACTTCCACTCCGGCTATTGAAAAGAACTAGGGATATTCTGAGCGACACCACAGTTTGCGAAAACGCTCAAAGGAACGAAGACAATCCAACGCATTGAAAAAATCACTTGAATCATTGGCAGGTCGATCAACGGGGCTCAACTGAACAGGTTCCCAATGAGCGGTCGACAACTATTCTGAAGCTCTTGTTCAAACGGCGATCAATGTAGGAATCAATGGTGACAAAACCTTCACCCTCCTTGAAAACCAGATAGTCTGTTTCGTTGTCGGTCGTTTTGTGTTCAATGGGAACCACTTTGACGTGACGCCCATTTAGATTGTGAACGCGGACTTCCTTGTTCCCTCCGTTGATTCCGATCATAGGCTTGCTTTTGCGATTGATTTGAGCACCCAAAGACTGCTCCACAACATGATAGACGAAGTCATAGGACGTTTCGTTTTCGATCTTTGCGACTTCATTGTTGGTGAAATTGGCCCCGACGCTTCCTTGTTGAGACTGCATGACAAATAGGCTACGGCCTTTGGAGATGGTGTACTCGGTTTCAGCCTTCAGCATTTTGCGAAACCGAGCGTAGTTGTCATCTGCCCCCGTTTTCCAGTCACCATTGTCGTACACAAGATCATGATTGCTGGCAGTCACGAAAACCGGGACGGGAGAATGGTCAACGACGTGCTTGAGTGCGGCGAACTGGTCCGTCGTCGCCCCCATGGTCAACTCGCCCACGATGATCACAAAGTCGATTCCGGCGTCTTCAACGGCCTTGCCAATTGACGCAAGGATGCTTGCCTTGGCTGTTTCAGGGGTCGTAACGTAGGTGTTCCCAAAAACCATGAATTTGTTCTTGGGCGCAGTTTCTTTTTCCTGTGAAAATGCCACATCTGCCAGGCAACTCATCGCG
>CAYUGI010000330.1:1547-5738 GCA_964444105.1 uncultured Pirellulaceae bacterium
CAACGCAACCAAGACTCCGTTGTGAATTATCACAAAAACAAAAAGCGACGAAACGAAAAAGTTGTCTTGGCCATTGATAGCTGTTCGAGACGACGCCCAACTCAACTTTTTCGCATTGGCTGATTCGTATCAGAAAAGGTACCTTGCGAAGTTCCGCGTCAACGTTCTCGCTCGCGAGCAGCTAGGCAGTCAGAGACGGCCTCCGTTCAAAATTCAGTTCTGCGAATACGCCTCAATTTTTAAGACGTACGTGGATTCCTGTTCCTGTATCGCAGTGGTGTCGCAAAGCTGCTCTCGTTTCATTGAATAACAAGTAGGGTCCGGTACATGTTTCTCAATAAAGGCTTCTGCTTTTTGGCGTCGTGCTCTGGATCTCATTGCCAAGTTCGCCAAATTGGGTTTTATGGCCGATGGCCAAGCGACTCGATCGGGCAAACCTACCGCGGTTTTTGATGCGTCAACTGACGTACACTTTTCAAAATCTGCTGAATTTCGCCTGACTTCGGATCCGGCGCGATCGTCGAATAGTAATCCGGTTCGATCCCCATGATCTGTTTCATGACGGCAGCCTTCGCGGGCTCTTCATCCAAGAAACTACCCGCCATCTCGAAATCGCGATCCCACAAAATGCGATCCGCTAAACTTTCGGTCAACGACTGCCATTGCGGAAGGTTTGAACTCTGCTCGGATTGCGGCGTCATCCAGGGACTTTCTGGATCGTCGTCATCAAAACCGTCGTTTTCATCCGAAAAGCACTCGTGATAAGCCTTCAGGGTTAGCCGTCTCCAAAAGCACCGCCATGAGTCTGTGATCGGCTTGTCGTTTTCTGTGTCGACTTCAACCTCGATTTCAACCGACAAGGCTTGGAAAATCACATAGACAGCCGCCTCATTAGTCGCCGTCAACTCGAGCGTTTCGTTCGTCTGGGTCAATAGGTGTTCGGAAATGTCTTTGATCAACATCACTTGCTGCGACGGCGTGAGTTCATCAAACAACTCGACGCCGAATTCCCAACGATCAGGCTCGGCGAATCGAATGTCGTCACTGATACGGTCAACGACGCAGGCCAATGCTTCGCGAACCAATGTTGCTTCATGGCCAGTCAAGTGCCGATCGCCATCTGGTGTCTGCCAGCTCATATTGCTCTCCCTTTGCAAAAGAATCTACGCAGTTGTAACGGCTGCGAATCGCGATTTCACCGTGTGGCTGTGACACGTTTGGTCAAAACCTCCCCCAGCATGTGCCGAACAGCCATCCCTTTCGAAAGCACACCGTGAAGCTGACGAAAGACGTTCGAGTCGACAGCTTCTTCTTACAATATAATCCAGGCCACGATAACGGTGTGTCCATGAACCAGACGGTTCAACTTGGAAACTCAGTGAGGAATTGATCATGAATAAAAGGTTACACCTAAACCGTCGCCATTTTCTGCAAGGCACCGGCATCGCCACCGGCACCGCTCTGGCACTACCGCTGATGGAGAGCCAGTTGAGCCGGGCAGGGGAAAAGCTTGATGCCAATCCGCGGCGTCTGGTTTGCATCGGTAACCATCTGGGCTACTACCCAGGCAACTTTTTTCCCAAAGACGCCGGCCTGGACTATCGGATCAGCCCGACGCTGCAAACCGCTGAGCGACACCGTGATGAATTCACCGTCTTCTCCAACCTCGACGATGGCATGACCGGCGGACACAACGGGGTGAAAGCGTTCCTGTCCGGCATCCGGAAGGATGAGGCGAGTGGCTTCCCCGACAAGAACATGACGATTGACCAGGTCGCCGCCGCGCACGTCGGTGCTGCCACGCGATTTCCCTCGATCACAGCGGGTCTGGAAAACGGCACGGATCTGTGCTGGACCCGATCGGGTGTGCGAATTCCGCCGCTCAACAACCCCGCGCGCTTATTCGAGGCCCTATTCGTCCAATCGGATGCCGCATCGCTCAGCGGAGAACGCACCCGTCTGACTCACCGGTCCAGCGTGCTTGATGCTCTGCGTGAATCGGCCGGTCAACTCGAACGTCAGCTCAGCGCGGCTGACCGCCAGAAGCTTGATCAGTACCTGACCAGTGTGCGGGATGTGGAGAAGCAGCTGCAGATGTCGCAGGCGTGGCTGGAAGAACCCAAGCCCACGTCGCCGATCGACCGGGTCACGGATGAAGAACGCATGCATATTGAAGAGATCCCGCTGTTCTACGATCTGCTGACACTCGCTCTGCAAACCGACTCAACGCGTGTGGCCACGTTTGAGATCCCCATGGGGTTTCGCACTTCCGAGCTGGATGTCGGCAGCTATCACGGCCTGTCCCACCATAGCAAATCAGAAGAGCGACTCGGACAGCTCCAAATTGTCGACACCTACCTGATGAAGCAGTTCGCGCACTTCATCGACCAGATGAAGGAGGCTCAGGTTTTCGATCACACCGCGATCGTGTGGGGAAGCGGAATGGGTAACGGCTCGAGCCACAGCAATCGGAACCTGCCGGTCATTCTTGCTGGCGGGGGAATGAAACACCAAGGCCACATCGTTTGCCCGGTGGAAGACCACAAGCGCGTGCCGTTGTCGAACCTGTGGCTGTCGACGCTGCAGTGGTTCGGGGTCGAGGCAGATCGGTTTGGGAAGAGCACTGGCACGTTTTCTCCGATGAAGATTGGATGATTTCGGGTAGGAGAATTAGTCATTAGTTATTTGACAATAGTCATTTGTTATTGAGGTGTGCGTGATGGGAGATGCGGCGAAAGCGAATGAGATTGAGGATCGGCTGATCGATTTTGCTGTGCGTGTGATCAAGGTTGCCGACGCGCTGCCGAAGACTGCGGCGGCGAAACACATTGCTGGGCAGTTGTTGAGATCTGGAACGTCGCCCGCTCCAAATTACGCTGAAGCTCGTGGTGCTGAAAGCAATGCTGACTTTGTTCATAAGCTGCGAATCGCACTCAAGGAACTGAATGAAAGCTGTGTCTGGTTAAAAATGATCTGTCGCGCCGAACTAATGGACCAGTCTAGATTGAACGACTTGATCGACGAAAACGAACAACTCTGCCGAATCCTAAATGCCTCCGTTAAAACTGCCAAACAGAAATGATGTTGGCACCAGTGTGTACCTCTTCAAATGGCAAATGACTATTATCAAATAACTAATGACCAATTCTTCTCGCATACTCATTGTCGTTACGCTCTTCGTCGCTGCTACAGTGCACGCCGATGAACCATCCACCTTCCTCAAGACTCACTGCATCCGATGCCACGGCGTCCTGCAGCAAAAGGCCGATCGCCGCTTCGACTCACTCCCTGCGCAGATCACGACGCTCAACGATCTGGAACGCTTTCAGGAAATCGTCGACCAGCTGAATCTGGAAAGCATGCCGCCGGAAGGTGATGCTCAGCCAACTGCCGAAGAACGAGCCAAGGCGATCACTCACCTAACGCAAAAGATTAAGACCGCCCACGCCGAACTGAGTACTTCCGGCGGACACACCGTGATGCGACGCCTCAACCGATTCGAGTATCAACAAACAATCGGCGACCTGCTGTCGCTGAATGTGCAGGCGTGGAACCCGGCCGCAGACTTTCCGCCGGATGTGAAGGTACACGGGTTTGACAACAACGGACGTGAGCTGGTGACGTCCGGCATGCTGCTGAATCATTATCTCGATGCGGCCGAGGAAGCGGTGAGCCGCGCCACTCACTTCGCGCCCCGGCCGGAGTCGAAGCAGTACGCCCAGCAGACACCGTATTACTTCGATGGCAAGGAAAAGACGAAGCTGCCCAAGATCTTTCACGTCGATCGCTTCCGCTTCATCCCCGACACCCCGTACACCGATATGTATGGGCGTCACTACCGCGGTGGGCATATCCCGTTCCGTCCGCTGTATGGTGGCGTGGCTCAAAGCGGCATGTACACCATTCGCGTGAAAGCCGCCGCGGTCGACCGCGATCATCCCTATGGCGATGCTCTGGACGACTTCCGCAACGGAGATCCTTTGGTGCTTGAGGTTGCGACAGTGGATCGTGAGGGCAGTGTCGAGAGCACCGGCAGCATCACGACTGAGCGCTCCGTCGGGCTTGCCGAGCTGACTAGTGAGGAGCCGGCCTGGTTCGAATGGACCACGCACATCGATCAGGGTTTCGAGCCGGAGGTCCGCTTTCGCAATGGCACCACGGCCACCAAGCGATTGGTCCGCATTATCACCC
>CAYUGI010000331.1:0-5639 GCA_964444105.1 uncultured Pirellulaceae bacterium
GTTCGCTGGCCAGTATGACCAACGGTTATATGCAACTCGTGGAGGCGATCTACGCTCGTAAAGATCGTCGTCGCAGTGCCGTCTCATCAAATTTTAAAACGGAGAGTTTATTGAACGTCAAGGCCGGACTGGACGTCTGAGCTAACGAATGTTCAAGGTGAAGGAGACGCTTCGTCATCAAGTTCAGGGTGATCCAGCAACTGGTCATCGCTCGCTGAAGGAGCTTACTCAGTGAGAGATATGCTGGATGTCGCCCTGCTTGCCACGTTGATTGACGTTAATACCTGGCAATAATCGCGACTCGATTTCATTCACTGCATTCGATTATCTGAAAACTTTAGCCCGGATATTTCGTAGGCCGGCAACAAGGTCTCGAAAACACTGCCGTAACTTTGCAAACCAGAAAGTTGTCAAAAACAGTCTGTCATTCTCGACGGCAACAAATCCGAGACCGAAGTTCCGGCAGGGCAATGGTTTGCGTGTCACAGCCTACATCTCAGATGAAATATCCGGTTTAGGGGATTCGACCGTGAAACCAGTTTCGACAGTTCCACGAACAATTGATAGCGTGTTGGAGTCCGAGACACCTTATCGGCTGGGTCGTGTTGATGGTCGATCCGAATTCATTGTTGCCACGAATGGGCCGTTGAAATTCACTAGCTCTTGAACCGAGAACCATTTCGAAAAGTTCGGCGGAATTATGTTGCAATCAATCGCACCGCTGATAACCTAACTAAAGTTAAATCGGTCGACTGTAGGAAGATTAGTTCACTGAAGTGCTTCTCGAATCGCGAACGGATTGAAATGATCGAACACCAACGCACCAACGCACCAACGCACCAACGCACCAGTAGAATCCGACGGATGCGTCGGAGTTCCGCGAAAACGTCACTTTCTTTTGATCGATTGGAAAGTCGACAAGTGCTAGCCTCGATCGCTCCGATTGTCGCGGCCGATTATCAGGGTGACTTTCAGGGAGTCTCGTTTCCGCAGAATTGGGAATATCTCTGGAATGCACCCGAAGGCTGGGTGGCTTCAACTCCGGGGCAAAATAATGGCTCACCCGGGGATAAGCAGACAGGTCTGATTACCGATCACCCCGGCACATTCGATGCATTGAACTGGAACACCAATGCGTGGACGCCGGATAGTGATCTGGCGGGTGACAACAGCGACCCTGCCAATTTTTTGAAGTTGCGGCAGACTGCAGGTGCCCCAGGGAACCGCTCGGGCGGTGTAGATCGATTTGCTATCGCTGCGTTCGAGATTCAGGACTCTGGTTTTTACACCATCGAAGACAGTTTGATTGGCCTTGCGAACTCAACATCCAGCACAGACGGAGTTGCCTATCGCGTTTTCGTTAATGATCAGGCTCCGTTGGAAAGCGGGATCGCGACAGGAAGCATCGCAGCAGGCCAGAGTGCCTACGGATACTTTGATACCGAACTCGGGTTCCTGAAGACCGGTGACAATGTCTATGTTGCAATCGGTTCGAACATCACGGATTCGTTTGATAGTTTCGAACTGGATTATTCCATTGTTCGTCATCCCGGACGTGAGTTGACGGCTGAAAATTTTGTCAGCGGATCGTTGAGTGCGGGTTGGCAGCACACGATTGAAAACAGCGGCTTGTACGGTATTCAGGGCAGCGACGTGACCGCTGGCGGCGTGAGTGTGTCGATTGCCGTGGACAATAACAACAGCATTTCGACAGACGACGCGCTGTTTTCGCTCACTGGACTCAGTGGTACCGACTCCAACCCGGACAACGACAGCTTTGATCTGAGCCTTGGTTACCTTCGAAAAGGCGACACCGTTTCAATCTCCGGCAACGTTGGCAATGTTTCGGATGATTTTTCTTTGATCAGGGTTGTGCCCCGCGAGGCCCCCGATGTCAGCTTCGCTGATTCAGTAAATCCTGTAAACGTATTCGATGTGCAGCTTCCGCATAACACGATCGATGCATTCCCGGTGCTGAACCATGCGATTGACGACGCATTGGCTCACGTGGCAACGTTGCGTGCGGCGGGCAACATGGACACCGTGGAAGTTCGTTTGGAGCCCGGAACATACCATCTGAATTCCGCAAACGATCCGTTGGTAAATGGTTCGTATGCCAATTATTTCTTCCTGCTGGACAACACGTCCAATATGGTCATTAACGGTAACGGATCGACGATTGTCACAACCGATGACTTTCGTGGACTGTTCAGGTTGTTTGGAAGTGAAAACGTCGTCATCAAGGACCTGACGGTCGACTACGCTCAGCTGACCCGCTACTTCGACGGTTCGGAAATCGTCGATATTTACAAGCCCGTCACATTCACCCAAGGTGTGATTAAAGCCGTTGAGTCCGGGACGGACTCGATTCTGCTTGACGTGGACACGACCGAATTTTTCGAACCGACCGTCGACTTTGTGCCGACCTTTTCAGGTGAGGGAGGTTTCTGGGGCTTTCCGGTGGACCCCGTCAAGACAGGGCGACTGAAAACGAATGCGAAATCAAACATATACACCACGGAATTTGCCAGTCTTATCGGCGTTTCACCCGATGATACCGGCGACGGCACACTGAAGCGTTTTCGTGTCACGATCGGCAACGGAATGGATGGGCTCGCAGTCAACGACGGCTACGTGATGCAGCGACGAAAAGGATCGCCCATCTTCGGGCTGTTCGGAACCACCAATGTTTCTCTGCAGCGAATTCAAGCGTGGTCGGCTCCGTCCCTGTTCATGATTTCTCGCAACAGTGCATTGAACAATGTGCTAGACAGTCACGTGATGATTAGACCGAATACCGGCCGGTGGAACAGCATCAATGCGGATGCCGTTCACGTGCAGTCAGATTTTACGGGAGTCTGGGTCGAGGATTCCTCGTTCTACGGCGTGTCGGATGACGTGATGAACTTTTACAGTTCGCCATCAACCGTTCACGAGTTCATTGGCGGTGCTGACAACGAACTGGTCATTGGTGAGTTCAACATCAATACGGAGACCAATTTTTCTGCCGATGATCTGCACAAACCGGGCGATACCCTCGTTTTTCTCAACCCGTTAACAGGGTTAAAGATTGGTGAGGCACGGGTTGTCACATCTGCAAAGGAAAGCAAGCAGTTTTTTATCGCTGGAATGAATCAGTTTCGCCCGGTTTTCCGTATTACCCTCGACCAGCCTGTCAGCGGAATTGTCGAAGGCTCGCCCGGTTCATCCAGCTCGAACAATCAGTTCTTTGAAGGCTACGGAAACGACACACTCGTTTTCAATATCAGCATCAATCAGGGTTTTGTTGTGCAAGACAGCGTGCTGGCCGACAGCCGACGCTACGGCAACTTCGTGATGGCCAGCAATGTCAATCTGGTTGACAATGTTTATCAAGGCATTCCCGATCAGGCCATTGCCGGACATTCCGAGCTTGCCTGGCCGCTGGGAGCCCACCCGCGACACGTATTGGTGCAGGGAAACCAATTTCGTGATGTCGGATTCAGCATCGAATACCTGAATGATTCTTACCATCAGGGCGTTGTCAGTTTCTTCATGGACCGAGTGGTGGAAAATCCCAACGGAACCGAGGACCGAGCTTTTGTTGACTCATTTGCCGATGAGATCAAGGACATTCAGATTCGCGACAACGTGTTTGAACTCTGGTCCAAGCGAGCCATGCTAGTGCGAAATGGCATCCGTGTCACCATCGAAGACAACGATATCTTTGGAACTAATTCGGTCGCCGGACTCGGTAACCCGATCAACAACCTCGCTTTTGAATTGAACTACAATCGCGAACTTGCGATCGCAAACAATCGCGTGACCAATCCACCGGCTTTCCAGACGAACTACGCGGTCGGGCAGAATCAGTACGTCGGAGCACCGGAACCGCTCGAACCTGACGCGGCAAACGATCTGATGCTTGAACCGGCTCGGGTGGTCAGCATGAATCGAGCCGTTCGCGACGATAGTCGTATGGACCTGCTGACCTCGTTCAGCATCACCTTCGACCGTGCCGTCAACGGGAACTTGCTGGCCAGTGCGTTGACGCTGGCGGGGATCACGCTTGATCCGTTGTCGTTTCAGTACGACGTCGGCTTGCGAACGGCAACGTGGTCGAACTTCCGCGTCAATGACGAAGCACTAGATCCGGGGAATTATCAGATCAATATTGACACTTCCGCCGTTGGTGTGACCAGTCCGTCTCCAATCGACTTTTACCTTGCCATTCCGGGTGATGCGGACCTGAGCCAGAACGTTGATGTCTTGGGCGATGCATTCATCTTCAATGCTAGTTTGAACACCCCGATCGGCGACCCCATCATCGTCGAAACGACTTGGCGAATGGCCGACTTCGATGGCGACAACGACGTTGATGTGCTCGGCGACGGTTTCGTCATGAATGAGAGCCTCAATCAGTCGGTGTGAATTGGGAAACCTGGTCAACCGCTTCTGTGAGCGCAGCTCTTAGAAAATTCTGTGAGAATAATTATGAACATTCACTCGAGATTTCGCAGTTCGCTCATGAGCTGGACGATCATTTTTTGCACTTTTGTGTTCATGTCGCGTGTAACAATCGACCTCTCGGCTGCGGAAGGGGGAACGCTGTACGGCATTGAAAGCGGGAATCTCGTTCGAATTGATTTGGTCAATCACGAAATCACTGAACTTGGCTCCACTGGCTTTTTTGCTGTAGGCGCGATGACATACAATTCGTCGTTGCAATCGCTATTCGCCATTGGCATCGATGATCAGCTTGACAGAAAGCTGATTCGCATTGACAAGCGTACCGGTGTTGGAACGGAAGTTGGGTCAATTGGATTTGAGTTTGAGTCCCAGTTAGCCTACGACGCAGTGACAAATCGGTTTTATTCAACATCAAGATCTCGAAGTGGCGGGCCAACCTCATTAATTACGATTGATACCGTCACGGGGGCCGGTACCGTTGTCGGGCAAACAGGTTATGGAGGTATAACGGGCTTGGCGATTGACAGCTCAACTAACGAGTTGTTAGGAATCGGAACTCCAGTCAACACTTTTGACAGTGAGTTGATCGAATTCGATTCAACGACTGGTGTTGCAACCCCGCGCGGTGCATTTGAATTTGCAACAAGAGGATTCAGTCAAGCATTGACTTATGATAGCGTTTCAGATGACTTGCTAGTAAGTCTGCCAGGCTTTGTCGATCCATTCCTTGGAGATTTTTCTCAGGTAGTCTTACGAGTTAACAAGCAAACCGGAAGCCAAGTTTCGTTTAATTCATTCTCACCAAACGTCAGTATCGGAGCACTGGCTTTTGTTCCAAATACAATCCCTGAGCCTAACTCGACCTGTGTGCTGACTATCGGTCTGGCATTTACCGTTCTGAAACGCCGTCGCCAGCCCGTCTTCGATCGACTTTTACCTTGCCATTCCGGGTGATGCGGACCTGAGCCAGAATGTTAATGTTTTGGGCGATGCATTCATATTCGATGCTAGTTTGAACACCCCGATCGGCGACCCCATCATCGTCGAAACGACTTGCAAATGGCGACTTCGATGCTGGTCACCGCAGCTGCGTCCCTGCTGACACGACAAGAACTTATCGACCGTGCCCCAGCTTCGAACGCCGATTCCTTCGAGTTCTGCAGCCTGATACAATCCGGTTGCTGTCCCAA
>CAYUGI010000332.1:0-5620 GCA_964444105.1 uncultured Pirellulaceae bacterium
TTGACCAATCCCACGGTTTTGGTCGACTCGATATCGTAGGTGGCAACCACGGTCGTTTCATTTTCGCTCGCACGTTCGAACGCGGACAAAATCGGGGCCGCAAAATCACGATCCAACGCACTGTAGACAACTAAATCGCTTTCGGATCGTGAAACGCAACCCGACACGCTGACCAGCAGGGCAGCAATCAGGCTAAACTGTGCAAATGAACGGAATCCAAATTCAGCTCGCAGCAACATTCGTGTTTCTCATTCTTGTGGTAGGCACATTCGGCCAGGCTAGCGCCGGTGACATCGTCCAGTTAAGTGGTAAACATATCACGTTGACGACGGATATCGATGATGCTTCGCAGCGAAATGATCTGGTCGTGTCGTTTGACGCCGCCGTGCCGCAGTGGTCTTCCTTCTGGGGTTTGCCGGACGCAGCGCTGCAGGGATTTCACGTCCGCGCGTTCGTGATGGAGAACAAGCAAGCTTTTGGCCTTGCGGGGCACATTCCAGTATCCGTCCCAAACTTTCCCTACGGATATGCGTTGCAGGATCGTGTGTGGGTCGTTGCACAAAAAAGCGAGTACTACACGCGGCATTTATTGCTGCACGAAGGCGTTCACGCACTCGCTTTTGACCAATTCGGTGGCACTGGTCCGAGTTGGTTCATGGAAGGAACAGCTGAGATGCTGTCGGTTCATTCTGCTCAGGGTGATCGGACCGTCATCAATCAAGTTCCTGTTGATCGCGATGCTGTGCCCTATTGGGGGCGATTCAAAGTGATGGATCAAAGCAGGCAGCAGGACGCAATTCCCTCACTTGCTCACGTCTTGGGATATCCACGTGATTTGCAATCCGACGTTGAATCGTACGGCTGGAGTTGGGCTGCCGTGATGCTGCTGGACCGCTATCAGGATACTCGTCCAGCATTGATCGCTGCGGCAAATAACGGAAAGCGAAGTTCGGCCATCTTCAACAATGACTTGAGGCGTGAGTTGCAACGAGACTGGCCCTTGGTGAAGGCACGTTGGCAATTGATGTGCCACGAACTGGACTACGGATTCGACTGGGACCGCGAACGCGTTGATTTGTCGATGAACGATCAGGTTTGGGACGGCGGCGATCTTCATGTCCAAGTAAAGGCGGATCGGGGATGGCAGTCTATCGGCGTTCGGCTTCAGGCGGGTACGAAAATCAATGTGGTGCCCAACGGAGAATGCACATTGGCCAACGAGCCCAAGCCGTGGAAGAGCCATCCAAGCGGCGTGACTGTTCGGTATCATGGTGGGCGTCCGCTTGGCCAATTGCTTGGCTGCATGGTCACAGATTCATCGGACGATGCGAAGAAGTTAACGCCGCTGAAAGTGGCACCCATTACCCGTGCGTCACAAGTTCCGATCAAGCAAGATTGCTGGCTGCTTTTCCGTGTCAACGATGCTCTTGGCGAACTGGCCGACAACCGTGGCAGCTACGAAGTAATGATCACGCAGGCGAAAGACTGACGCCTTGATGAAAGAACGGCACTACGACTCCAATCGCATTCCGCCAGCACTTTGGATCAGCGCCACTCGCTCTAGCGATCCGACGAACCCTTCAATCCGATGAAAGAAGACTTCTTCTTCCCCTTCGTCGGGCGGCTGCATCCCTAGAAAAACGAAGGCGGCGTCACGACTATGAGACTGAATCGCGGCGGTCGCGTTATTCGACACCACGACTTTCGTGACGCCTTTGATTCGAGCTTCCTTTAGCAGGCCTTCCAGGTGCAGTTGGACCTCATCGATCGCCGCCTCGTTCTCTACGACGCGCAGTAGTCTCAGTCGGCTGCCTTGCCAATCGGGATGCTCCAGCATCAAGTGCGCAAGAAGCACCATCAATTCGCCATTGGCACGACCACGCCACCAGATATCGATGGTTCCTCGCGGCGCAGCCCAAGCATCATCGGGGTCATCGGTGCGGCGAAGCACCACGACACTTTGCTGCATGCCGACCAGATTTCTAAGCAAGCCCCCGAAAATCTTCATTCGCTCGACTTGCAGTGGGCATCCCAGCAAAATCGTGTTGGGTCTCAATCGTCCTAGTCCCTGGCACTGCACAAGTGCTTCGATGCCCTTTGTGTAATCAGAGGCCACGACGACAGCAGGAAAAGCTTTTAAGTTGCGTTCCTTGATCATCCCATGCAGAAGTTTTTCCTGCGAACCGCGACGCCCCACGTGTTCGTCCAAGTCACCCGGAATGACGTGCCCCAGCGTCAGGACTCCCGTCTTCTGGGTCAACCAACTGCCCAGCGTGACGAGGTGGGGACGCGAAAATCCGCCGCCGCTCAGAGCGAGAACAAAAGGACGCCAGTTCTTGGGGTGGTACAGCTCTTCTTCCAAACGCAGAAGATTCCGACGTGTTCGCTCGAACAGAAGGCCACTGGTTAGGGAGCCCCAGTTCGCGCCCAGTTCGCCTCGCGAGAGATACCAATGCAACACGGCCACCACAGTCGTCGCAACAAGGGCCCATCGCCAGTCAATCAGCAGCATTACTAGCGCACAGCCGATCGCACCCAATAGCGACGTGGACCAGTGGCAATATTTGAATTGCGGTCGATAGCTCGGGTTCTTGGTGATCGATTCGTAGAAAGTGGCCAAGTTCAGCAGCCCATACGTCACCAAGAACGACATCGTGATCAGTGGAGCGATCGAATTGAGGTCAGCCAGCATGATGCCGGCTTGAGCGATCAAGAAAGTCGCGACGATAGCGCGGCGTGGTTCACCGTCACGCTCTGAACCAGTCCCCAGTGGCGTCAAAGTGACGAACAAACGATCGCGTGCCAGCGATTGCAGGATCCGAGGTGCCCCCATCATGCTGCCCAGTGCTGACGAAATCGTCGCAGCAAAAACGCCCGCCGCAATCAAAGCCGGTAGCAACGCGATATTAGATATGACTAGATTGTTTGAAATCAGGTCACTGCGATCACTCGCACCACCCAGCAGAAACGCTTGTGACGCGTAAACGATGCCCGTCACGATCACTGCCGCAATCGTGCCTCGCGGGATTGCACTGGCGGGGTCCTTTAGATCGCCGGACATATTTGCACCCGCCATGATGCCTGTCACGGCGGGAAAGAACAGCGCAAACATGGTCCAGAACGACTCGCCAGCTGTAAAACCCGTCGCGCTGTTTTCCTGAAGTCGCTCCATGTCAAAATCGGCCCACGCACCAGCGTAGAAAGACAACAGCGATAGCACGACGGTCCCAAGAATGAAAAACTGCAGCTTCAACGTCCAGCCAGCGCCGATGGCAACACAGGCGCAGACCGCAATGTTTGTGATCGACGCAATCAATGTCGGTGACGTTCCTTCGGGTAGGTAAACCAAAAGGGCTTCGCTGAAACCGATGACATACATCGCAACCGAAAGCGCTTGGGCTGCGAAGAACAGCAAGCCGATCGCGCCGCCAAATTCCGGTCCTAGGCTGCGGCTAATCAGAAAGTAGGCGCCACCACCTTCGACTTTGGTATTCGTGGCGATCGCCGAAAGTGACAGGGTGGTCAACAGCGTGATGACTTTACTGGCCAACACGATCAGCAGCGCCGCCCACACGCCTGCTTGCCCGACAACGAAGCCGAAACGCAGAAACATGATGACGCCCAAGATCGTTAACACACAGGGTGTGAAAACGCCGCCGAACGTCCCAAAGCTGTTTCCATCGCCGTTGGGTCGGCTAGCTTGGCTCATCGATTACGCCATGGGGTCAAAAAAACATCAACTACGGGCGGAGTCTAGCAGAGTTGGCTTCGGTCGCAGAGAGGAATCACAGCGACAAAGCAATTCTCGAAACAGCTGCAAGGCTCAATCACCGGGACGCAAAGCTCAATCACGAGGCGTGAAGCTGAAGTTCTGACTTTGCGAGAAAAACTCAATGGGATTCTCGTAAACGACTTTGCGAATAAGAGATTCGCTCAAACCACGACGTCGCATTTCAAAGATCAAGTCTGGCACTGCGGTTGGCTTGCTGGGGCCCCAATCACCGGCCGAGTTCGCCAACAGTCGTTCACCGCCTGTTCTTTCGATCATATCGACCGCTCGCTCAGGGGTGCATTTCGTGACTGGATAAAGCGTCATCCCCGCCCAAAATCCACGATCAAGCACTTCGGCGATCGTATGTTCTTCGACATGATCAACCAACACACGCGTCGGATCGACTCGCGAATCGTCGCAAAGCATGTCCAAGATCATTCGCGTGCCTTGATACTTATCTTCCAAATGAGGCGTGTGAATCAGGATTTGTTGATTCAACTTGATCGCCAATTCCATATGCTCCAAGAAAACGGTCGCTTCGTTCTTGGTGTTTTTGTTTAGGCCAATTTCGCCGATACCCAGCACGTTGGGCTTGTCGATGAATTCGGGAATCATCGCGATCACTTCACGCGAAAGCGATACATTTTCGGCTTCCTTGGCGTTGATGCAAAGCCATGTGAAGTGCTGGATTCCGTACTGCGCGGCACGTATGGGTTCTGTGTCGGTTAGCTGATGGAAGTAATCTCGAAAACCATCTACGGTGCCGCGGTCGTAGCCCGCCCAGAACGCAGGTTCGCTCATCGCAACGCATCCCATGCGTGCCAGAGTCGCATAGTCGTCCGTGGTTCGGGAAACCATGTGGATGTGGGGGTCGATGTAATCCATCGTGAAACTAAATCATCGAAAAGGGATATTTCAAAAACAAAACGCAATCGTAGCTTCGGCTAAATCTGCATTTCGCTACGCCACGATTCCTCGAAGGGTCGCGAAAAAAGAACCTGCAAACGCTCGGCTCGGTCTGGCCCTTCTGACAAGACAATCTGTGTCGCTTCGCCTAATCGCTGACGAAGTTCCAGCGAATGACCTGAGAGCGTCTCTCCGTCGTCCGCCGCGCGATCCACGCGATCAAAATCAGCGGCAACTTCAAGTAACTTCGCTCGGATGTCTAGGAATTTCTCATCCAGGATAGAGTTCGCGGTCCGGCTCATGCTTCTTCGATTCAGTAGAGTAACGACAACTAACAAAAGTATAGACGATCGTCCACAACATTGGATCCCAAGAGAAAGTCCTCAACCTGCTCCGGTGGGCAGCGCCGTCGGGGACTTTAATGCCTTGATTTGCCTGCCTATTGAATTTTGCTCTCCCTCCGGGCAAACGCCGTAGCGGATTTCTAACCGGCGATTAACACATTTGTGAGCCGCTGGCCGTCAGGCCACGGGCCTTGTTTGCAAAAGTGATTGCGAATTGCCCGGCCGCTCACGCGTCACGGCTCACAAGAATCCGATACGGCGTTGCGCTCCGGGAGAGTCGAGCCTTAGCGAGTAAAAGGGCTAATCCGGATCGCCAACGTCAATCATTTTGAACACGAATTGCCCGCACCGGCCGCTACTGCGTCCGACTCTCCCTCCGGGCAACGCCGTAGCGGATTTCGTACCGGCGATCCCCGCATTTGTGAGCCGCTGGCCGTGAGGCCACGGGCCATGTTTTCAACAGCGATCGATGAAATGCCCGGTCGCTCACGCGTCGCGGCTCACAAAAATCCGCTACGGCGTTGCCCCAAGGGAGAGGGAAATGCAGAGCCTTTTGGTTGATAGTTGATGTGGTATGAGTTGCAGTCCACTGCCTTAT
>CAYUGI010000333.1:0-3016 GCA_964444105.1 uncultured Pirellulaceae bacterium
AGTCTGCCTGCTACTAAAATGTTGCAGGCACAGTCCCTGTGCCGCCTGCCTCAAGTACTCCCCTCGATCGGCGCGCGTAAAAAGCGAGAACCGCGGCCGGGCGGCAGAAACGTTGCAGCCACAATCATTGTGCTGCCCGCTTATTCGCAGAAAAAACAAGGCACCGCGGGCGGGTGGCACGGTGACGCGGGCGCCATGCTCTAGTTGTAGCCACGTATCAGCAATGCAAGCAAACGCTGTCAAGCTGTGCGGATTCTATAGATTCTCGGCTTTTTGACGCTTTGACGGGCAAAGAAGCTAAGCCTTGGCGGTCAGTCAGTCCGATACTACCGTCACAACCCGAATTGTTGCCTGGTTTGTCGCGATATTGAAGTTCTCTCCTGGGGCCTTCGCCGCGAACAAATCATGCCGGAAAACGGGACACTCGAACTTCTGTTTGCTTGGGGGACCTTGTGAGCGGCAAACTCGGGCGAGTGACGGTGGCTGTCATAGCGAGTGTCTTGACAGCTACATCCAAAGAACACGCAACTCCATGTAAGATGGTGGAAACATGTCGGTACGGAAGCTGACTGCAGGACTTTTGACAGCCTTAGCATTGCTAGGCAGTTTTCAAACGATCCAGGCAGAAGACTTTTTTCAGATCGCTGATCCTTTTGAGTTCGATCCTGATTTTCGTTGGTTTGAACCAACGTCTCAGTTGGACATCGAGGATATGAAGCCAAAGCAACGCGCTCACTACGGTTGGTTTGGTACCTACGATCGCATGTCGCTGTTCGGCTCGCGTCCTGAACTGGATGACCCGAATGCTTCGGAAACCAAACTCGACCAGGGTTGGGGACACCGTTACGAAGTCGGCTATATGAGCGACTGTGGCGACAAAGGTTGGACTTTCAACTGGACCCGGCACAACATCGGTCAGTACCACACAGTCGCTCGCGAACGAGTGAATCGGATCAACACTGATGACCTCACTGGCGGCGGAGACAACGTGGGACCTCCGTTTGGTGAAATCGTGCCACAGGACGACCAGAATACACGCGGGTTCAATACACGAACGTACTTCATCCAAGATAGCGAAAACGTCGTCAACTACAGTGCGTACGAAATGAATCGCACTTGGCGAATGGAAGCCTACCACTACGGTGGCATCCTAGAGCCGATGATCGGGCTTCGTTACATGAACGTCGACGACATCAACACGCGTCAAACGTACAACTCGTCATTGGACATCGATCAAGTACCGTTTATCGTGTTTGGTGATGCAGAGCAGTTGATAACAGACAACACCACGACGACCAACGATATCATCGCGGGTCAGCTTGGGTTCCGTTATACGAAACACGCGGTGGGAAGCTGCGGTGGACCAAACCGTTTCACCTTCATCGGTGATTTCAAAGTCTTCACCGGGGCAAGCCTTCAATGTTCGACCACTGTCGAAGACACTGAGATTACGCTCTACGACGGACCTGGTGTGGGTGCAGGTGTTGACAACATTATCAATCGAAGCACGACACCGATTCATACCCGCAACGAAGAGTTCGCGATCGGTTTTGATGCACGAGCACAGTTGTCTTACCAGTTGACCAAAGCGATCAGTATCCGCGGCGGCGTTCAAGTGATCGACATCGCAACAGGACTTTGGCGTGGCGGACCGCCAGCAGGAGCTCGCAATCAACTGACCGGCGGTGACCAAGATCAAGATCTGTTCATGGCGGGTCTGACTTTCGGACTTTCGCTGAACCACTAGCGAGCCGCAGCTGGCGGTGTCGCTGATAGATGATGATTCGAAACGAAAAAACGGTCGCTGGAAACAGCGACCGTTTTTAATTTGATGGGTGAGCCGAAAATTCGACTAGCTCTTTGCTTCCGAAATCTCTCGAAGCTCATCTAGTTCGACACTCAGTCGGTGACGGAGCGGACTTTCTGGTCGCAGTTCCTCGTCCAACAATTCCTCTGCTTTATCGAAGGTTTCTTCATTAGCATTGGGTTCGTTCATCAACGTACGAAACATTTTTTCAACGGTAGCTTCGGTCAGCAAGGCAATCTCCTTTGCGAGAGCATGAGATGAAATCGCTCGGTCGGGCACAGCAGCCGGTATGCACCCTGATCGGCAAACCGAAGCGTTCTCTCAACAATCTATTCTAAAGGCAGTGAACGCCATCGCAAGTCCCAAGTCATCACGATTCGACGCTTACTGGATTGATTTCCGATTCCAGCCGCGCTGCAACGCGAAATCAATTCAATGATTCTGTGCCGTGATCGGGCTGTTGAATCCTGTGCCGTTTCGCTGATCCACGTTCCGCATCCGAATCCGATTCGTGCCAGTGGCACACGGTTTCTTCCCCGGGACGCCAGCAGAGCTGGACCGGACGCCGGTTGATTACGGCAGGGAAATCAACGCTTCCGTCAATTGGATGGTGAACGGAAACCCCTAACGCTGACAACTCAGCCTCGCAAGCCGCCAAATCAGTTTCAGCGTCTTGGAGTGAATGACGCATGTCAGTCAGCTCATCTTGATAGCTTGCGTGCTCACTTGGTTGTTCCACGCAATCAACTCCAGACAACTGTTCTCGCTGGTTCAGCACGCTGCGATTGAGCCGGACGAGGTCCGAAACAATTCGTCGAACCAACGGCAGCATTTTTGTAGCACCGCCGGCCGTGAAAACCCTGCGCGGCTCCAGCGTTGCATCATTGTCGTTGCCAACCGCATGAACCATTTCGACCAACTCCCAAGGTTGAATCTTCCCAAGAACCGTTCGCAAAACTAATACGAACGATTCAGTGACTTTATTTCCACAATGACGACCAGGCTTGATCTCGCACTCGCCGCCCTCAGCTTCAGTTTATGCGAGTGGCTAGTCATCCTAGCACCCACTATTGTACGAATATTCGCCGTTGAAGGTTCAAAGCCTTCATTTTAGGCTCGCTTAGGCTTCAAGTTGCTCGGAACTCAGGGGTCAAGTTCAGCCTGACGGTTCAGCCTTGTTGGACCAGCCCTGTTGAACCAACCGAGGGG
>CAYUGI010000333.1:3116-5616 GCA_964444105.1 uncultured Pirellulaceae bacterium
GTTCAGCCTGACGGTTCAGCCTTGTTGGACCAGCCCTGTTGAACCAACCGAGGGGGCATTCCTCTTCAGATGACTTGGCCCCGTTCAGATGACTTGACTGGGGAGAAAATTCCAAACGAAATCGAGTGGGCGACTGAAATCGCGGCCGCCACCGTCGAACCGGCGATGATTTGGGATACTTTGAATCGCGCACAAAAAAAGCAGTCGGTTTTGTCCGACCGCTTTGCAAAGTGACTGACGCCGCAGCGTGTTCCCAAAACTAGCTTGATAATGGCTAGCTTGTCGTGAGCCGCCATCGTTTTTGGGGCTATCGTTCTCGGTGCTATTCGCCGTCGTGGCCCGTATTGCTGCGCAGTAGGTACTCTTTAGTATTCGATTTCGCATCCCGGCAGATCGCTTGGATGACGCAATCGAAGTCTTCGGCGACATCAGTCTTCGTCGCGGAACTGACATCCAGTTCAATGGAAGTCCGCGCCCGGTTGAGGGTGGAAGTCCTATCGATCGGACTCGAATTTCCAGTACTCAAATCGTGGTGCTTGGATTCTTGTTGGATCGAATCTTGTGTGTTCAGCATGGGAGAAGTCTTGTTTATTACAGTCAGTTGACTGGATGGATGCGATCAATCGCTTGGTTATTTAAGAATGGGCCGCGAACGTCGAGTTGGAATATCCGGCTCTACATAAAGGTGTTCGCAGCCCAAAAAAATAGCGTGGGAAAAGAGTCTGGCCACATCATCAGGAAAATAAACGCCCGCGATGTCCCCACGTCGGCCTCTGAACATTGAAAGCGTCGATTGAAGAACGAAACCGCACACAACTTCGGAGATAAATCCGCGATATTTCCGATCTTCGCGGGTACGTTTGCAGGGAAGTCGGGCCGTGGATTGACGTGGGGCTCGGTGACGCATACCCGTTCAAACGCAGAAGTGACGAATTTGGCTGTGTTCGGGCAGCGTTGCTGGTCATCGAAGCCGCTCTATTCTGCACAACCCACCCAGGTGTCCACCGGACTGTGGGTCGTAGAACCGTTGTATCCACAATCTCTTCGCAAAGCCCGTGTTTTGCCTTGTCGCCGCCACTTACATCGTTAACTTAGTAGATGAGTTAGCCGGTGGTGATAACCATCGAATCTGACTGCGGAGTTGGACGTTGAGAAGCTGCTTCCTTGTTTGAAGCGGAGCACTTTGTGGGGGTGGATCGCTTCCCTCAAAGGATCAGTGAGTGGGCATTTCGCTTTTTTTCGGAACGCCTGCAAGTTAGCTGCGTTTGTCTTCGTGTTGCCAAAGTTGCATTTGTGACTTTTGTTGAGTCGAAAGAGTGTTGTTAGGCCGTCGTCTCCCTCTTGTTTGCGGAAAACTTGTCTCATGTTACGAACCATGAACTTCCTCGCCACTGTCTGTTTCTCCCTTATGGCCGTGGCGACGCTGCTGAGTTCGACTGCTTCGGCAGTGGATTGGCGTGACATCGCTTTCCCGATCAAATCGCACGACTTCGGGACACGGGCGGTCGCGGCGAAGACCGAATTTCGCTTTCCTGTCGTCAATACTTTCGGATCGGAGATTCACCTGAAGACGATTCGGGCAAGCTGCGGATGTACGACGCCGATCATCGAATCAGAATACATCCAGCCTGGCCAGACCGGCAACATTCTGGCTCGCTTTAACACCGATACATTTCGCGGTGAAAAAGGTGCGACGCTTACCGTGGTGATGGACAAACCGTTCTACAGCGAAATCCGCTTGGAAGTAAAAGGATACATTCGCAGCGACATGGTTTTTCATCCGGGGTCTTTGGATTTCGGATCGATCGATCAGAGTACTTCGGTGTCAAAAACCACAAAAGTTCTTTACGCAGGACGAGCCGATTGGCGCATCGTTAATGTTCGTGCAAACAAGCCTTGGCTGATCCCGGCAGTGAAAATGTTGCAACAGGGCGAAGGCAAGGTGGACTACGAATTAACGGTCGCTGTGCGTGAAGATGCACCGCAAGGGTTTTTCCAAGATGAAGTCATCGTCACCACGAACGATGCCAAGATGACTCAGGTGCCGTTGCCCGTCCGGGGAAACATCGAAAGCGCTCTGACGATCTCGCCGCAATCACTTGCACTGGGCAGCTTGAAGCCAGGCGAATCGATAAGCAAGCGACTGGTTGTGAAAGGTCGCGAGCCATTCACGATCCAATCGATCACGGCAGAGGGCTGGACGATTGATTTTGATCAGACTGGCGTTGCTCGGTCGACTCACTTGGTCAATGCAACGTTCACTCCGACCGATGCTGTCGGCCCGCAAAAGATCTCGGTCGAAATCAAAACCGGCGGAGCTTCGGGCGTCCTGGCCAACGCACTGCTGACGGCCAACGTTCGCGATCGATAAGTCTCAGCACTCGACGTCATGAGCGGGAAGTAACGAGAATGAGATTCACTCTCCCTCCGGGAGAGTCGAGCCATAGCGAGCAGAGGGCAAACCAGATTGCCAGCACATTTGATTCGCATCGCGCGATTC
>CAYUGI010000334.1:0-5596 GCA_964444105.1 uncultured Pirellulaceae bacterium
AGAACGACCAATGACCTCGTCGGCTCCGACATTTGGACAGATTCGCGCTCAGGTTTCTGCGATCAAGCGACAACCTGGCCATGCAGATGCTCGTGTTTTCGGCATTCATTCGGCCGTTCGATACGCGGGGGAATCTCGCGTAACTCATGGCTCGGATCTATTCGAGATCGTGCAGTGTGACAGTGAACTGGCAATGCGTGCTGCCTTGCAGGATACCGATGATGATGTTGCAGCAAAGATTCTCGTTACGAGCTTATCGACTGATCAGTTGAGCACGGACGTACGTGTCAGACTGGCTCGCAGAAAACTCTATCCAATTAAGAAGTGGCAGATAGTCAAAGAACTGTTTCAGGCCAAGAAACTTGACCCACGAATCGTTGATCAAAACTGGATCGCCGAAAGGCTGCTCGATCTTGCTCCTGCCGACAACTATCCGCCTGTTCCTGGCGGTGTGCTGGATGCCGAAACTGTCTGGGGCATTTTGCTGGAGCAGGAGATTGGTTTACCGATCGTTCGACCGGATTTGATTTCGCTATTGAAGTGGTCGATGGAAAGCCACAACGTCAATCGGTTTTGTAACCAATCAGATGACTTTAAGCATGCGGCTTGCGTTTGGCTTTCGCAAAGTAGCGGGATCGCGACCGCAGCCGTTTTGTCTTGCTTGGAAAAATCTCAGAAACCGATTCCTCTCACAGTTGGACTGGCGCTGGCTGTCGTCGCCCATCCAGAGGCTCGATCGGATCTCAAAACGAGCCGAGTACGAATTGAAGAGCGTTACGTCGGCCAGAACAAACTGACCGATCCGATTGCTGAACAATGGCACCGAGCAGCAACGAATCTTATTCGGCTTCACCTCCCTGACACGAGATTGCGAAGCGAGTGGCTTCAAAAAGGAGACGAGCTGATTCGGGAAGTCGAAGCAGAGAATTGGGCGTATGTCAGTCGAACTTCGTTAATCGGATTTGAGCAACGTTTGGATGGATACGGTAAGGCCGTATCGGCAGCAGCCGATAATCGAGTGACCGAGATTCCAATTGCAGTCAACGAAGCTTACGAGTACATCGCTAATCACGAACAAGCCAACTGGCAGCGCGGGAGTCGAAGGCTCGAACGTGTTGAGATGTCCGCGAGATTGTTGCGTTGGTTGGCTGGTGAAAACAAATCATCGCAGACCGGTTTCGATTCGCTCGGTCATGCGGCGAGGTGGTATGGCGTTGACGGTGGCTTTGTAGATTGGGCGAGGTATAACCTTCAGTCTGGCGAACCAGCCAGAAAGCTTGCCGATGCGTACAACAAACTTGTCTCAAAAGTTATCGAGATTCGCGGCCAGCAAAACAAACGATTCGCTGAGCTAGTTCGTGACTGGATAGCTGCTGGTGGAGGCGGTGACGACGTATTGCCTGTCGAACGTATCATGAGCGAGTTCGTGGCACCGCTGGCTGGAACGGCTCCATTGCTTGTCTTGGTAATCGACGGAATGAGCTTCGCAGTGTTCCGCGAGATGGTTGCTGACATTACACGCCAGGATTGGGTCGAGATTCGCAAGAGTGATCGCCTGCCGATCTGGTCAGGGATTGCAACACTGCCGTCTGTTACTGAAGTGTCACGCACAAGTTTGATGTGCGGCGAGTTACGACAAGGAACACAATCGACTGAAAAGTCGAATTTCCCCAAGCAACCAGATTTACTCCATCACAGTCAGACTTCGCATCCCCCCGTTCTATTCCACAAGAATGAGCTGCAGAGCCGAGACGAGACTTCGTTGTCGGATCAAGTAATCAAGGCGATCGAGTCTACCAAGCAAAGAGTGGTTGGTGCGGTGATCAATGCGGTCGATGACTTCTTAATGAAAGGCGAGCAGCTGGACATCCGCTGGGACAAAGACGGAATAAAAGTATTACCTCAGTTGTTGTACGAAGCCAAATCGGCAGGACGCATGGTCGTGCTCTTGAGTGACCATGGCCATATTCTTGATCGCGAAACCAAGGTCGATCAAAACCAGGGTGGAGAGCGATGGCGCCATGTGGCTGAACCGAAAGAAGGTGAGATCGTCATCAAGGGCGAACGATGCGTGATTCCTGAAACGCATGAGTTGATCGTCCCATGGTCGGAGAAGATTCGGTACGGCATTAAGAAGAATGGTTATCACGGTGGCGTAACGATGCAGGAAATGCTTGTTCCAATGGCGGTCCTTTCGACTCGGGACGAACTGCCGGAAGGATGGGTAGAGCCAAACAGCGACATGCCGAGCTGGTGGTTTGAGCCAATGACCAGAGTCTTGCATGTGCAGCCGACTGACGATGGGCAACCTGTCGAAGTAGCGACGCCAACCGGATTTTTGTTTGACAAGCACGTGATGAATGCTACGAAAGGGGGCTCGAAAGAGGCAGCCACGGACGAAACCCCGACCGATCCGCCACCTGCTAACACTCCGGAGTGGGTAGACGTGTTGTTTGCTTCATCAGTCTATTTGAGCCAGAAATCAATGGCCGGGCGAAAACCGCCGAAGGACGAAATGGTTCGCAAATTGGTCATCGCGTTGGATAGCCATGGCGGTAAATTAACTTCGCCAGCATTGGCGTTGAAAATTGGCGTCGCTGCATTCCGCTTGCCAGGAACACTTGCGGTTATCCAAAGAGTGCTCAACGTGGAGGGTTACTCGATCCTGACGAAAGACGAAGCTTCTGATTCCATTGAGCTGAATCGCGACCTCCTGTTTACTCAGTTCGGAATCGAGGAAGGTGGCCAAGCATGAACGTTAGCCCACAACGACGACATGAGATCATCGACGCGCTACGCCGAGGAACCGTCCCTCGCCAAGGTTTAGATTCACTGGCGACGGGATTGGAACACTTTCAATCCACATTGGAAGACGAGTTGAAAACAGTTAAGTCCGGTTCAGGATTGTTCAAAGCGATTCGAGGCGAGTACGGCTGTGGCAAGACCTTTTTTGCCAGGTGGTTTGCTGAGCAAGCAAAGAAGAGCGGCTTTGCAACGGCAGAAGTCCAAGTCTCTGAAACCGAGACTCCACTGCACAAGTTGGAGACCGTTTACCGCCGAATGATGGAACGACTTTCAACTGCAGACACTGGGCAGGGAGCTTTGCGGAACATCATTGACGGTTGGTTTTATACTCTCGAAGAAGACGTTTTAGCGGAAGGGACGATTGATGCCAACAACGAACAACAATTGCTTGACCGCACTAACGACCTGCTTGAACAACGACTGACGGACGTCAACAACAAGGCTCCGATGTTTAGTGCAGCATTGCGTGGTTATCGAGAAGCCCAAGCAAAAAACGAAGCTGTCAATGCGGACGGTATTATCGCGTGGCTTGCTGGTCAGCCCAACGTCGCGGCCGCTGCCAAGCGAGCGGCTGGGGTGAAGGGCGACATCGACCACTTCGGTGCTTTGAACTTTCTCCAAGGATTGCTCAGCGTGCTACGTGACGGTGGCTATTCAGGGTTGGTGTTGATTCTCGATGAAGTAGAAACGATCCAACGTGTGCGTAGCGACGTGCGAGACAAAAGCTTGAACGCGCTTCGGCAATTGCTAGACGAGGTTGATTCAGGACGTTTTCCAGGACTCTATCTCATGGTGACGGGAACACCAGCTTTCTACGACGGCCCTCAGGGAATCCAACGGCTGGAACCTTTGGCTCAACGGTTACACGTTGACTTCAAGACCGAGGCTAGATTTGACAACCCACGTGCCGTGCAACTTCGATTGACCGCGTTTGATTTTGATCGACTGTGCCACGTTGGTCGCAAAGTGCGAGACATCTACGCGCAGCATACAGAGTCGTCGGATCGAATCCAGAAGTTTTGTGATGACCAGTATGTCAACGATCTCGCAAAAGCTGTCGCTGGCAACCTCGGTGGAAAGGTTGGGATAGCGCCTCGTATCTTTTTGAAAAAGCTGGTTGCCGATGTTCTTGACCGAGTTGATCAACATGAGGATTTTGATCCGAGACAACATTACAAACTGACGATTGAGGAATCGGAACTTCAGCCAGTTGAGCGTGAGGCGGCAGCTGCTTCTGACGTAAATGAAATCGAGTTGGACCTGTGAGCAGCTTCGAGCTTTTACATCCTGCCTTGCAGCACCATATCGTCAACAGTCTTGGCTGGAACGATCTGAGACCATTTCAGAATGCGGTAATTCCGCGAATTCTCAGCGGTGAGAACCTGATTGTTCTTGCACCGACTGCAGGTGGGAAAACCGAGGCGTCATTCTTTCCCACACTATCAAACATGCTGACAGATGAATGGTCAGCTATGAGCGTCCTTTACATTTGTCCGATTAAAGCGCTTCTAAACAATCTTGACGAACGCCTTCGTTACTACTGTGACTTGCTGGGCCGTCGGTCTGCTCTTTGGCATGGCGACGTTCCGCCAACGGCTCGAAAACGAATTTTACGCGAACCTCCTGACTGTTTGCTTACGACACCTGAATCTCTTGAGGTAATGCTGGATTCGCCAGCCGTTGACTCAAGGCGACTTTTTTCCAATCTCAAGATCGTAATTATTGACGAGATCCATGCGTTCGCTGGCGATGACCGGGGTTGGCATCTACTGAGTGTCTTGGAACGCATCTCCAAGATTGCCGGAACAGACCTGCAGCGAGTTGGCTTGTCGGCAACCGTTGGCAATCCGGAAATCCTTGTTGATTGGTTGGCCGGATCTAGCCAACGGGAACGCGGCGTCTATTTGCCTGAGGACAGCGGCGCGAACGAAGCAGATGTTCAACTCGACTACGTCGGCTCATTGGACAACGCCGCTGTGGTGATCTCCCGGCTGCATCGAGGAGAAAAGCGGCTGGTGTTTGTTGATAGTCGTGCTCGTGCCGAACAACTGGCGACAACATTGCGCACGCTTGAAGTAACGACCTTCGTAACTCACAGTTCACTTAGCCAAAGCCAACGCAAACAGGCAGAAGAGGCGTTTGCTACCCGAAGTGATTGTGTGATCGTTGCGACGAGCGTCCTTGAGTTAGGTATCGACGTTGGAAGCCTTGAGCGCGTGATTCAAATCGACTCGCCATCGACAGTAGCAAGTTTTCTTCAACGGATGGGGCGAACAGGAAGACGAGAGGGCACAATCCGAAACTGCTTGTTCCTTGCAACCAAGGATGAAACGTTGATTCAGGCTGCGGGCTTGATTGAACTTTGGAAATCTGGATTCGTCGAGCCGATTGAGCCGCCTCTAGAACCTTACCATGTGCTTGCTCAGCAGATCATGGCGTTGTGTCTGCAACAAAGTGGCGTAGGTGAGAGCCAGATTGAGGAATGGCTGAAAGGATTCATTGAATACGCATCGCTTGATCGGCTTCCCGACGTCGTAGGCTCAATGTTGGAACGAGAGATCCTTTGGCGCGATGCTGGAATCCTTGAACTGTTTTCAGTCTTTATGTCGCCACCGCAATTCACAGTACTTCATGGTCGACAAGAGATTGGCTATGTCGATCAGTTGACGTTCCTTGGTAAGACCGATGGACCTCGAATCCTTTTGTTGGCCGGAAGAGCGTGGCGCGTTAATCACATTGATTGGGCACGACGAAGAGCATTCGTTGAAATGACTGACGCGAAGGGCCGAAC
>CAYUGI010000335.1:0-5590 GCA_964444105.1 uncultured Pirellulaceae bacterium
GAATCACCCGCCGCAGCATGCCAATCAGTCGTGCATCATCGGCGGAGTTCATACGAAAAAGGTTTGGACCAAAGCGGAAACGGTAATCGAGAGTGCTAGTTTAGCAACGAAACCGTTTCTTGGCTCAATCCAACGCAAATGAGGGCGCAGGGGAAAGTTCGGCGCAAGTGTCCGGCGGCGGGCCACAAGTATCGGCTATCGAATACCGTGCATCATCCGTTTGATGATTGGCGAAATGATCAGGGCGAGGATTGCAAAGGCGAACGAGATGATTGCGATTTGAGCGAAAATGCTCGTGTAATTGAACAAATTCGTTACCTCGGGACTCGAACCGGCAGGAAGATCACCCGTGATCGCGCTGACCGCGCCAGCCAAAGGGCCCCCTCCGGCGTTTCCTCCGGTTGTCATTTTCGCGATCACGCCGGCAATGTAGTGAGCGAAGGACGATGAGAGGAACCAAACGCCCATCATGAAGGCGACAAGTTTGGCAGGTGATAGTTCGGTGACCTTGGAGAGACCAATTGGAGAAAGAAATAGCTCACCTGAGGTGATGAACAGATAGCCAAACATCAAGAACAACATCGAGACTTTGCCAGCACCGTCGAAGTATCGCGCACTGAGAGCGAAGATCAGAAAACCCAAACCAAGTTGAGCGATGCCAAGACCAAACTTGACCATCGTTCCGGGATTGCGTCCGGCTTTCTCCAGCCGGTTCCACATGATTGAAAATGGTATCGCCAGGATCACAATATACGCAGGATTGATCGCGTTGGCTTGGGAAGCATTTAGTATCACAAGCCTTACCTGCTCTTCAGCAAACAATGTCAAGGAACTACCCGCTTGTTCAAAGAACGCCCAGAACACGGTGACGAAAAACGTGAGTACCACGATGACCATCAATCGTTCTCGCGTCACCTTGTCGCTATTGACGCAGACATAGGTGATGTAAATCAGAACGAGTACTAGCAGCGAGATGAGCAAAAACTGCAGTAGTCCAGTGAGTCCCAATACTTCGATTTCGCTGCTCTTGACCAGGAAGGCAAACAAGGGAACCGAGAGAAATGAGAGTCCGTAAACGATGTGGCGGATGTTCAGTCCACCGTAGGATTTGTCTTTGTATTCAATGGGTTGATTGCCTTGGTCACCGTAGATCCCTTGTCGCCCGCCCCACCAGAAAACGATCATGCCCACGAACATGCCAATTCCTGCTGCACTGAAACCGTAGTGCCATCCATAGGCTTCGCCGAGATAACCACAAACGATGGGTGCGAGGAACGCGCCGAGGTTGATGCCCAGATAGAAAATCGTAAATCCGCCGTCACGGCGCGGATCATTTTCTTGATACAGCCCGCCGACGAGCGAAGAGATATTGGGCTTGAAAAAACCGTTTCCAATAATCAGCAAACCTAGCGACAGATAGAAGATCGTTTGATCTTGGAATGCCATCGTAAAGTGGCCGATGCACATCAACAGGGCACCCAGCATGATCGAATTTTTGTGGCCGATCAGTCTGTCGGCGATCATCCCTCCCAGCGCTGGTGTGAAGTAGACGAGCGAACCGTAGGCAGCATAAATTTCGTAGGCGACTTCCTTGCCGTCAGCGACGTCTTTGAATAGCTCGGTCGCCAAATACAGCGTTAACAACGCACGCATTCCGTAGAAGCTGAAACGTTCCCAAAGTTCAGCAAAGAACAGGAAGTACAGTCCTTTCGGGTGACCGAAAACTTCGCCACCAGGTGACGCAGTCACGGTGCCATCGGCAGCATGGCTTGGAAGTTCTGAGCTTGGTTCAAAAGGATTGTCGGACATGTTGGGGGTCCTTGGTGCAGACGTTATCAGGTTTTATTTGGTGGTGACTCAATCGCTGGATGATCGCGCCGTCTCGGGGGATCCAATCAGGGCGGGTTCGCGGCCATCATGATAGTAGACTCGGTCGCGTCCAAAGTTCTTGGCGGCGTACAAGGCTTCGTCGGCGCGGCGAACCACACTACTGGCGCTGACGTCGTCCATCGGTTCGCTCAGACCAGCACTCATCGTGTTGGTCAGCTTGATTTTTTCCAGTTCCAAGCCACGCGCGGTAAGGCTGCGACGGATCGCGTCGAGCTGTTGACCCGCTGATAGCAGTGGACCGTCCATGATGATTGCGAACTCTTCTCCACCAAATCGAGCCACCATCATGCTGTCGCTCAGGCAATGCTTGAGCATATTGGAGATGGCTTGCAACGCTAGATCACCCATTTGGTGACCGTGTGTATCGTTAATCGTTTTAAAATGGTCGATGTCAATCAAAGCAACGACAAACGATCGGCCTCCGCGACGGTAGTTGCGAAACAGTTCTTCAAGCCGTTGGTCAAACGCACGCCGATTGAACAGGCCGGTCAAAGAATCGGTGCGAGCTTCATTCAAATAGCATTCGATTTGACGCGTCTTTTGTTCCAACTGAAACTCGGCAGCGTCGAGCCGCTGTTGAAGTTGGCCGCTATTCTGCATGAACTGTTGCAGCAGCGACGTGATGCGCTGGCTCGTCTCACCGATCGTGGGATCGGTTGCTGAACTTTGCTGAGCGCAGTTTTCTTGGACATGGCGGCTTAGTTCGCCAAGTTCGCTTTGGTACTCGGAAATTTGCCCGGAATATTCGTTGGACCAAGTTCCCAATTCACGGAGTAGCTCCATCATCCGCTTTCGCTCAGCCGGCGCGATCGCTTGCTTCAATTCATCTGGAGTGTCTGCATCAATCGGCGATACGTCCTCCGTTTTCTTTCGCTGGCCTAGAACAAATCCCAGAGCAAAGGAGAAAACAAGGATTCCCATCGCGCTGACAATCAGCAGTGGCCATGAGACGATCAAGCCCGCATCGTCAGCGAGCAAAACATTCAGGCGCGCAGCCACAGCGGGGTGTGAAAGTTCAGAGGCGATCACAAGCGACAGCAACATGCTTGATACGAATTATTGAGGTCAGTTCGAGGCAGAGAATTCAAGCCAAAAGTCAAATCACTTGATCGCTACTGGCCTCATTGTCTGCCAAAACATCGTCGTCAATCGATGCTTCATCATCGCCTTGTTGGCTTAACACGTGCTCGCCGCGAGCAATCACAACCAAACCGCTATCGGTCACAGTAAAACCGCGAGCCAAGTCAGCGTTGCGATCGTAGCCGATCACCGTTTCGGGCGGAATTTCGACGCCTTTATCCACGATGACGCGTTTCAATTTGCTACGTCGCCCGACGACCACTTCGTCAAACAAAATGCTGTCTTCGACGTGCGCGTAGCTGTTGATACGAACGTTCGGACCGATGATGCTGCGAGCGACCGAGCCGCCGCTCAAGATCGCGCCTTGGCAAACAATCGAATCCAGTGCTTGACCGCGACGAGTCGTCGTTCGGCTTTCGCTGCCGAAGACAAATTTGGGTGGCGGCAACATCGGCTGGTAGGCACGCATGGGCCACTTTTGATCGTAGAGATTCAACAGCGGATCGACGTCGATCAGATCCATTGTCGCTTCGTAATACGCATCGATGGTGCCGACGTCTCGCCAGTAAGCATCACGCTTGCGGTTTTCGTCCAAGAAAGGAAATGCGTAGACTTTGCATCCATCGGCAATCGCTTGAGGGATGATGTTCTTGCCGAAATCGTGGTCGCTTTCGTTGTCGGTCGCGTCCGCACAGAGAGCCTCGAATAGAAAGCGTGCGTTGAAGACGTAGATTCCCATCGATGCCAGACAGACATCGGGGTCATCTGGAGTCGCCATTGGGTCGTCAGGCTTTTCTTGAAAGCCTGTGATTTGGCTGTCCAAGTCGACTTGCATGACACCAAACTGACGGGCCTCATCACGGGTGACTCGCAAGGCACCGATCGTGATGTCGGCTCCCATTTTGCGATGGAAATCCACCATCGTCTTGTAGTTCATTTTGTAGATATGGTCGCCAGCGAGTACGACTACATCTTCGGGCTGTTCGCGTTCGATGGCATAGATGTTCTGGTAGACCGCATCGGCGGTGCCTTGGTACCAGTTGTCGTCGATTCGCTGCTGTGGCGGAACGACGTCGATGAATTCGCCCAGCTCGCGGCAGAAATAATTTCGCCATGCCAAATGGATGTGACGATCAAGCGACTGCGCTTTGTACTGCGTCAGCAACAGGAGTCGACGCATGTCACTGTTCAAGCAGTTGCTTAGAACAAAGTCGATGATCCGATACAGACCGCCGAAGGGCACCGCTGGTTTGGCGCGGTCGCGCGTCAACGGCTCCAGCCGCGAGCCGCGCCCACCCGCCAAAATGACCGTAACAGTGTCTCGCATCGGGTAACTCCTTCCCTGACTTGATCCGGTCCACGCCCATGTGGCCGCTATCATGAAGGAATAAGCTATCAGATTGTCGCAGCGGGTGGTACGCGGATTGGCGGGTGTAGGAAGTAGTCTGCCATTAGCTTTATTTACTAACGCGAAGCGCTAGTTTTGATGTTGCGCAAGTCTTCACCCTCCCGCTTGGGGGGGGGGCGGGAAACGCGATGGGCGAGGGTTTTAAGCTGAGATATTGGCTTGGCCCTCTCCTCACTGAGGCTCGACTCTCCCGGAGGGAGAGTGAATTGCGAATACGCGATATTGAATGGTGATTTGCCGTGCAAGAGACCTTTATTCTTGCGATTTGGCGCTTCGCGTTAAGGGATTTCTAATCACCAAGCTCCTGCGATTGCCGGCTGAAGCTGGTACACCGGGTTGTGCTGTCGAAAAACTAGGCTTGAAAGCGATGAAAACTACCTGGTCTGCCTTATCATCGCTATTTGACATTTGGTTCCCGCTTGCAAATATTGCAGAATCGCTTCGCTGCAGTTGCTTGCTGGCTGCCGAGGCGCTGATTTCTGGCACACTGATTGCTAACACGAGTCCTCTCTGTCGCGAGAGTCTGTCGAAGTGGCAGAAGTAACCCCGATGAGAACATTCTTCAATCGAATCAACACACAGGAGCCCTGCTGTGCCGAATATATGGAAAAACGTGAGTGCCGTTCTTGCCGCCGCATTGGTGGGGTCTTTGATTACCAGTGTCATGCTCAGCATGCCGGCACGTTTGCAGGGTGATGCGGTGGCCCAGGACAGTGGGAATCGTGCTGGAGATTTCACGGCCAACCAATTCACGGGCAACCAAGCCGCCAACCTGAACACGGCCCAGGATCTTTCTAGCGCGTTTCGCAATGTTGCCGACATGCTTCGGCCCAGCGTCGTCAGTATCAGTACCAAGCAAACGCGGATCATTCGACGCGGTGGGCGTGGGTTGCCGCGCGGTTTCCGAGCGCCGCCAGGATTCGAGGACTTCTTCAACAATCAGCTTGGACCAGAAGAGCAGCAAGAGAGTGCTGTCGGGAGTGGTAGCGGAGTGATTGTTCGTCAGGACGGCTACATCCTGACCAACAACCACGTCATCAAAGGCGCTGACGCTTTGGAAGTCGAATTCAGTGATGGCAGTAGCGCTCCGGGCAAGATCGTTGGTACGGACCCCGATACGGATTTGGCGGTTGTCAAAGTGGAACTGAACAACTTGAAAGCAGTGAGATTTGGTGACTCCGATAAAATTCGGGTCGGTGACTGGGTGCTGGC
>CAYUGI010000336.1:0-2707 GCA_964444105.1 uncultured Pirellulaceae bacterium
CCCGGAGGGAGAGTGAATGCCAAAACAACCTTGCACTGCTCGCGCCGTCACCATCCTGTTAACCACTGATCGATTGTTTTCCGTTGAAGTCTGACGTCATCTCGGTTCGCGGTTGTCGCGTTCACAATCTGCAAAATATCGACGTTGACATTCCGCGAGGCAAGTTGGTTGCCATTTGTGGGTTGTCGGGGAGTGGCAAGACGTCGCTGGCGCTGGACACGCTTTATGCAGAAGGCCAGCGTTGTTACATCGAGAGCTTCTCGGCTTACACACGCCAATTTCTACAGCGACTCGATAAGCCAGATTGCGACGAAATCATCGGTATCCCGCCTGCGATCGCAGTGACCCGTGCCGGTGGATCAAAAACCAATCGTAGTACCGTTGGCACCAGCACCGAGATCGCCGACCACTTGCGGCTGCTGTTTGCCAAAGCTAGCCGTCTTTTTTGCCATTCGTGCGGGCAAGAAGTTCTGCGGGATGACCCGGCGGTGATCGCGCAGGAGTTAGTCAGCGGATCCAGCGGCAGAGCGATGATTGGGTTTCCAGTTTGGTTGCCTGACCGCAAAGCCGCGAGCGAAATTTTGTTGGGGCTCCAGCAAGATGGTTACGTAAGGTTAGTCGTTGGCGGTCAGACGTTTCATTTGTCGGATTCCGACCGACAGACGCTGGCAAAGAAGGTTGGTCGCAAAGGAGTCGATTGCATCGTCGTGGTTGATCGTGTGGGTGACGATGCTGAACTGACGCGACTGACGGAGTCCTTAGAGACGGCGATGCACGAAGGTCACGGTCGCGCGGTGTTGTTAAGCGAGAAGCCAATCAGCAGCAACACAAACGAGATGGAAGTCGATGGTCGATCTTGGGCGTACCGGCGCATCAGTCGCGACCGTCGCTGCGATCAGTGTGATCTCGATTTCCCTGATCCCGTGCCACGGCTATTCAATTTCAACAATCCGCTGGGAGCCTGTCCGCAGTGCGAAGGGTTTGGCGACATTGTTGATGTGGACATGGACTTGGTTGTTCCCGACAAATCGTTAACCCTGGCCGAAGGAGCGATCGCGACGTGGAACACGCCAGCTTACAGCCATGAATTGGACGAGCTACTGGAGTTGGCCGACGACTACGATTTGCCGGTGGATGTTCCGTACAAAAAGCTGAAGAAGAAACATCTCAAGCTGATTCAACACGGCGTTCCCGAAAGGGATTTTGGTGGGCTTGATGGTTTTTTTGCGTGGTTGGATCGCAAGAAGTACAAGATGCACGTACGCATCTTCGCGTCTCGTTTTCGCAGTTACCGTCCTTGTGACCTTTGCGGCGGCAAACGATTCAAACCGGAAGCTTTGGCGTATCGCATCGGTGACAAGAACATCGCTGATTGCTTAAATCTGGAAGCGAATCAAGCTGACGCCTTCTTCTCCAAACTAAAACTGCCATCGCGTGAGAAAAAGGTTGCCGCGGAGCCGCTTACTCAGATTCGCGACCGAATTGGTTTTCTGCAAACAGTCGGTCTGGGCTACCTGCAGTTGGATCGGACTTTGCGAACGCTTTCCGGTGGTGAAACTCAGCGTGTGGCACTGACGTCGGCGCTGGGTAGCAGTTTGGTAAACATGCTCTACGTCTTGGATGAACCGACCGCTGGTCTGCATGCGTCCGATGTGCAGCCGTTGGCCGACGCGATCATTGGTTTGCGCGATCGAGGTAACACGGTGATCGTGGTTGAACATGACGAAGCACTGATTCGGCTGGCCGATCATGTGATCGAAATTGGTCCTGGTGCGGGGACATCGGGCGGAGAAGTCACGTTTGAGGGGACACCAAAGCAGTTGCTTCGCGACAAGGAAAGTTTGACGGGTCAGTTTCTCGCTGGCCGCCGCGGCGGCTCAGTCTGCGAGCACGAACCGCGAAAACCTCGCGGGGTCGTGAAGCTGCGAGGCGCTTCGGGTCATAATCTGCAGGACATTGATGTTGATTTTCCGCTTGGCGTGCTGTGTTTGGTGACCGGCGTGTCGGGAAGCGGGAAAAGCAGCCTGGTGCACGACACACTCTACGAAGCCATTCGTTTGGAGAAACTACATCAAGCTGGAAAGCCGTTGCCGTACAAGTCAATCGGTGGGCTTAGTCAATTCGATGATTGCTTGTTGATTGACCAGTCACCGATTAGCCGAAGTGCTCGAAGCTGCCCGGTGACTTACGTAAAAGCGTTTGACCCGATTCGCAAAGTGTTTGCAGAGAGCGTCGAAGCTCGCACACGCAGCTTCACGCCTGGTCATTTCACATTCAACAGTGCCAAAGGCCAGTGCCAACAATGCGAAGGCGCTGGTGCTCTGGAAATCGATATGCAGTTTTTGGCCAACGTCTCAATGACCTGCCCCACTTGTCGCGGTTCGCGATACCGAGACGAAATCTTGGACGTGCGTTTCCGCGATCGTACGATCGCCGATGTACTGTCCATGACCGTACGGGAAGCCTTCACGTTCTTCCGGGGACAAGTCAAAGTGCAAGCTCGGCTGAAGCGATTGATCGACGTTGGACTGGACTACATCGCGCTGGGCCAACCCGCGACAACGCTTTCCAGTGGCGAAGGCCAGCGATTAAAGTTGGCTGCGTTTCTTGCATCCACCAAACGGCTGCGCACGCTGTTTATTTTGGATGAGCCGACAACGGGTTTGCATTTCGCCGATATCATCCGCTTGATCGATTGCTTCGATGC
>CAYUGI010000336.1:2807-5558 GCA_964444105.1 uncultured Pirellulaceae bacterium
ATTGAACCAACGTTTGTTTGTTGACACGTGACCGCTGGCGTTAAGCCATACTCGAGAGAACAATCGGACGACTCGCACTCGCCCAACGATTCGCTTGCTTAGTTGGCTGTGAATCTTGGTGGAGGCTCGATTCCACGGTTCGACCATCGCAAAGAGACGCTGCCGCTCCTGCGCCGCCAAGCCTGCAACGGCATAGGACAGCAGCTTGCGGTAAGCTCCCTTTCCGCGATGCGTCTTCGAGATGTGTGCGCAGTAAATCCAAGCTTCGTCACTGGTGAAGCGAAGCTCAAACCCCAAATCAGATTCGATAAACTTATCGATCCCTGCCCAGACTCCCCCCACGATCTCGTTCGTCTCAGGCACAATCACCGCGTAGCCAACATCGTGACTGGAGTACGCGAACGGAGCAGAATTATGAGTGACTTCACGAAGGTGCTGCACGGCTTCAGGAGTTCCTGCTCTCTCGAGACGCCATTCAAGCGGTGAGTCTGTGCCTGCTCCAGACGAGAATTTGCGGGAAATTAAATCTGCATCGAGTTCATAAATGACTCCACCAGACCATCGGCAAACGCTCGCGGGGACAAGGCGATTGAAAATCGTTTGCGCGATATCCCCAAGCCCGCGCTGGAGCACTTTCTTCAACAGTTTCATCGCGGCTTGGTATCAGGTGATTGGGAGCAAGTCTGTGACGCAGGTTAGCAGTTGCCTACGGTGTAGCATACAGCTACCTTCACCGTTGGACGACGAAGCGACGCCATCAGGCGGCAGCAGCACTCGAAACAGCTGACGACCAGGAAGACCCACGTGCGCGACCTACGCGACTTCAATCGAAAAGGCACTCTTGATGAGTGAGCCAGAGAAAGACGATTCGCCGACGGAGCGTGGTTTCGACTACGCTGCTGCCAAAGTGCGCGAGTTCCCGACCACACCCGGTGTTTACTTGATGAAAGATGCTGCCGGCGTCGTGATTTACGTTGGCAAAGCGAAAAACCTACGAAGTCGTGCAGGCAGTTATTTCTTGAAGGCCGCTGCCGAAGATTCACGTACATCCCCATGGATCGGGGAGATCGCAGATATCGACCACGTCGACTGCGAAAGTGAAGTGGACGCGTTGTTGATGGAATCGCGTCTGATTAAGGACATTCAGCCAAAGCACAACAAGGATCTGAAAGATGACAAGACGTTTCCCTACCTGATGATTACGACGAGAGAAGAGTTTCCGCGCGTCGAAGTCACGCGGGAACCGAAGTCCTCCGGCGTGAAGCTCTATGGACCTTTCCCTAGCGCGGGCGCACTTCGCGGTGCCATTCAAGTCTTGCAGCGAATTTTCAAGTTCCGCACCTGTTCGCTAGACATCAGCGAATCGGACGAGCGTTGGAATTGGTTTCGCCCCTGCTTACTGGCCAGCATCAATCAGTGCACCGCACCGTGCAACTTGCGAATCAGCAAAGAAGACTACCGGCGGGACATCAAAAGGCTGCAGACTTTTTTGGAAGGCGGCAAAAAGAAGTTGCTAAAGGAGATGCATAGCGAAATGAAAGCGGCCAGCAAGGAACTCGATTTTGAGCGTGCCGCTGTCTTACGCGATGAAATCAACATGTTGGACCGGCTAGAAGAGCGTGGAGAGCTAGACACTCACGCGCAGCCCGAAGTGTTCTACATCGATCCAAAGAAAGGACTTACCGGATTGCGGAAAGTTCTGGAGCTGAAGGAAACGCCACGCATCATCGAAGGAGTCGATATTGCTCACCTTGGCGGCGGCGAGACCGTTGCCAGTTTGGTGCAATTCATCGACGGTCTGCCGTTTAAGCCTGGCTATCGGCGATACCGAATCAAGGACGTGAAAGGCATCGATGACTATCGAAGTATCTATGAAGTCGTGTCGCGCCGGTTTCGCAGGTTGAGTGACGAAGGAGAATCATTCCCAGATATCTTGCTGATCGATGGCGGCAAAGGTCAGCTAAACGCGGCGCTGGCAGCATTTCGGGACCAAGACATTACGCCCCCGACGCTGATTTCCTTGGCGAAACGTGACGAAGAAATCTTCCGCCCCGGGATCTCTGAACCACTGAGGCTGAGCAAGAGTGCGTTCGCGCTTCGGCTGCTTCAGTACGTTCGCGACGAATCCCACCGCTTTGCTCAGCACTACCACCATATTCTCAGAAACAAATCGACGCTGGAACGTTGAATACTGAGCTCAGTACTTCGTTTTGCGTCCGAACCCGCGACGCTCCGAAGTGTCCCCCAAGCATCAGTGTCCCCCAAGCATCCTAGGGGACGCATTGTGCGGCTTGTGCGGCACACTTACAAATAGCAGGGCGCGTCCTTCTTGACGACGTTTTTGTGATCCGAGCATATGAACTATAATTCAGTACAGGAAGATACAACCTACTCAGCACGGGCCATTTTACGGAGTACCCCCAAACACGTGCGCGAACAACAGCAAACAGCCAACGACGGACCGGAACGCAGTATTCTTGCTCGGCTGATCCTGCCGCAGCATCAAGTCGAAGAAGACCCGCTGGAAGAACTTCATGGCCTGGCTATCACAGCGGGGACACAAGTCGTCGGCGAATTGATCCAGCGCCGCGCAACGGTCAGTCACGGCACGTACCTTGGCAAAGGTAAAGTCGAAGAACTACGTTTGTTAGTCGAAAAGCACAAAGCCGACGTGGTTATTTTTGACAACGAACTCAACGCAGGTCAAATCCGCAATTTGGAACAGTCCATCGGCGTCAAAGTCGTCGACCG
>CAYUGI010000337.1:0-368 GCA_964444105.1 uncultured Pirellulaceae bacterium
ACAGTACGGTCTTCGTAGTGCATCCAACGCACAGCGTGCGGCGGATTCGCTTGTTGCTAAAGATCTGATTGAACGGGAAGCCTCGTCCTACGTCATTAACGATCGTTTCATGCGGCTGTGGATTAGTCAGCTTCATTCGTGAACGCATAGAGGCCTGGCTAGATGAGAAGGCAAGAAACCATGGCTATCGCCCAATGTCGCCTACTTTACTCTCCCACTTGTGGGAGAGTCGGGCTCTCCGGCCCGGTGAGGGTAAAGCGTTTCTCAACAAAGCAAAAGAAAAACCGCACATTTCCCTCCCCCGCCCCGCCCCCCGCCGCGCCCCCCCCCCCCCCGCGGGGGGGGTTTTTTTTGGGGGGGGGGGCGTT
>CAYUGI010000337.1:378-5531 GCA_964444105.1 uncultured Pirellulaceae bacterium
TCCCGCAAGCGGGAGGGTGAATTTAAGTTCGGGAACTGACCTTTAGTAAGTGCCATTGGGCTAACGCCAATACGGCTAGAGGATCTGCCAGATCAGACCGATCGTTGACGGCTCAGGCGTCCAAGCCGGTTTTTCAAGAGCGTCGTACCAGTCTCGCCAACCCATGAGCAAGCGTTTTGAGTGAGAGCTTGAAGTGTGACAAAAGTTGATCTCAGGCGTTCAGTTAGTCGCATCATTTCCCTGTGATCGCTCGCTCAATCTCGGCCGGAGTTGGCTCGGTTCCGCTTTGGGTCTTCGACATGAACTTCATCACTCGATCATGCAATTGATCTTTGTCGACATTGCTTAGACGGTCGCCCATCATCGCGAGCGTTTCCGCTTGAGCGACCGTGGCTGCCAGCGTCGCGTTGATGTAACTGTTTAATGAAACGCCCTGCTGGCTAGCCAACTGTTGCGCCTTTGCTTTCAGGTCATCTCGCATTCGCAAGGAAACCGTTGCCATGATCAGTTCTCCAATTCATAAAGTACTGTGAATTCAAGCTGCGTCATCGTATCCCATCCATGTTTGGTGAGATCCGGCGTAGCGAAATCGCGAACGTTGTAGGTGACAATGATTGCGGGCGTGGCGAGTCATGGCAGCGGAATTCGCTTGCCCATCCAATCCAATCGAATGTACTATCATTTAGGCAAAAAGTGCCCTAAGTGCCTTGTTTATAGTACGTTGCAATGAGAAGCGAAAATGCTTTGCTCCCCAAACACCGTCGTGTTTTAGAGGGTCTGGGAGAGAATAATCGGCTCGCCAGGCTGCGGCGAAAACTGTCGGCGGCCAAAGTCGCTCAGCGCGCTGGAATCAGTCGAAACACTCTGCACTTGCTTGAAAATGGGACCGGCAACACATCGGTCACGACCCTTTTCCAGGTTCTTCTGGTGCTTGGGTTGGAAAGCGATTTCTCGAAGCTTGCGGCCGATGACGAGCTAGGTCGCCGACTGGCGGATGCCAAGTTGAAGCCCACCCGATCGCGAGCACCCAAAACGAAGAAGAGTTCTTAAAAAGCTGCAATTCAATGACACGCGAAATTTATCTTTTTGCGGCCCGCATTTCGTGCGGTTGAGGGATAGCTGTCCTAATCGAAGCGGCGAAGGAATCCCAAAATGCTAACCGTAACTTCCCGGTTATGAAGTTTTAGTATCGCGTGGTGTGCAGCGACCGCATTCCAGCCCCCTCATTCCCAGCCCCCTCATTCCCAGCCCTTCGCCCCCGCAAAGCCGTGGGAGAAGGGAGCAAGAGCGAAGCCGCGGATACCGCGTTTTTTGTATGAGGGTCGCCAGAATTCCGCTGTGAACAAGTTGTGCGGAGAGACCCTTTGGTCGGTCTTCCGCTCGTGCGCGTAAGCAGTGGTACTTCAAAACCAGCCCTTGATGGGGCGAAAGAGTTCGGTCGAAACACGCTGACTGAGCGGCCACAGGTTGACCGCTTCGGCTGTCACAAGTTCGTTGTCCGGATCCGAAGCGAGTCCATGGAAGATTGCCTCTATTGCAGCCAAGATCGTCGGATCCTTCGTCGCGATCATCGCTTCTGCCCATCGACTGTCGGCCGCGTCTTCAAAGTTGTAACTGCCAAACGCCGTCCATTCGTTGTCGATCAGAATGATCTTGGAGTGTTCGCCGTGGCGATTCTCGTAGATGTTGGCACCCTGTCGCACAAGAGACGCATAGCCGGTCGCTGCCGCCAACCATGGCAGTCGCGTATTGAGAGACGAAGCGTGTGAGTGATAAATGTCGACCTTCACACCACGCGAGGTGGCTTCACTGAGAGCCTCGGCGATCACACGGGCAGGCTTATAGTAAAAACTGGTAAGCCGAATGGTGTGTTGAGCGTGACGAATCTTGTCAGCCAACATTGCGGTCAGGGGATTGGTCTCGCGGCGATGGAAAGCACCGAATCGCCCCGGGTCTTCGGTTGGGTTGTAGGCCCAATAGTCCATGGGGATATTTGATGAGGGCAAGGATTGGTTGCATGGCGAATGGGAATCTTTCGGAATCGTGGAACCAAGCAACTCATGGAAATTTCGCGTCAACACGTCCACGATGGGGCCACGTAAGGCGACGGAGAATTCATTCCATTCTTTGAAAGAGCTTCGTGACAGATTGCTGCTTCCGAAGATAGCTTCACCTCCATCGGAAAGCTGAATCTTGATGTGGTGTCCGCAGCCCACGTACCGATCGATCAAATGCTTTGGCGAGTACATCTCCACTCGGCCACCCGCTTTTCTCAGTTCATCCAGTTTCTCGCGCAGGCGAACTCGATTTGCTCGAGACATGAGCGTGCCGCCTAGTCGCTGACCGAACCGATCGATGAGGAGGACAGTCTGCACGCCGCGCTGCTGTGCTTTCAGCAACTCAGACAATGCTGCACGCCCAATCTCGTCCCATTCCACGTAGAGCGTCGACAGGTATACGAAAGAACGCGACGAGGCGATCATCTCCATTCGCCGGCACCATTCCGCGTCGCGATCCCACAACGCCGTGAACTCCGTCGCCGAGGAAGCTTCAATGATTCCCCCGCCGGACCGAGCTTGTCTGAACAAAGAGGGTCTCCATTTTTGGATTGGCAAGCGTAGTGAATAACTTATGGCGTTTTAAGAGATACGTGTTCGTTGCGGAACCACACTTGGCGAAGTCCAATGCAAGCATTTCCTGCAAAACGCTATGCGGGGGACACTTGTTTGAGAAATCCCATCGCTGCATACTTTTCGCAATCGCGGTCCGGATTCTCGTGGAACCGATAGCGAGCGAATTGCGTCTGTTCGCAACGGGGCGGTGTCGATTGCGTCACCCCATCTCGATGACTCATTTATGTCGAGAGAGCACGATAGGAATCGTCAAAATTGAATCGCCAGATTTTGAATCGGTAGTGTTACGCGATGTGCAAGTATTCATTAGTGACCTGACTTGACGCAGAGGTCACCAGTTTTTTGCGTGAAGGCGGCCAGATTTCCGTAGTGGATAAACTGTGCGGAAAATTTTTTTGGAACGAGTTCGGTTCACACAACTTCAATTGGCCCCGTCGGTTTACTCCGACCGCTCAGCGTTGATGCTGAAAATGCAGCTAACGAACAAGCCGACGTTGGCCTCTACGATCGGCGTCGGCTTTTTTGGTGCTTTACCGCATTCGTGGCAAGGACTTACGTCATTGCCGGCGGGCCAGAGATCTCTCCAAGTCTCTCTGGAAAAGTACTATCGGGCCTCCAGCGAAACGGTCTCGCGGGTGATCTGGGCCAAAGGTCTCTGTTGCCTCTGTACGATGCAGGCCCCCATGTTTTGAAGTCCGCCAAAAAACATCGGATTGCTATCCGAAGAAAATGGTCAATGTTCCTGGGATCGTCTTAGACGGAGATGCCCGATAGAAAACCATTTACTGTGACTCCCCGAACTTCCAACTCATTTTTGAGACAACCGATATGCAAGTCAAAGACGCCATCTTCAATCGCCGAGCCATCAAGCACTTCGACGCCGACCACAAAATGACGGTTGCCGAGGAAAAGGAACTGCTCGAAACGACGATCCAAGCTCCGACCAGTTTCAACATCCAGCACTGGCGGTTCGTGATTCTTCGCGATCCCGAACTGCGAGCGAAAATTCGCAAAGAGCACGGCAACGACCAAGCCCAGATGACCGACGCATCGCTGCTGGTCTTGTTCACCGCCGACATGAAGGCGTGGCAAAAAGAGCCTTCGCGTTACTTTGCGAACGCACCGAAAGAAGTCGCTGAAATGTTAGTCAACTGGATGGGACCGTTCCACGAAGGCCGCGAGTGGCTGCAGCGTGACGAAGCCCAGCGCTCAATCGGCTTGGCGATGCAAACCATGATGCTGGCCGCGCAAGGACTTGGCTACCAATCCTGCCCCATGATCGGCTTCGATATCGAAGAAGTCGCCAAGCTAATCAATCTGCCCGACGACCACGTCATGGGACCCATGGTTGCGATCGGCAAAGGCACCCAAGACGCGTGGCCGAAACCTGGTCAACTGCCGCTCGACGAAGTCGTTGTTGACAACGGCTTCTGAGCTTTCCCTCCCAAGTCCCATACCGAAAACCAAGATTGCTATGAGCGAAACGCCAAAGCTGTATCAACCTCTTGAACTTCGCGGAATGAAGTTGGCCAACCGAGTTGCACTCGCTCCGATGACCCGCGCACGCGCGGGTAAGGAACGAATCCCCAATGCGATGATGGCAGAGTACTACGCTCAGCGATCCGGCGCAGGTTTGGTGATCTCCGAAGCAACCACGATCTCATCGCAAGCAAACGGTTGGAATGAATCGCCCGGCATCTATTCCGATGCCATGGTCGAGGGCTGGAAACTCGTGACCGACGCAGTGCGCAACGCCGGCAGCAAGGTGTTCTTGCAGCTCTGGCACTGCGGGCGTGCTTCGCACCCAAGTTTTCACGATGGCGAAAAACACGTCGCTCCGTCAGCAATCAAGATCGACGCGGAATACATCCACACGCCCCAAGGCAAAGAGGATCACGAAGTCCCGCGTGCCTTGGAAACCGATGAGATACCAGGCGTGGTGGAGGACTACCGATTGGCGGCTCAGCGTGCGAAGGACGCAGGTTTCGACGGCGTCGAGATTCACAGTGCGAACGGCTATCTGCTGGACACGTTCATGCAAAGCAAAACCAACCATCGCGAAGACGCTTACGGCGGCAGCATCGAAAACCGTTACCGGCTGCTCGACGAAGTGGTCTCGGCCGTCAAAACGGTTTGGGATTCAACTCGCATCGGCGTTCGCTTCTCGCCCAACGGTGCGTTCAACGACATGGGTAGCCCCGACTATCGCGAGCAATTCACTTACGCAGCGAAACAACTTGAAAAGCATGACCTCGCCTACCTGCACGTCATGGACGGGCTCGCGTTCGGCTTTCACGAACTCGGCGAACCGATGACGTTGGCCGAGTTCCGCAAAGTGTTCTCTGGTCCGTTGATGGGCAACTGCGGCTACGACAAAGCATCCGCAGAAACCGCAGTCGCCGACGGCCACGCGGACATGATCGCCATCGGCCGGCCCTACATCAGCAACCCCGACTTGGTCGATCGCTACCGCAACGGCTGGCCACTCGCACCCGACGCCGAAGTCAGCGACTGGTACAC
>CAYUGI010000338.1:0-5498 GCA_964444105.1 uncultured Pirellulaceae bacterium
TTCAACGCACGATCTATCCACAAGCATCCTGCCAACGGATAGATCGCAATTCGTTCTGCCAGCTGAAACGAAATCTTCATGAGTGAACCGACGCGCGTATTTGGCCCCAAACGGTTTTTGCGACCACGCAAACAGTACACCTACGTTTCAATCGAACACGACGGTGTTCCGCTCGCGCATGTATTTGTCGCACCGCAAGAGCTCAGCGGGCTAGAGATGGGATACATTGATCCCGATGACGATGAAGAATACGACACGGTCGGTGGCGATGTGATGATCGGCAATCCCGAAGATGGTTACTACACGATTGCGTTTGAGACCACGAATGCGGATGGCTCGTTTCGTGGGCTTTTGCTCGGTGAGAATGACTACAAGCTTCAAGACGGTGCAGCATTCGTGATCAAGCCTGGCTACGGAGTGTCGCAACTTCACTGTCAATCGAAAGACGAAGCGCTAGCTGTACTTCCCTAGCTCAGATCTTGGAAACCGGACACGCTTCACGGATAGGAAGGCAGAACCATGTGTTGGGCTGAAGATCGCGATGAAGCGAGTTATGACATGGACGACACAAGACTCGATCTCGGTCAACACTTCCGTTCGCAGACATAAAGCCTGAACTGATCTCAAATGGAAGCTGTTGCAGCGATTCTTGTGCTCGTTCTCTTTGCTGCCGTGTTTACGGGCAGCATCGCTTGGGGCGTCAAGGAGTTTCAGTCACGAGACGCTGGCGCTGGATGGTTGATTTTGCTTTGGTTGTTTGGCCCAGTCACACTGGCTCTATGGTTCGCAATGCGACCCACGAAGCTGGCTGATCGCTCGGGAACGGACTTTGACAACGCGGAAGATCAACTCGCTGCTGCCTCGAAACTGGAGTCACTTGGTGACTGGGATGCATCGTTGAATCTGCTTGCCGATGCTGCTGTCCGCTGGCCGGAACATGACGACTACATACGCAATATGAAAATGGAAATCGAGCGTAAACTCGCGCTACAAAAATCGAGTCCTGTTTGACGCCACCAAAGCGACGAGCTATGCGCGTGGACCGAGTCAATGCATCGGGTGATTACACATGGAAACCAAAATGGCGTTGCTCGATCAACGCCGCCCTTATCCGAGAGATGAATCGAATCCCATACCTGAACTCGACGACGCGATACACGATCAGATCACGAGTTCTTGCCAGACTGGCGACGTAAGTTTCCTCAGCGGTGACTACTCAGGCGGTGCCGAGGCCCTCTCTGACGCGATGCACTGTCCCGACGCAATCGGAAACCCGTTTCTGCATTTGCGTTTGGGCCAGTGCCAATTTGAACTCGGCAATGTCGATCTCGCGGCTGATGAACTCACCCGTGCTTTCGCCATCGAAGGCGAAGTCATCTTCGCGACCGAAGACCCGAAGTACATGCGGTTCCTTGGAACCAAAATTAACATGGGGGCGAACGGCGGTCCTTCAACATCCGGCAGACCTTGGTGGCGTTTCTGGTGACGCACCGCACCATCGGAGAACTATCCGCTGCAACGGTGCGGAGGTGGCTAGTTTTTTCGTTTACTGGCAAGTCGTTTTCCGCCGCCCGGTGATCGCTGACTTTCCTCGACTGAGTGAATCGCAGAGTTAGAATCATGAAAGTTTGCGTCCGACTGCTCGATGCTCCCCCCAGACGAAGTTGTGGTTTCCAACACTGAGCGTCGCTTGGCACTTTTGCTAAGGGTCGCAGCATCTCGCAGTGCTATTAGATTGGTGCTCGATTGCAGCTCGTACACGAGCATCGCATTCGATTGCAGTGGATCGATTGTTTTTGGAGATTGGCCTCAGCCACCCGATTCCATCTTTGGCGATTTCGCAGAACTGGGACGTCGTGGCTATGGCGACATGGGTTCGGTAGTATCTATTGCTGTGATTGCCATAGCGCGGCTCGGTCAACGCCGCCGGTCGCTGACCAAATACCTTTTTGTTTGAATCGTGATATGCGCAAAGCGGCAGCCGTCTTTCTCGTGATCGCACTGTTTGGATGGCTCACCTACCAAGCGACCGGCTCCCGATTCAGCGGTGAGGCTACACGTCCGAGCGACATCCCCGTGGTTGGCAGTCATCTAAACGAATTAGTGTTTGTGAGCCCCGCCAGCTACCGCGGATACGAGCACCCACATGGCGGCGGTACATTGACGATCGCCGGAATTGCAACGCACGAGTCCGTCGTTTCGTTCTGCGATGATGCAGCTGTTTCACTGTCCCAGAGCGGAACGAACATTGTCGCCCGTGATGACATTCTGCGATATTTGGAGAGCCGAGAGATCAAATTACCCGATTCATCTTCAAACGGACCATCGGATGTGCTGTTCGGGAGTGGCGGTCGCTTCCGCAAACTCTACGGCGTGTACAACGCGACAACCGAGCGTTTTGTGATGTCATTGCAATTTGATGGATCAAAGTGAACTTTACGGCTAGCTACGCGACGGGCCAAAGTCGCGTGCAGGGTGTGTTCGCATGAACAACACAATGCCGCTTGCGACCGTGTCCAGGCTGTGCAGGCGAAATGATTCTGCAGGCGGTTTGCGAGAAACCAAGTTGGACTGGCAGCTTCAGTTCGCAGCAGTGTTCGAGCTGGTGCGAAGTGTAAAGGTCAATACCGCTAAGTTGAGCCACTTCGACTAACGCGAAGGGCCAGCGAGCGGCCCGTAGAACAAGCCGCTCGCTGGCGTTTCGCTTTAGATATTCGACCCATGCGATTCTTAAGTCAGCGGTATTGGTCTAAAGTTGGCACCGGAAGTCAAACACCGCTACTATGAGCTAATCACTTTGCCGAAACGTTTCGGCGAAGTTCAACGCACGGTCTATTCACAAGCATCCTGCCAATGGATTGATCGCAATTCGATATCTGACTGAATGTGACTAACCCCTACGCTCCCGTACTCGCGACAGATGCGGCACCGCGCGTGCCGGCGTTTCGACGGCCGCGAACGTATCTTGACGCGGCTTTGATTGGCTGTGGCATTTCCGGCATCGCGCCCGTTGGCAACTCTCTCTACTGCAAAATTTTCTTGGATATGCCAGCGTTTGAAACGCTTCTCATGCTGGCTGCTCGAATGCTCCCGACTGCCTTGCTGTGTGTTGTCGTTGGCCTAATCTTGTCCGCACTTGTTTCATCACCGATCACTCGTGTCTTGGCGAACTACCAAATGTCGGTTCCAGCCTTGGTCAACGGGGGACTGTTCTCACTTTACTTCAGCTTGCTTGGCTTTGGCTACGTTCGCGGCTCGATCTCACTTTTGGGGTACCCCGTGACGTACTACGTTCTCGCACCGGCGATCATTACTGGAATTGCAACCCTTCTGCATGTGATCGTCCGACCCCAGCGTTTCCAATGGGAACTGGAATCCGAACCGATCCAAGACGGCGGATAGCCAGTAAGCGTCTAACTTCGCGAGGCAAGGGCAGAAGCTCAAGGCACTACCGAGTGAAGACCGTGCCCAGCGGTTGTTGGCGAGAACTTTGAAATCCGTAAGCGACAAACCAATCTGATTTTACATCATCGGTTCGCAGCAGCGTCCAGTCTGGTGCGAAGTTCTAAATTGGCATCCGAAATCAAACACCGCTACCATGTGCTAATCACTTTGTTGAATCGTCTCGACATAGTTCCACGTTCGATCTTTCCGCAAGCATCCCACGCAATTACTGACATCCTGACACTGAATCCGTACGAACCTGTGGATCAAACATCCACATCGAAACCGATGATGCGATTCCCGGGGATGACCGCTGCGGTGCTTATCTTTGGCATATCATTGGTTGCTGGCGCCGGCGTCGCGGTCGCGTGCAATGGCGGTGTTTCTGGCGAGGACGTTCCCGCGCTTCTTGTATTCTTTATGTCGCTGGCTGCAGTTTTTGGTACTGCCGGTGCTTACCTAGGCTGCCGTCATATCCGAGGCCGAGCTCCGCTGTGGGCCATCGCAACCGCAATCGGCACCTTTGCGATCTTGCTGCCACTCGCTTCGTATCCAAGTGCTTCTCCTGTAATCAACTGGATTGCGGGGCTCGCTGCTGCATGTGCTCTGATTGCGACCGCCATCGCCGGAATGGTATCCACAGCGATCAATACGGACGGTCCCAAAAAACAGGTTTAACCAGTGAGTCGATGATTTCGCGAGGTATGAGCCGAAGGTCCATGATTTTGTTCAAGACGCCCGGAGAAGCTGGTGACGACTTCACTTGGGTATTGCTTTGCGGGGGATGAACAATGCGGAGGCGGTTTTGCTTGGCGTTAGTGCGTTTTGGGCTGCGTCGTTGGGGTAGCATCCGCGATCTTTCTGGCTGAATTGCCTTTGAGTGGTTGGTTCACTGGCTGTTTTTCGCCGTCTGCCCAGAACGGTTTCACGCGCTTTTGGGATGACTTTATTGTGTTGTCGGCTGGAAGAACTGCATGGACGCCACAGCGCCCCTTTGCTGCGTAGCAGGCCAATTGAAGCAAAACTTTACTCATATCGCGAACGCACGCGAGCTTCCACGTGTCCTTTGGTTGCTGAACGGCTTTGGTGCAAGCAGAATGCTCGAAAGCGGTTGCTAGACGACTGCAATGGCGACACAACCGACTCTCTTCGTTGGGTTGCCAAGCGATTGAGGGAGTCAAGTCGTTCGGTCGCACAGGTATAACAGAGAACGATCCGATGCACCGAATTAGCAAAGCTGCGCGGTTTACGATTTGACGACCTTTCACCTTGACTCGATGATCGGAAGTGTTTTGGCAAAGAGGTATTGATATGGACTACGAGCAATGGCGAGATGAACTCTTTGGATCACCTCCGGATTCTGATCCCGTGATGGTTGAGCATTCTCGCGAATTTTACGATGTGCCACCTGAACGAGCGTTTGACTATGTTGATCGCATTCTTGTTGACCAAGACGTTCACTCGATGTTTTCCAAAGAGCAACTTGGTAACGGATTGAACTATCTCTACTCCAATTCCTGCAGTGATCTTCCGTTTCTCTACACCACCGAGTGCTCGGAAGATCGTCGGCTGCAGGGGATTCGCGGCTTACTGAACTTGTACCGAAACTACTTCGAGCGTTATTGTGCTGCGGAAGTTGTCAGCATTGGTAACGATCAAACTGATGGGCGGATGGGGTTTATTTGCTATATGTTCTGGGACGTGTTTGTCCTGTACCCCGGGAGTGCTTCACCTGCGATGACGTCGTCCGCATTGAATGTCATGCGGGACGTACTCGACTCGCGCAATGAGAATTGCCTCGTTTCTACGATCCACGGACTGGGGCATTGGGCATTTGACGTGCCTGACGCAGCTTCGATCTTAAAACAGTGGCTACGCCGACCAACGACGAAGAATCAGGAGATCATTCAATACGCTAGAACCGCGACGACCGGGATGATTCTTTAACGAGCAAAGCGTTGTGATGCGACGGAGGAAGGGCGGTCAGCAGGGCGAATCAGTTTTCACATGCGGATGGTCCGAAGAGAGGTAACCCGACGCGCGAATGTTTAAGT
>CAYUGI010000339.1:0-5481 GCA_964444105.1 uncultured Pirellulaceae bacterium
TCTCCCTTGGGAGAGTCGGACGCAGTAGCGGCCGGTGAGGGGAATGCGTTTTCCACTGCGTCCGACCCTCTCGCTGCGCGGGAGGGTAAATTCTGATTTCAAGTAAGTGCCATTTGGCTAGCGCCAACGGCTCACTACATACGATCCGTGGCTAGCGTCAACGGCTGACAAGGGTGCAGAGTTCCGTGATCCTGAACCGAATCCTGCTTAGCGAGCGTCTGATGTTGGCCGCAGTGGCTGTCAACTCATTGTTGATTTACGCGATGTACTTTCCGGCATTGCGTGGGGTGAAGTGGCTTGAGTATGCGGACATGGCGTTCATCTTGCTGTTTGTGCTCGAAGCGATCTACAAGATTTCGTCGTACGGCGTTGCACGCTATTTCAGTAACGGCTGGAACCGGTTTGATTTTGGCATCGTTGTACTCAGTATGCCGACGTTGTTGGTGCCGTTTACGGATGTCCCGGACACGGCAGTGTTCATCATCTTGCGATTGTTCCGGCTGGTACGAATCGCACGTGTGCTACGTTTTGTGCCCAATATTCACCACATTTTGGCTGGCCTTGGCCGAGCTCTCAAAGCGTCCGTTTTTGTGTTCTTTGCTCTTGGGTTCTTGTTGTTCGTTTTCTCCATCATGACATGCCACTTTTATCACGATGTGGTGCCCGAGCATTTTGGTGATCCGTTGATCAGCCTCTACAGCGTGTTTCAGTTGTTTACGGTCGAGGGTTGGTACGAGATCCCGAACTTGGTCGCTGAGCGTACGGACAAGCCTTGGGTGGTGGGCGTGACGCGGTTGTACTTTGGTTTGGTCGTGTTGCTTGGTGGCGTGCTGGGGATGAGCCTTGCCAATGCGGTTTTCGTCGATGAGATGACGATGGACAACACGGATGAGTTGGAGGAGAAGGTTGACCGGCTGGGTGAGCAGATTGCTGAATTAAAACAGATGCTTCAAGATCGCTGAGTTGTCCACGTGCTTAAAGTGGCCACAAGACATCACAAAAGTACAAAAGGTGTTTGGGCATAACTCAGCTCACAGCTTTTGTTCTTCTTTTACTTTTTGTGGCTAGCAAGCCGATCGGATACTGGCAGCGAACAACAGGCGGCTCTTTGCTGTGAAAACGCTCATTGGTTCACGGTCGAATCGTCGGGGATTCCTTTGCCGATTAGCAGCCCAGTGCCTTTGAGTCGCCAGAAGAAGTACGCCGATCCGGCGAGCATGAGCAGCGAGCAGATGAGAAAGATTCGTTGAGGGTGTTCGCCAAAAGCTGGGCGGATGACGGTGTAGAGAATCGCTGCGACGGTTAGAAAAGTGAACGAGCACGCATTGGCAGTTCCGAGGAAGCGACCACGTTCATCATCAGGCGACATTTTTTGTAGTAACGCCTGGAGCGGCACAATGTAAAAACCTGCCGAAAATCCAGCACCGAAAATGAATAAGGCGATTGAGCTCAGCCCCACGCGGACCATCGGTGCCATGTCGGGTAGCGACGGCGGAACGAGTGCCAACAAAGCAAAGAAAACGATCAGACCCAATGCACCGATGGGGATCAATCGTGTTTCGATGCGATGTCCAGAAATAAGACCTGCCACGGCGCACCCGATGCCGATGGCGATACCCATCACGCCCAGCAGCACGCTGGCTTCGGCACGACTGACATTCAGCACGACGGTGTATTCGGGCACGATGAACAAGGCGATTCCCGCCAACAGGTAGAAATAGCCCCACGCCATCATCACCATCAGTAACCGTGTTTTGGACATTTCACGAACCGCACCGATGTAAGTGCTGAGCGGGTTCCAGTCCCATTTCAAGTCTCGGTCACCTGGTTGCAATTCGGTCATCAACATCGCTGCGACAAGCCCGTGCAACGCGATCACTACCAAAGCGAAACCTGGCAGCCAAACCAGCGGTGTGCCCAAGCCTTGTGGACTGTAGGCGTCACTGATGAATCCGGCGGCGAGAGTTCCGATGATGACGGCGACGTTCGTCATCATGTTGATCGTTCCGTTAGCGCGGCTCAGATCGGAGTCTTCAACCAGTTCGGGGATCATGCCGTATTTTGCGGGTCCGAAGAACGCGCTCTGGCAAGTCAGCATGATCAGCGATGCGAGCGTGATCCAAAGATTGCCGGACCAAAAACCGATCAGCGCGACGATAGCGATGGGGACTTCGGCGATTTTTACGCCCAGTAGGACGCTGCGTTTGGAGTATCGATCTGCGACTTGGCCGGCGTAGCCAGAAAGCAAAATGAAAGGAATTGTGAAGCAAACGCCCACGATTCCTTGGCCGCCTTTGCCAAGTTCGCCAGCCCAGGCCCCGTCGATCACCATGAACGTCAAAATGCCTTTGATGATGTTGTCATTCATCGCCCCAAAAAACTGTGAGGCCAGGAGGCTAAGGAATCCGCGTTTGAGGAGGTTGCTTTGCACGATTCAGGCGACTTCGAGAGGCAAGGTTCGACGAGGGAATGCGTGCGGATCTTAGCAGAGAGATCACAGCGGGAGTGAGACGAGCGGGCACGGTTTCGCATGAGGCGCTGGCGTCCCAGTGGGCAGAGCCTGTCTGCTAGACGTGCGATGCGGAAAAAATGCCCAAAGTACCTAATGCGAACGCCTGCCCGCGAGTCTGTGACGGTCGCGCACGATCGACAGCAGTGGGACGATAGTTTGTTGTTTTTCACCGCGTATCACGGGGTTTATCACTGCTCAGAGATACACGTTCAGGTTAGAGTCTTGCCTGCGAAGCAAAGCGGAAAAGGTATTTCGGGTTTTAGTGTGCGAGTCCATCACGGACGCACGCATGATGTCTGGCCCAGGGAAATGTCTCGTTCAAGGATGTCTCGCGGGGGATTTTTCAGTCGTTTAGTCAAGTGAAGCCAGAGCTCTATGTCCACGATTACGCCGGACGCCACTGAAGTTGATGCGGACGTTGACTCCTTGATTCAGGATGATGTTGCCGTTCGCGCTGTCCCCATGGAGCACCCAGTTGGTGTCAGCATGAAAGAGATCCGCAAGGATTACTTGGTCATGTTCGTGACCATGCACGTTTTGACCGTCCTGGTGTTTTTTCCCTACTTCTTTAGCTGGACCGGAGTCGTCTTGTTTGTGCTGGGGGTGATTGTGTTCGGCCAGTTGGCCGTGCCGATCGCTTTTCACCGATTACTGGCACACAAGAGTTTTAAGACTCCAAAGTGGTTCGAGCGATTTTTGGTGACATTGGCGATGTGCAGTGCACAAGAAACGCCGGCTCAATGGGTCGCTTGGCACCGAAAGCACCACGTACATAGTGATGAGCGTGAAGATCCCCATTCGCCACGCGTTAGTTTCTTTTGGTCGCACATGGACTGGATGTTGCACGACAACAAGAGTGCGATGGGGACGTTTGCGATGTACGAAAAATACGCCAAAGACATCTTGCAAGATCCGTACTACATGTGGATCGAGAAGCTACCGATCGCGTCTGGTTTCTTGTATTTCTGCCACGCGATCTCTTACGCGTTGATCGGCGCGATTGCGTCGGTTTGTTATCTGGGCTTTACGGCGGAAGCGATGCAGTTCGCTGGCAGTATTTTCGTCTGGGGTTTGGTTGCGCGAACGGTTTGGGTGTGGCATATCACGTGGGCGGTGAATTCACTTTCGCACGTGTACGGCTACCGCAACTATGAAACGACCGATGACAGCCGGAACAATTGGTTTGTCACGCTTTTGACCGCAGGCGAAGGCTGGCACAACAATCACCACGCGGATCCATCGAGTGCTTCGAATCAGCACCGTTGGTGGGAGATTGATTTGAACTACTACGTGATTCGCTTGTTCGGTGTATTGGGTTTGGCGCGCGATATCATTCCGCCGAGGCATGTGCGTCAGGCAGCGCGGAAGTAGCCGTTGTTCCGCGAGGCCCTCGCGGGGCATTTTGCAGATTCCGTCAGGGCCTGACGGAACAACTATTTGTACTTCTCGATCGCTTCGGGCAGCGGATAGGCTGTAACGTCTCGATCGCCTTCGGTGCTGGCGATTTCTAGCAGTCGGGCGTAGCCTCGTGTGACGAGCGTTTGCCGCGCTGCGACGTACTCAGCGTCCAGTCTTTCTTTCGCAAGATCGCTGGAGAGAATCAGCGGAGCGAAATTCTCGTGATCGATGAACTGTGCGAGCACGGGGTTGCAGCGGATGTGCCGTTCGGGTGATGTGTGAAGAACTTCGGGATCCAACTCGCCGATCACGAAGCGTAAATAGAGATCACTCTCTACGATCGAGCTGACATCGTTTCCGCAGACTTCGCACAGGTAGCCCTCGTCGCATTTTGCCATGGCAAGATCTACGAAAGGCCCAGGACATCGAACATGTTGTACAGTCCATTGTCTTTGCCCTGCAGCCATTTCGCAGCAGCCAAGGCGCCCGAAGCGTAGCAATCGCGGTTGCTGGCGGCGACGTTCAGCTCGATTTTCTCGCCCAACATACCGAAGACGATTGTGTGTTCGCCCGGATTATCGCCAACACGAACGGCGTGGTAGCCGATTTCGTTTTGCGTTCGTTCGCCAGTGTGGCCTTCTCGGCCGTGAACGTGTTTGGTTCCGTCAGCGAGTTTTTCTGCGATCAATTCACCAAATTTCAGGGCCGTGCCGCTTGGAGCATCGGCTTTGTAGCGGTGATGGCGTTCGATGATTTCGATGTCGATGCCGCCAGCGATACCAGCCATTTTTTCGGTGATCTGCTGGGCAACTTTCATCGACAAGTTGACCGCCATCGACATGCTGGGTGCCCAGACGATGGGAAGGTTTTCGGCGGCTTTGGCGAGACTGGCCTTTTGGGCATCGGATAGGCCAGTGGTTGCCACGACGAGGGGGACCTTTGCGAAAAGACACTTCGCGATGCAATCGTCGATCGCTTGGGGGAGCGAGAAATCGACCACTGCATCAATTGCGGTGGGCCACTGGCTGACGAGCGGCTGGTTCAGCGGATTGATGCCCGCTAGAGAACCGGCGTCTTCGCCCTGATGCGGATTGTCCGCGTGATCGATGGCGGCAGTGATTTGGAAATCAGGGTCTGTAGCGGCCAGTGCAACGACTCGGCGGCCCATGCGTCCCGCGGCGCCGTGGACGGCTAGTTGGATAGGTGTGTTCATGCCCGAAATCGTAAGACGGACATGGACCGGTCGCTAGTGGTGCAGTTGTCTGCCGGAATTGGCCACAAGAAGAAAAAGAAGAACAAAGGAGAGAGGCCAGAGCCGACTTGGAAGTGGTCGCTCAGGCCGATATCTGCGGTTCTGATCTTTTTATTCTTTTGTGACTCTTTGTGGCCAATCTCACGCTGGTCACTCACTACGACAAACGCCGGGCGATTTCGTCTTTGACGGCGTTTGCGTCGGCCGGAAGATGTACGGCTGGGTTGGCGTACTGGCTGTTGACTTCTTCCAGTGTTTTTTCGTGGTAGCCGACTTTGAAATCCGTGAACTTCAATCCGTGAGCTGTGCTGATGACGAC
>CAYUGI010000340.1:0-5443 GCA_964444105.1 uncultured Pirellulaceae bacterium
CACGTACACCGATTTGCTCCCCTGCGTCGCAAACGATCCGATCCACCGTTTGACATCGACTCTTCGGTTTATGCTTACCACCGTCCGCGAAGTCCCGAAGCGGAAGTCTATCGAGTCATTCGCACAAGTTTGCTGATGAACTCCTCTGACACAGAGCAGCGAATCATTCAAGTCACAGGACCGCTTCCTGGCGATGGCAAAAGCACGACCAGTGTCAACCTTGCCGTTGCGTTTGCTCAAGCTGGAAAAACAACGCTTTTAATCGACGCCGACTTGCGTAAACCACGCGTCGCCAAATTGCTTCGACTGGAAAACACTTTAGGGTTGTCCGATGCCATCCTTGGCCACGTTGACCCGGACGACACGATTTCCGAAACAATTGTCAAAAATCTATCTGCAGTAGGATCCGGTGCCGTTCCAGCCAACCCAGCGGAATTGCTGGAATCAGAGAGTTTTGGCGATCTGTTGGAACGATGGCGAGACCAGTTTGATTACATCATCGTAGATTCACCGCCGGTGCTGGCAGTTTCCGATGCATGTATTATCAGTCGAAAATGCGACACGACGCTGCTTGCCTTACGTATCGTTAAGAACGGTCGAAAAATCGCAATGCGAGCGATAACTCTGTTACGTCAACACGGTGCTGTTGTTTCGGGCGTCGTTGTTAATGGCTACCAGACATCGAATAAGAACTACGGGTACCTTGAAAAATACGACTCCGACTCCTACGGCTACGGCTATGGAGCAACCAGTGGTGGTTACTACAAGAATGCCGACCTTCCCGATGACTCGGTCTCCTCACGCAGCCAAAATGAGCCTAGCCTGACCGCAAGTGGCCACGCATAGATCACCCCAGCTTTACGACGCGAGTAACGAACGGCAGCCGTTGCAAAACGATGATTATCGAAGCCCCCAGACGCAGCAGACCTACCAGTGCACGACACCAAATCGCCAATCCATGCTAGCTGCATGAAGCTGATCGATCGCTTGCGACATCCGTCTGCTCGGATCTGCATTCTTCTAGCGCTTCATGCGATTCTGTTTTTCGGGATCTACGCTTTAAGCTACTCGGCACGCTACGATTTCCGGTTACCCGAACTCGCCATGGCGACGATGCTCGCGACTGCACCGATGGTGCTGCTTCTGAAAATCTTAGTGTTCTATTTTGCCTCACATTTTCATGGTTGGTGGAGATATGTAACGTTTGCCGACATCAAGTCGTTGATCCAAGCCTCGATCATTTCGATGATGGCGATCGGCTTCGTGGATTACTTTTTCAGTTACTCACACAACCAGATCCCCCGAGCGGTCATTCTATTCGATACGCTGCTGACGGTATTCGTCGTAGGTGGACTTCGATGTGTATGGCGTTTTGCCGACGAGCACCTTGGGACGCAATTCAAAGATATTCAAGTCGAACCGGCTTTGCTCATTGGTACCGATCACCGCTGCGGAATCCTGGCTAGCCAGATCAATGCAAACGCTGCAATGCCATTTCGCATTCGCGGTCTCATTTCGACGACATCTCATCCGCGGAAAAGAGTTTTCGCCGGAGTCCCGGTATCCGGGTCAGTTGATCAATTATCAGCAATCAGCACTCGATACGGCGCCAAGCACGTCTTTGTGCCGTGCGACCTGCTGGGCGGAGGTGAGATTCGCGATCTTATTAAGACCTGCAATAAGGCCGGGCTCGTCGTCCGTGTGCTACCCCGCTTCGAAGACGCGCTTGCGGGCAGCGAAGAGATTCCTCTGCGTGAAGTCAACATCGACGATTTGCTCAAACGTGATCCCGTATCCTTGGACAACGAGCGGCTAGCGGCATTCTTAAAAGGAAAACGTGTCGTTGTCACGGGTGCGGGAGGCAGCATCGGCAGCGAGATTTGCCGCCAACTGATCGGATTTGAGCCAGCCGAGATTCTGCTTCTCGGTCGTGGCGAGAATCGCATCTACACGATCAATCGCGACTTGCAAAACACAGCCACCAAACACGGCGTCGTGCTGAAGCCGATCATCGCAGACATTACAGACGAAGAATCGGTACGCAGTGCATTTGAACTTCATCGGCCTGAAATCGTTTTTCACGCGGCTGCCCACAAGCATGTTCCACTGATGGAATTACACGTTCGCGAAGCCTTGCGAAACAATGTGATTGGAACCAGAAACATGACTCGGTTGGCCGACGAATTCGGCTGTAGCCATTTCGTCATGGTCAGCACGGACAAAGCTGTCAATCCAACTAGCGTGATGGGTGCTACAAAGCACATCGCGGAGAGAGTCGTTTACTCAGCCTCACAAGACAGCAACACAAAGTACTGCGTCGTCCGGTTTGGCAATGTGCTCGGTTCCGCAGGTAGTGTGATCCCATTGTTTCAAAAACAAATCCGAGCCGGCGGCCCCATCACCGTGACTCACCCCGACATGACGCGTTACTTCATGTCCATTCCCGAAGCGTCTCAGTTGGTATTGCAGGCAGGCAGTATGGCCAGCGGAGGCGAGATATTTGTTTTGGACATGGGTGAACCTGTATCGATCATGCGATTGGCCGAGGATCTCATCGAACTGTCTGGACTATCCCCTGGCAGCATCGAAATCATCTATTCAGGAATTCGTGACGGCGAGAAACTCTACGAGGAACTCTACTTTGATGATGAAGAGCTAATCGATACGCCTCACGAGAAAGTCCGCGCTGCTTACCATCGACCTTTTGAAGGCAGCACGAGTAGCCAGGAAGTCGAACGGATTCGCAATTCACTGGGGCAAACCAATGAACAGCTTCGTGGATTGATTCAAGAGTTGGTTCCAGAGTACCGAAACGAGTCATCTCCAGAGAAGGTAGTCGGCTGATGAATCGCGCATGTGACGACCTGCCGTGTGCGCAGTTCCCAAGCAACGCATCCGAATCGACCAAGACACCTCGTCGGTCACTTCGTGCCAAGCGCCTGCTGGATGTGATCGCCTCGTTCGTTGGGCTTGTTTTGCTGCTGCCGTTGCTGGCCGTGGTTGCCCTGCTTGTCGCAATCATTGACGGTCGACCGGTGCTGTTTCTGCAAGAACGAATCGGACTTAACGGAAAGCCGTTTACCTTGTGCAAGTTTCGTTCGATGCGCAACTCCACGAAGAAGGGCCTAGAAATCACCGCAGAGGGTGATCAACGCATTACCACCCTCGGTGGCATTCTTCGCAAGCTTAAAATTGATGAACTGCCACAACTATGGAATGTTCTCTGCGGTCAGATGTCCCTAGTCGGCCCACGCCCTGAGGTTGACACCTACGTCCGACTGTACGACGAGCAACAAAGTGAAGTCTTGAGTTTGATGCCTGGCATCACGGATCCTGCATCACTGAAGTATTTTGATGAAAGCGACCGCCTTGCTCAGGCAGAAGACGCCCATGCGATGTACGTCCAGCAAATCATGCCGGACAAAATCCGTATCAATCTTCAGTACGGTGCTGATGCCGGCGTGTTCAGTGACATTGGAGTGGTCGTAAAAACGATCTTCCGTATCTTTTCCAAGTGAGTTTCATTGATGAATGATCCCGTTCCCTTTTTTCGACCCAACATTTCCGAAGCAGCCATCGACAGCGTCGCTGACTCTTTGCGAAATGGGTGGCTAACGACGGGGCCCAAGGTACGAGAATTCGAAAAGCAGTTCGCGGAATTTGTCGGCGGCAAGTACGCCGTCGCAGTCAACAGCGCTACAGCGGCGTTGCACCTTTCTTTGCGTGCATTGGGCCTTCAGCCTGGCGAAGGCGTTCTCGTACCGACTCATACGTTTGCTGCAACCGCGGAAGTCGTTCAATACCATGGGGGGATACCTATTCTGGTTGACTGCCACGACGACACGCTAAACATTGACTTGGCTCATGCCGAGCAACAGTTGTTTCGCGCTGCCAGAGGTGAGCTTCCTGTGGAGGCAAGTCGCATCGTTGGAGTCATGCCAGTGCACGTAGCGGGCAATATGATCAACATGGATGATGTCGAACAGTTTGCGAAAGAGCACGATCTTTGGGTGGTTGAAGACGCCGCCCATGCTTTTCCAGCCGGTTTTGAACGAACCAACCAAGCGGGGCAAACAAGCGTCGTTTTTGCCGGTGGCGGGACAGCCAAAGCGTCGTGCTTTTCGTTCTACGCCAATAAAACGATCACGACCGGCGAGGGGGGAATGTTGGTCACCGATGACAAGGATTTAGCCGATGAAGTCCGTTGCCTCTCGCTACATGGCCTTAGTTCTGGCGCTTGGAGTCGCTTTGAACCAGGGGCTTCGTGGGACTACAAAATCATTCACGCTGGCTACAAATACAATTTGACCGACCTAGCTGCCGCGATCGGACTAGACCAACTTTCTCGCGCCGAGGACTTTCGCGCCGAACGCCAAACGATTGCGGAATACTATTTCGATGCATTTGCCGAACTTGACGCGATCGAATTACCGCAAAGACCCAACGATCGCCTGCACTCATGGCATTTGTTCATCATCAAGTTGAACTTGGCGACACTGTTGATCAGCCGCAATGAATTTTGTGAACTGTTGAAAGAGAACGGTGTTGGTTTTTCCGTTCACTGGCGACCACTCCACCTTCACCCGCTCTATCAAGAACGGTTTCAGTGGTCCGAAGACGATTGCCCTGTTGCCACCAAATTGTTTGATCGAATCATCAGCTTGCCAATTTTCCCCGGAATGACAACGGCCGAACGGGAACGCGTGGTGGAGGTTGTGCGATCGATCTGCGACCAGCACCGTGTGCCTTCGATCAGCCCGCCGTCCGTTCAGCGACCCGGCACAGTCGCGTGAACGAAGTAAACACTCCTCGAACGTTCAAGCGTTTTTTCTCACACGCAGCCATCTACGGCCTGGGGGATTTGCTAACAAAGTTTGCGCGGTACATCCTGATTCCCGTGTATATCGCGGTGATGACTCGTGCAGAAATTGGCCAACTCGCTGTACTGCAAGCGACGACGATGATCTGCTGGGCTGTTTCCTGCCTGGGACTGGGTGCTTCGGTACGGCGGTTCTATTTGCCTGTCAGCGAAACGGATTCGAGCGAGGCAAGTAGCAAACTTGACGAGCCAACACGATCCACTCTAGATGACCAAACAGCCCAGCGAGATGCGTGGGTCGCGAGCCTATGGTGGCTTCGTGTTGGTGTTGCGATTGTCCCGATGGCGGCGATCATGACTCTGGTCTGGTCCTTCTCTGCACGGTTGTTTCCGTCCATTCCAACGTGGCTAGTATTAGTTGCTTGTTCGACCGGCTACTTCCGTTCGTCTTCGGACATCGTCGAAGCTTGGTACGCGATTCGTGAAGAACCGATGCGATACCGCACGCTGACGTTTTGTCAGTTTTTGTTCACGTCATCGCTTGTATTGACCTTGGTGCTCGGCTTTTCGCTTGGCGTCGTTGGCGTGGTCTTGGGAGAGTGGATCGCGGCTGTCGTATGGACA
>CAYUGI010000341.1:0-5436 GCA_964444105.1 uncultured Pirellulaceae bacterium
GTCACGTTTTCTTTGGCTAGATTGTCCAGCGAAGACCGCGCCTTCTTGCAATCACTCGCCGACTCATCAACCGAAGCACTGCAAGATAACGCCGTGAACACCGACTGGCCTCAGTGGCGTGGTGTCAATCGTGATGGCAAAAGTGCCGCGACGGGACTGATTGCACAGTGGCCCGAAGCTGGCCCCAAAATGCTCTGGCAGGTCGACGGACTGGGTGAAGGATATTCAACACCCGCCGTTGTCGGCGACTCGATTTATTTGTTAGGCACCCAGGGCAGTAAGGCCTTTGTATTTTCGCTTTCACGCGAAGATGGGCGTCAACAATGGAAATCTCCGCTGGGCAAAAAAGGAGGCGGCGGAGGGTACTCTGGCCCCAAAGGAACTCCAAGTATCGGCGGTGATCTTCTGTTTGCACTTGGCGGTGATGGCACTCTGGTTTGTGCGAAACGGGATAACGGACAAGAGGTTTGGCGAAAAAACTTGAAACAAGATTTTGGTGGCAAACACGGTCATTGGGAGTACGCGGAATCACCACTGATCGACGGACGCAAATTGATTTGCACGCCGGGAGGCGGATCGCAGACAATTGTCGCGCTCGACAAGACCGACGGAAATCTACTCTGGAAATCGCCAATCGGAAACTTCACCAACGACGCCTATGTCTCAGCCGGCTACGCATCGCCGATCGTTGCAGACATTCTGGGCACGCGCCAGTACATCACCTTCATTCACGGTGGTGTGGTCAGCGTGGACGCAAAGAACGGCATACCACTTTGGCGATACGATTCACCCGCCAACGGAACCGCCAACTGTTCGACCCCCGTGGTGTTGAATAACAACGTCTTCGCGGCAAGCGCCTACGGCACCGGAGGTGGACGGGCAACACTGAAACGAAGCGGTCGCACTTGGAATGTGGTGGAAGACTATTTTGTTGAGAAGATGGAAAACCACCATGGTGGATTCATTCTGCACGAAGGCTTCATCTATGGCACAAACAACAGCGTGCTGATGTGCTTGGATTGGAACAACGGCAACATCAAATGGCAGGATCGCTGCGTCGGCAAAGGCTCCGTGACCCTGGCTGATGGGCATTTGTACGTACGCGGCGAGAAGGGTGATGTCGCGTTAGTCGAAGCAACGCCGAATGGGTACCGCGAGAAAGGCCGTTTCAAACAGCCTGATCGCAGCGACAAAAATGCTTGGGCACACCCCGTCGTCGCAGGCAGCCACCTGTACCTTCACGATCAGGATCGATTGATGTGCTACGAACTGAAGAACGATTAACTCAGTTTCAGTTGCAAGACGCACGCATCAGATGGTTTCCCGCAAGCTCGCCAGTGCGTCCTTGCTCCCGTTCCCAATTGTTTAGAAACCTCTAGGCTCGTTAGCTCCCCTTGGCCCAAGTCAGCCAAGTGTTGACCCAGGAGTTTACTGGGGCAGCGAACGCATTCGCGAACGCGGAATCGAATGGCTTGCCCTCGTCAACGGCTCGTAGACAGGCGTCGAAATTTTTTCGCAGTTTACGATCCATCATCGTCGCTGCCATCGCCGCTCCGATGCGGTCGGTGTGAACTGGATTTAGCTTCCCACTCAAGAAAGCCTTGGCGTCTTTGCAAGCCGCGACCGCCTCTCGCGTCTCCGCTTCTCGCTGGGACTTTGACTCGCGGTCTTGTGACGAACCTCTCATGTTCATCGTCGCCCCAACACCCTCGGCAAACCAGCGCGGAACATCGCCTCCACGAGTCGCCACGGCAAGTGCCGCGATGGGTGCTAACAATCGATCTTCAATAGCCGACTCGTCATCTCGATCCGAAGCCACTAGAGCGACATAAGCATCCACGCCGTCGAACTTCCAGTGACTTGTCCACGTGGTCGGCACGCTGCGTTGTTCGACCATTTTGGCAAACTCGCTGTAGTCGTATCGCTGGGGCAAGACGAAGATGCTGGCTTTGCCGTGGAAGAAATCGTCGCCGGTTTTCCCACGTACAATCGTTTGCACCGCCTTCATCTTCTTTTCTGCGGCCGCACCGACCAGCTGGAGCGTTTCCTGGGACGAAGTGCCGGTGACGTAGAAGTGGTCTGTCATGATCGATGTCGTAGGACGACTTTCTGCGTCAGCGACGAGCCCCAGATTCTCACCGGCAAGTCCTTGGCGTTTTTCATTCATTTGGGCAGGCGTTGCGTTGGCAGCCCAAGCCAACTGTGCCATTACAGTGATTGGCTGCGTCTCACTGGCACCGTCTAACGTGGCGCCTTCGTCGATCCAAGTCGAAATCAACTGGATGTCTTTCTGTGAAAGAGCAGGGCGACCGCCAGCGGGCATGCGTTCCCCTTCGATATCCATGCCTTTGATTTTCTTGACCAGCAAGCTCTCGGCCGACTTGCCCGGCATGATGATCTCTCCGCTGTCACCGCCGCGAAGAATTTGCGAGAAGCTGTCCATGCGTAGACCGCCGCGAACCTGCATCGCGCCGATATGACAACCATTGCAGTTGTCGACCAAGATCGGTGCGACGTCGCGAGCGAAACTAACCGTTTCTTTTCCCGTAGCGATGGCAGCTTTGGGTCGCGGCGTGTTGCCAGCCGGCGCGGTTGTCGCGCCGCTGGTGATCGAAGCATTGGGATCGGCACCATCGAATTTTGCACCTTGGATGATCCAGCCGTTCAAAATCGCCAATTCCGGGGGCGTGACTTTGCCGCCACCACGAGGCATGTCGCCTGTCACGATCGTTTCGATCAATCGACTTCCCACGGTGTCACCGGCAAAAACAACCACTCCTTCGGGCGGCCCTTTCATCAAACTGGCAAACGTCCCCAAATTGAATTGACCTTTGGAACCTTCCACGTGACAACGCCCACAACGCTGACTCAAAATCGGCGCGACTTGCTTCGTAAAACTGATGGCTGATGTGCTGAGTCCTGGAGCACCCGATTCAGGCGTAGCAGGTGCTGTTGTTTCAACAGCAGTCGCCATTTTCGCAGAGGGAACCTGTGGGCGACGAAACGGCGGCAAGGATACACCTTCGAATTCCAACATCGCGTGAGCGGTTGAAATACGTGTCATCGCTGGGTCCAGCTCTTGATAAAGCTCCGATGATCCCGACTTCATGGCGACGTCGATCTTATTCATCGCGGCGCGAACATGCTTTCCAGCCGAATCAAACTTGCCCGATGCGTAGTCCACACCTGCCCGTTTTACGCTCGCATTGACCGATGCAACGATCGACTTCTCTCGAGACGAAAGACCGGCCGCCCCAACAGCGGGGGCAAATGCAAGAACGACGAACAGGCAACAAAACAAACGCATCACAAAATCCGGGGCAGGACGCAAGAAACATGCGCGCGAGGGCGCAGCGGCGACATTTATCGAACGCGTTGACCAATTATAAAGTACTCACCCGCAATTTCCCGCTTCTTTCGGCCCTTCAGGCGGTTTTTGTGGCGTAGCCCTGCGGATGATTCCGGTGCCAGTTCCAAGCTGTTTCGATAATCGATCGAGCATCGGTGTACTTGGGCTTCCACCCCAACAGCTCACCAGCCAATGTCGCATCCGCAATCAACTCTGGCGGATCACCTTCGCGACGCTGCCCCATGACTTCAGGAATAGCGTGCCCGGTCACTTCACGGCAAGCTTCGACGATCTCACGAACGCTGGTCCCGCGCCCGGTCCCCAGATTCACGCAGATCCCTTTGCCACTTTCCAGTTTTTCCAGTGCCAACAGATGCGCTGAACCCAAATCATCGACATGAATGTAGTCTCGCACGCATGTCCCATCGGGTGTGGCATAGTCATCACCAAAAATCGTGATCTTCTCTCGCTGGCCCAGCGCGACCTGCAGCACGATCGGAATGATATGCGACTCGGGATCGTGGTCCTCTCCGATGGTTCCGTCCGGCCGAGCCCCAGCAGCATTGAAATACCGAAGTGCTGCATACGCAAACCCATAGGCTTTGGCGTAGTCGGCCAGCGCCGTTTCAAAAACCAGCTTGGTAAATCCATACGGATTGATCGGTTGCTGCAACGTCGTTTCGGCAATCGGGACAATCTCAGGTTCCCCATAAGTCGCTGTCGTGCTACTGAAGACGATCTTTTTCACGTCGGCTTCACGCATCGCATCCAGCAACTCAACCGCGTCGATCACATTGTTTCGATAGTACAACGCCGGATCATTGACGGATTCATTGACCAAGGCGAAGGCGGCGAAGTGCATGACCGCATCGATCTTGTGGTCGCGCAGCGTAGCAACCACTTTCTGGCGATCTGAAAGTTCGCCTTCGACCAACATTCCGTCTGGAACAGCGCTAGCGTGACCGCGTGAAAGATTGTCAAAAACAGTGACGTTGTGACCAGCATCGATCAGCAGACGTACCGCGTGAGAACCAATATAACCGGCACCGCCGACGACCATGACATTCATGTTTCTTCTCTTATAGGAATTGTTCGCGAGCTGGGTCGCCTTCTTGCCGACCCGATTGATACGAAGCACTGGGTATCACAACAACGCAACATAGAGTCCGGCGCTCATATCAACCAGAACAGTTGGGCAGGGATCCCTAGCGAACTTAGATCCCTGGCGAACTTAGATCCCTGGCGAACTTATCACCAAGCGAGACAAAGTTGGCGAAACGCCCCACCAAACTGCAGATGTTGCAAAATTCCGGGCCGACCGCCAAATCCGGTCCCGCCATGGAATCGGTTTGCGAGGACTTCCTGAGTTATCTTCGTGGTGAGTGCCACTTGGCCGCCAACACAATTTCGGCCTATGGCCGCGACATGCAGCGTTTCGTCGAGTGGCTGGAGAAGCGACCTTTGAGCAAACTAAAGGTCAAAGACCTGGCAAATTTCATCGAAACACTTCAGGAGCTTGAACTGGCCCCCGCCTCGGTGGCACGAAATATCGTTGCTGTGAGGACTTTTTTTAAATACCTGCAGTTGGAAGGCATCGTCACTGACAACCCTGCTGAGCTGCTAGCGACGCAAAAAATGTGGCAGCGTGTCCCCGGAGTTTTAACCCGGCGGCAAATCGATGAGTTTCTTTCGGCTCCGCGAAAAGTCGATCGGTTCTGGCAACGCGACGTGGCGATGCTAGAAGTTCTTTATGCGACCGGCTGTCGTGCGTCGGAAGTCTGCTCGTTACGCACGCGCGATCTTTCTTTTGAAGAACGCCAACTTCGCTGCGAGGGCAAAGGTGGCAAACAGCGGATCGTGCCCATCGGTACGCAAGCGATTCAGGCGATCCAGCGTTATCTGGAAGAACTTCGAGGAGAGTTAGCCGAGAAGAACCCGCACCCGGTCGAAACGCTGTTTCTGTCACGCGGTGGCCGTGCGTTGGACCGTGTGCAACTCTGGCGACTGGTCAAGCACTACGCACGCCGAGCTGGCATCGACGATTCGATCAGCCCGCACAGTTTGCGTCACAGTTTCGCCACGCACCT
>CAYUGI010000342.1:0-5421 GCA_964444105.1 uncultured Pirellulaceae bacterium
GCCATCCCGCAAATTGCGGGGAAAACCAATCACTTAAGCTGGACGCTCTCTTTAGGCGGCCTTTTCATCACCGAGGCCGTCTGAAGCCGGTACACCAACGTGCGGTCTGTTTTATCCATCGTTCTCGTGAGCCAAACGAGGTCATTGACCTGCGACGCAATTCGACCGAGTTATGAATAATCCGGGCTAGCCAACTGTCTTGCTCATGCGTTCGGCCAATTTGCGAAGCGTTTCGCTGGCATCATTTTCTTGAAGGGTTGCATGGATTAGGGATGGCGTATCGGGCTTGGACCAAGCGGTTTGGAGTGCATCGTCGTATTGCTGTTGTGTTTTCACATCGAAGCTCTCGCCGCGTCCATAAACTCGCATGAGTTCGCCGTAACGCCACGGATGGATCTCGTTGTACTCCCACTCGCCTTCATGAAGGTACCGTTCGGTTCCGTAGCCGTGATTGTCCAATACGATCACGATCGGGTTGTGACCATAGCGGATCAGTGTGCTCAGTTCTTGGCCGGTCATCTGAAAAGCCCCGTCGCCAACCAGTACGACGATTCGGTGGTCGCGTCGCGCGGTCGCAGCGCCCAGAGCCGCTGGGACACTGAATCCCATCGATGTGTAGTACGCGGGGCTCAAAAATTCCCCGCGTTCGTGAATCGTCAGTTCGGTAGCAGCAAACAGTGAATCGCCCACGTCAGCAATGACGATCGTGTCACCGTCAATTCGTTCATTCAAGCGAGCCACCATCCAACTGGTGCTCAGGGGCCCATTCTCCGCTGGCGGCGATGAGGGTGCGCGGGTACGCCCAGACTGAATTGACTCGGGGATCCTTCGCTCCGAAGGACTCGAAATTGCGTCGTTGAGCCCCACGAGAAACTCTCTCAAGTCAACGTGTTCGTAGTGATGATGCGAGATCCGCAGGTTTTCACTGGTCGCATAAACACATTTCGTCGGGTCAAGATCGGCCGTAAAGATGCCCAGGTTGATGTCACTTAGAAAAGCACCCAGCAGTAAGATCAAATCGCTCTCCTCGACGAACCGTGTGACTTCCTGGTCACCAAGCGCGCCTTCGTACAATCCGACAAACATCGGATGACGCTCCGAAATGACCGATTTACCTAGCATGGTCGCAGCGATTGGCAACTTCGCGGATTCCGCTAAGGCCAGCAGCTCGTCTTGCAAACCGAAACGATGCAGTTCCACGCCGGCCACAATGATTGGTTTCTTGGCCTTTGCGAATCGCTCGGCCGCTTCACGTATCCCCTCTGCGGTCGCGTCCGCATCGTGCTGACGGGTTTGTGTTCGGCGGTTGTGAGCAACTTGGGGAACGACGTGCACCATGTCGCGTGGTAGTTCGATATAGACCGGACGCTTGAATCGATCACAAGCATCCAAGACGCGGTCGATTTCTGCAAACGCCGTCATTGGGTCTGACAATTCGGTACCCGCGATCGTGAACTTTTCAAAGACGTCGTATTGGGTTCTGAAATCGCGAACCATGTGGTGTAGAAGTGCGCCTCGCGTTCGTTCCTTCAAGCCAGGCGATCCGGTAAGGACGACGACAGGTGATTTCTCTGCGTATGCACCAGCGATCGAGTTGCAAACGCTGAGTCCACCGACGCAGTAAGTAACGCACAGCGCGCCCATGCCGTTGATTCGTGCATAGGCGTCGGCAGCGAACCCTGCGCAGTCTTCGCGCGTGCAACCGACGACGTTCAGCGAGCTCTTTTCCAACTCACTGTAGAAAGACAACACGTAGTCACCTGGGATGCCGAAGACATCGTCGATTCCATAATCGCTAAGTCGCGCAATCAAATACTGCGAGATTGATATGCCGGCGGTACTTTGGGGCCCGGCGCTCTGCTTTGAGTGTGATTTCGTGTCATTCATCGTCGATGCCTCCTGAGCGATGCAGCTGAAGTGAAGTGCGAAGCCAATATCAACAGAAGATTCGTTACGACCATTTTATGCGTATGCAAGCGCTGTCGGCGAGCTTTGGTGGTACAATTGGGAGAGGAAGTTGTGACAAGTCTCGATGTACATTTCCATGATTTCATTCTCCTGCTCGCGGGAGAATCGAGCGACAGCGAGGACAGGGTGGTCAAACTTGGACGCCCTCCCCGGCCGCCACTGCGCCCGACCCTCCCGCGAGCGGGAGGGTAAAGAAAGCTACTTTCGCGATTGGTTTGAGATTAGGTGTCAACCGATGGTGCTGCTCGTTTAGAAGTGCTAGAGCGTGCACCCAATTCATTTGCCAAACAAAAAAACAGATTTATGCAAAAGCAAACTGCAATTGGACACCTCAGCACGTTCGCTATTGTGATGGCGTTGGCGTGTTTGATCGTGTCACCACACTCGCAAGCCGATGAACGCCGCTCGCCTCCGCCCAAGTTCTCGGCGGCGGAAACGAATCGGACGTTTTTCCCCTCATTGTCGGACGCGATCATTGGCCAGCGGCCTTCGTTGGCGACACTACGCAAATCGTCCAATGCGGCTGCAACGGCATCCAAGACAACTGCCCCGGCAGCGAAAGCTGCGACTGGCGGCGGCTGGGCGGATTTGATTTCGCCGACGTCGATTGAGGATGAAGTCAAACGCGTTAAGTTGCATTTCGACTCGGTGGTCACTACGCCGGGGGCCTTCAAGGGCGGTGGGTATCAAGCGGCACGTTTGGATCTATCGATCTTGGCGGTCATGTTCGCAATCGTTCAAGAACACACGGCCGATGTTCGTTGGAAAGATCAGGCGGCAGCGGCTCGTGATCTGCTGGCACGATCAGCATTCAATTGCAAAGCAGGATCCAATCAGGTTTACAACGAAGCGAAACTGAGGAAAGCCGATTTGCAGGATCTGGTGGCTGGTAGCGGGTTGAGTAATCGCGAAGGCGAGAAGCAAAATGATTGGTCGATGATCGTGGATCGTGCGCCGATGATGGAATACGCACAGGAATTGATCGACTCGCTTCAGGACGTCACCAACGATGCAGCGTCGGTTAAATCAAACACAGATCAGGTACGACGCGAAGCGGAACTATTGTCAATCTTGGGTGTCGTGCTGACCAAGGAAGGCATGGACGATTTCGACGATGAAGACTACGCCGAACTGAGCAAGAAGATGACGGAAGCGTCTAAGGCTGTCGTCGGCGCACTCGAGCGCGGCGACCCTGATGCGATTCGCAAAGGTGTCGGAGCGATTTCACAAAGCTGTGACGCCTGCCATGAACAGTACAGGTAGTCATGGCAAAGCCTCCGCTAACACTTGAATCACTTGCCGGCGAAGCAAAACGATTCGCGAAACAGTTTGCCAACATTTCCGAACCGACTCTCTACGGGGTGACGGATGGCAAAGCGGTCGGAACCTTCATTGAGCAAAAGCTGCATACTTTCTTGGCTGAAAACTACGACCATCAGCCTGGATCATCATCACGAGGACGCGATCTGCCTGCGATTGACGTTGACATTAAATTCACGCATGTTCGCCAGCCACAGTCCTCTTGTCCGTTTAAGTCTGCCGCTCAGAAAATCTACGGGCTAGGCTATTCACTTTTGGTATTCGTCTATGACAAACAAGACGATGATGATGCCAACACCGGCGAACTGCAGATTTTGCACGGCGTTCTTATCGATAAAAAGCGAACGGCCGATTTCCAAACCACCGCCGGTCTGCGAGACTTAGTTGCGCACAATGCGACGATTGAAGACATCATGGCGTTCTTCGATGCGAGGCGATTGCCGGTGGACGACGTTAGCGGGCGTAGCTTGGCGAAGCGTGTGATGGAGAATCCACCGGAACTGGGTTACTTGACCATTTCCAATGCGCTGCAGTGGCGACTTCAGTACGGTCGCGTCGTGGATCAAGCGGGAAAGGTCGATGGATTAAGCAATCTTGTCGACTAGGTCACCGACTAAGGAAGGTTTGCAGGCATGAAGCACGCTGAAGCCAAAGTGTCGTTTGGTGATTTTCAAACGCCGATCGATCTTGCGCGTCAGTGTTGTCAAATTGCCTCCGAACATTGCGGCGATGTCGGTACAGTCATCGAACCGACCTGCGGAGAAGGCACATTTGTGCATGCCGCATTGGATGCCTTTCCTCAGGCGAACTTGCTCGGTTTCGAGATCAACGAGAAGTACCGTCGCAAAGCTCGTCGCGGCGTCGGAGAGATTGACAAGGACCGTGTGTCGATTCGCAAACAAGATTTTTTCCAGGCAGATTGGCAGAGTATTCGCGATCAAGCTGTTGGAAATGTGCTGTTCCTCGGGAACCCGCCTTGGGTCACGAATTCGCAGCTGGGCGTGTTAGGCAGCGTCAACGTTCCCAGCAAGAAGAATGTCGAATCGATCCGTGGAATTGAAGCGATGACCGGCAGGTCGAACTTTGATTTGTCGGAATCGATTCTGCAAACATTGCTTGAAGCGATGCGACCCGATCAAGACCACCTAGCGATGCTCGTTAAAACAGCGACAGCAAGAAAAGTACTGCGCAGGCAGTGGGGCGGTGGAGCAAATTTCCATCACGCAAGCTTACGCCGCATCGACGCGAAAGAACAGTTCGGCGTCAGCGTGGACGCCTGTTGGCTGATGCTATCGCCCGGATCAAAGATCACGGCCAAAACTCAGGTTTGTTTTCAATCGGATTGCATCGAAAAACAACCCGTTTCATCTGCTCTTGCCTGGTACGACGGGCATTTGGTGTCGGATGCGAAATTGGCCAAGGCAACTGCATCGCTTCATCGTCCGCAATCGACACCGTGGCGTAGCGGTGTGAAGCATGATGTATCACGAGTGCTTGAGCTTCGTATCGTTGAGGGGCGTCTTCAACGTCAAGACGGAACTGATGTGGATGTCGAACCAGATCTGGTTTATCCGTTGGCGAAGGGAGCAGACGTGGCAAACAGTCGAACCGATTGTCCTAATCGGCGAATTTTGGTCACTCAGCATCGCATGAACGAATCAACCGACGACTTGCAGGAAAGGCTACCCAAGTCGTACCGGTATTTGTATGAAAATCGTGACGCATTCGCAGCCCGCAAATCATCGATCTATCGCAAACGAGACCCGTTCGCGCTTTTTGGAATCGGCGACTACACGTTCGCGCCATGGAAGATCGCGATCTGCGGCCTTTACAAAAAGCTGCAGTTCACATTGCTGGCCCCGATCGACGGCAAGCCTGTGTTGGTTGACGACACTTGTTATCAGCTCGGCTTTAGGAAACGCGCTGATGCCAAAAAGGTATTGCGGATGCTAGTGTCGGATGAAGCGACCGATTTTTTTCGGTCACGTATTTTCTGGGATGCGAAACGTCCGATCACGGCGGAGCTTCTTAGGAGTCTGGACCTGACCAAGCTGGCCAGCCAACTGAAAGTTTCAGCGCCGAAATGGAACATTTAGGAGATCGCTAGCCCGCATTACTCGACAGGATTTCGTC
>CAYUGI010000343.1:0-5406 GCA_964444105.1 uncultured Pirellulaceae bacterium
GGCCCATGTTCGGTAAGCCCCGTTGATCATGTCTTGATGGTTTCTGCGACAGAAGCAGTCCATGAAGAAGTCGAAAACTTCATGACAATGCTGGAAGATGCTTTTTCCAAACGAAAGTACGCGAAGTAACGACACTTCCCGCTAAATGCGACCATCCGTCAAGCACAATTCGCAAATCACTTTGTGTTCCTCTCTCTTCACTCTCCCGCGCAGCGGGAGGGTCGGACGCAGTAGCGGCCGGGGAGGGCTTCCCAACGCGGACCCCCCTCTCCTCGCTGAGGTTCGACTCTCCCGCAAGCGGGAGAGTGAAATCAAGGTGGCGATAGCGAAGAGTATCGAAGTAAGCGTTCTTCGCGGGCGAATGATCACGTTGGCTGTTAAGCATCGAAGTTTGGATTGACCAAGTTGGGCGGACGTTGACCGCGGCAGGCGGCCAGGCAACTTTCGATGGCCATGTCGCCCATCTTGGTCCGTGTTCCATCGGTCGCGCTGCCCAAGTGCGGTGCGATCACTGCGTTCGCCAGTTCGTAGAGTTCTGATTCCAAAACGGGTTCATTTTCGTAAACGTCCAAGCCTGCCGATGCGATCGTCCCGTTTTGCAAGGCAACAACCAGTGCCCGCTCATCAATGACCGGGCCTCGGGCGGTATTGATGATCGACGCGGTTGGCTTCATCATCGCAAGTTGCTCGGCACCGATTAGATGATGTGTGTCATCTGCCAAGGCGACATGAAGCGAAACAAAATCGCTCTGCCGCAGCACGTCGTCTATCGGTAAGTAAGTGACGCCCAACTGTTGCTCTTCCGCCTCACCCAAACGCGTCCGGTTCCAGTAGACCACTTGCATGTCAAAGCCCTTGGCGCGCTGGATCATTGCTTTGCCGATGCGTCCTAGACCAATCAGCCCCAGCGTTGCGCCGGTGATGTCGGTTCCTAAAAGTTGCAAGGGTGCCCATCCGCTCCACGATTTCGATCGAACCAATCGGTCGCCTTCGCTGACTCGTCGCCCCGCTGCCATCAGTAGAGCGAACGCCATGTCAGCGGTTGATTCAGTCAACACACCTGGCGTGTTGGTGACAGGGATTCTTCGCTCAGTCGCCGCATCGATATCGATGTTGTTGTACCCAACGGCATAGTTAGCGATGACTTTCAAGTCTGGATTAACGTCCATCACTTCCGCATCTACCGCATCGGTAAGCAGACAAAGGAGGCCATCGACCTCGCGAACACCTTCGATCAGCTCCTCTTTCGTTAGCGGTCGGTCGTGCGGATTGACCGTCAACTGTGTTTGCGTTTCCAAAGATCGCATGCACTCCGGCGGCAGCTGACGAGTCAGAAAAATTCGTGGTTTGGATGTCATGATCGATGGCGTTTGGACTCGAGTAAGCAATGACTGGATTTTGGTAGAAAAATGGAGGTAGAAAAATTGTCATGCACTAACCTAGGAGGCCGCAACACAGCTAGTGAGCTCTCCCCAACAATCTTTCTACCCCGACTCATTTTTCTACCTCCATTTTTCTACCAAAACCACAAGGCCAATTACTCATGCCGCATTTTTTGCGACCAAAGCAGTTCGTGTCAGCTTGGCAGGCAAGTGCTTGATCCCAAACTTCTTAACACTTAGTTCAAAACCTTCTTCAACGATCACTTTTTTCATCTTGGCAAGTGGAATATTGTGATAGTGGTAGCGATTCGAAACAAACCGCCCCGTCGGCGACTCATTCATTTCCAGATTCAGAAGCGTGCCGCCCGGAGCCACCAAAGATAACAATCTACGAAGGCACTCGGCCGTGTCACTGGCGTAGCCAATCACCGCTCCGACGCAAACGACATTGAACGACGCTGGCTCCAACACTTGAACCTCTCCCGTCAGCGATGTCACTTTGGACGGATCAGAAATATCGCCCGTACCGACACGAATGCGATCCTCTGTGATGCCCCGTTTTGCCGCATTGGCCAAGGTGGCCTGCAAAAAGTTGACTTCCAAGTCGGTCGCAACCAGCTGTGAATCGGCATAACGCTCTGCGAAGTGCAAGCCCATCAGGCCCGTGCCACAACCGGCATCCAGAATCCTGCCGCCTGCGGGAACTTCTATGTCCAGCGAGTGAAGAAAACGATCAATGCTGCTTTCATAGCCCAGCGACTTCATAAAGAAATCATAGACTCGGCTGCTTGCGTACAGTTTAGGGCTGAGCATGAATCCTGAGGTATCTCTTTGCGGGTGATCTCGCGGCTCAGTCTACCGACAAACTGCGTTGCGTGTCACAGCTCAGCGGTTCGCCACAAAAGTTGACCGCGCATGGTCGCCCCGGCAGGACGTTGTTATCTTGTGGCAATCGAAGGTATCCACCACTCATCGCTTTCCCACTGGACAAGGTTCTACCGATGGCAGCTTCGCAGAAATCTACGCTCACGTCTCGACCTGAGTGGAAAGCCCTTGCCGATCATTTTTCGGCGATCGAAAAGACTCATCTACGCGACCTTTTTGCGCAAGACGCACAACGTGGTAAGGCGATGACCTGTGAAGCCGCAGGCCTTTACTTGGACTACTCCAAGAATCGCATCACCGCCGAGACGATCGATCTGCTGATCCAGCTGGCACAGTCAGCTGATCTGCAGAATCGCATCGAAGCAATGTTCACGGGCGAAAAGATCAATTTGACCGAAGGCCGCGCGGTTCTGCACACGGCCCTTCGTGCCCCAAAAGATGCGTCCATCATGGTCGACGGCGAGAATGTCGTTCCGGAAGTCCATGCGGTTCTGGACAAGATGTCCGCGTTTTGCGATCGCGTCCGCAGCGGCGACTGGAAAGGGCACACCGGAAAACGCATTCGCAACATCGTCAACATCGGTATCGGTGGCTCTGACTTGGGCCCGGTCATGGCGTACGAATCACTGAAGCATTTCAGCCAGCGCGACCTATCTTTTCATTTCGTCAGCAACATCGACGCGACTGATTTCGCCGAGGCGACGGAAGGTTTGGATCCAGCCGAAACACTTTTCATTGTGGCGTCAAAGACGTTTACAACCATCGAGACAATGACCAACGCTGACACGGCCCGCAAGTGGCTTGTCGCCGGTGTTGGTGGCGACGAAACGGCGACCGCAAAACACTTCGTGGCCTTGTCGACCAGTGCCGATAAGGTCTCAGCTTTCGGAATCGACACTGCCAACATGTTCGGCTTCTGGGACTGGGTCGGCGGTCGCTATTCGATGGATTCTGCGATCGGGTTGTCGACCATGCTGGCGGTCGGACCGGATGGCTTTCGTGAAATGTTGGATGGTTTCCACGAAATGGACCAGCATTTCCGCACCGCTTCGCTAGACCAAAACTTGCCCGTGTTGATGGCTCTTCTGTCGGTTTGGTACAGCAACTTTTTTGGTTGCGAAACAACTGCCGTGCTTCCTTATGAACAATACCTCAGTCGTTTCCCGGCCTACCTGCAGCAACTGACAATGGAGAGTAACGGGAAATACGTCACGGTCGATGGCGACGAAGTGGACTACGAAACCGGGCTGATTTACTGGGGCGAACCCGGAACCAACGGGCAGCATTCGTTCTATCAGTTAATACACCAAGGCACACGCTTAATTCCATGTGACTTCATCGCATTCAACAAGTCACTCAATCCAATCGGAAATCATCAAGACATTTTGATCGCCAACGTGTTGGCCCAAAGCGAAGCACTGGCGTTCGGAAAGACTGCTGAGCAAGTTAAAGCAGAAGGAACCGAAGATTGGTTGGTGCCTCACCGCGTTTTCAAAGGCAATCGCCCGTCCAACACGATCTTTGCGGACCAAATGTCACCATCGATCCTTGGCAAATTGGTCGCCTTGTACGAACACAGCGTCTATGTCCAAAGTGTGATTTGGAACATCGACGCGTTCGATCAATGGGGTGTCGAGCTCGGAAAGGTTCTCGCAACAAATATCATTCCAGAGCTCGAGTCCGAACCGGAACCAGATTTGAGCCACGACAGTTCGACAAACGAATTGATCCGCCGTTATCGAAAGATGAAGTAGAACGGAATGGCCGAGAGCCGTGCCGCCGAAAACGCTTCGTCGCTACGAGGCCTTACTTGCTCAGGGCGGGTTCTTTCCGTTGCTGCTTCTTTTGTGGTCGAAAGTTCCATTCAGGTGAACCAGCCGGGTCAGGGCGGGAAGTCGTTTGTCCTAACGCGTAGTCACTGGGTTGCATGTCGGCCTCTTTCCACCACGTCTTATCCGTGATGAAGCCATAGAAACTCGGGTAAAACGGATCGACAAAAGCCACGTCAGCACGCTCGGGAACCTCGAGACCTGTCAGGTGGAAAACGGCGTTGACGATCATCCGACGTAGGTCTTCGTCAACAAAATCAACCGACGCACCTGCTGTCGTGCAAAAGGATTTTCCAGCCGTTCCGCTGGGTGACGTGTAATCATGCAGCCAAGCGAACGGCTGCATCGGGTTGTTTTTTTCACCCTCAATGTTCGGTGATTCTGGATCCAGCGACTCGGTGACCGCTGCTCGCAGAAGGATGGCGTCTGCATCGCCAAGGTGCGTCACACCATACACATCGCTGGGAACGAAGATTTCATCCACGCCGTTGAGGATCCCATGCGAAAAGGGAACATTCTCTGTGACGCTGCGTGCTCCCTGAACTTTGTGTTTCCCATGGTGACTGACCCACTCTTCACCAAGGATCTGGCGTCCCCATTTCGCGAAACTGATTTTGTCGCCAAACTTGCCTTTGCCATTGAACGCGTGCGTGGAAGTACGAATTCCGATAATTGGCTTTCCCGCATCCATGTACCGAGTCACATGCTCAGCTCCCAACTTACTTGGCTTACGAAAACGCGTGCCGATGATCATCAAGTCCGCTGAATCAAGTGCTTCAAGTCCATGCAATCCAGCTTGGTTGTTCGGATCGATATACTTTCCGTCCTCTGACCATGCGAAGAGAACCGTGCACTTGAAGGAGTGTTTTTGGCTAAGGATCTTCGCCAACATTGGCATCGTTTCCTCGCTGCGGTATTCCTCATCTCCCGACACCAGGACAATGTGCTTCGATGCAACACCACCGGGCGGTTCAAAAACCAGTGTTTTGGCATCTGAATCCGCTGCCATGCCTGGCTGCGACATCGGAAGTGTGAAGAAGAACAACGCGATGGCAACAAACACAGCGGGCTGATTGTCTTTCATCTGAGGAGCTCGGTCCGTAGGCGAGAATTGAATTGGTTGGGAACGAAGCGAACATTGTACACGCTTTTTCGGCAGTTTCCGTGTGGACGGCATCGGCAAACGATCACCTTTAACTTGTTGTTGCGTCTCTTTATCAATCACGCTTCGTTTGGTAGATTACGCACGAGCGATAGGATGGGTGGCAGAGTTCGGTCGATTGCACCAGTCTTGAAAACTGGCGTACGTT
>CAYUGI010000344.1:0-5373 GCA_964444105.1 uncultured Pirellulaceae bacterium
CACCAACACGGGACTGCTAGGCGCATCAATGAAAATCCCTAACGAAGTTTTCCTACTACCCACCTACCTGGTGCCTCAGTACACCGACATCCGTCGCAGTGACTTTCGGCACATGTCACGGAAAGGGCTCGCAGAGCTTTTGCGGCGACATGTTCGGAAAGCAATAAAGTAGCCAAATTATGCGTTGGCGAAAGTCTTTGCGGCGTCTTGGGGGCAATCTGCTCCATAGATCGGCGATAGGGTTAGCGAAGCATTATTTTCGACGCGCCCACTCGCTATCGCGGTAGCCAGCGCGGCACGCTTTGGCATTGATCGCGACGCCAGGATCCGAAAACGACTTTGTGTAGAGCTTCCAGTCGCTCCAGTCGGTGCCGCTACCGTTGTTCTCTTGCAGTTGGTAGACGATCGATGCACCGTCGGTTGTCGAATGGATCCAGACATTGCCCTGCTTGAGATCAATTTTAGGAGCTTCGACGCGCGGCGTTTTTCCGCCCGGCTTCATCTCTTCCATCATGACGGCCTCGGGAATCAGTCCCATGTCGCCGATTTCCTCTTGCCAAGTTTCCGTCGCCTCCCGCATGCGAGCCAAACGCTCACCGTATTGAGCCAACTCGGCCAGATTTTCTAGCTCCCAGGGATCTTTCTCGGTGTCGTACAGTTCTTCAATGGGTTTCGTTTCTGCAAACCAGTTCTTCTGACCACCCTTTAGCTTCCCTTCGGCATTCAATCGACGCCAATCCTGCATCGTCGGCATGGCATCCATGTAATCGAGTCGCTGTGCGTAGGTCTTCTCAGGCTCGAAGTTGCGAATGTACTTCCAACGACGGTCACGGGCACCGCGCTGGAGTTCGTAGACTTCGTCCATTCGATCACGATGGAAAAACAAGTACGGTGGCTCAGGGTCTTGATCTTCACCGACAACGACGCGGCCCTGCATGTACTTCGGCACGCGAACACCCGCGACCGAGAGCATCGTTGGCGCAAAATCCATCGTGCTGACTAGGTCCTGGCGAACACTCGCTGGTTCCAATTTTTCTGGCCAACGCATGACGACGGGAACCAAAGTGCCTGTGTCGTAGATCCAACGTTTCCCGCGCGGCAATCCCATTCCATGGTCACCCCAGAACACGACCAAGGTGTTATCCGCCAACCCATCTTCTTCTAGCTTCTGCAGGGCTTCACCAGCCATTTGATCCATCAACGTGATATTGTCGTGATACCACGCCCAGTCCTTGCGGGCTGCTGGAGTATCGGGGAAGTAATCCGGCAGCGTGTCAGCACACTTGTCCGGGTCATGCTTGTTTTCTTTGCCGATTAGCTTGATGACTTCGGCATGCCGTTTTTCGCCATGTCGAACTTGGCTCTCGTGCGAAACGGTGTAGTTGATAACAGAGAAGAAAGGTTGCTTCGGATCGGGGCGTTCACGCCAGTCTTTGTGCTTATTGCCGTTGCGATCCCACATCGCATCGTTTGACTCGAACTGGTAGTCCGTCTTGCTTCGATTGGTGCAGAAGTAACCAGCAGCACGCAGGATTTCCGAGAACGCTTTTACATCCGTCGGTGGAATGATCCGGTTGCGCATATGCTGCGAACCAATTGATGGCGGGTACATACCTGTGATGATGCCGCTACGCACGACCGCGCAGACTCCCGCGGGGGTGAACGCGCGATCGAACCGCACACCTTGCTTGGCCAGTGCGTCTAAGTTCGGCGTGATCGCGTGCGGATCCCCATAGCAACCCAGGTTAGGCGAAATGTCTTCGCAGCTAAGCCACAGAATGTTGGGCCGTTCGTCAGATTTTGAAATCGAGACGAGAAGAAGCACGCATGCGATCGAGAGGAAGCGAATCATGGACGTTTCAATTCGGAGTACAGGGGTCTTTGTGGATTGATTGTGTACGCAGTTGGATTTATTCGCCACGAATTTTTCGAAGGGCGTTGTTGGCTGCACCGCCGACGTGGTAGTCCCCGTTGCGTTTTGCGGGATCATTATTGGCAAACACTTTTTCCAGCGGTTCAATGGCTGCGGCCGCGTCTTTGCCCAGCATGCCGATTAGTTCAGCGGCGCTGCAGGCCGTTCCGCGATCTGGATAGGAAAGGGCGTCAGCGAGCACAGACAATCGCTTGTCGATTTGACCAGCGCGGCAAAGTGCAAATGAAGCTGCCATCCTTAGCGACAAGGAGTCCTTGTTTTCAGCCAACGCCGTCAAGGGTTCGACAGCCGACTTCAGTGGTTGGTTGCCGATTCGTCCAAGATGAACGGCGGCTGTATAGACCACGGCACGGTCATCATTTTCCAACGCAGAGACCAAAACATCACCGGCTGCTTCACCGAAAGCACCGAGTGACTTGATTGCCCTAAGCCGTACGACGCGGTTTTCACTGGACAATTGCTCGGCGTACTGATCGACCGTCCGTCCAGCGACTGTCTTTCCGCTTGGCGTTTGGGTGTTTTGGGTTGCCGTTTCGACTTCGACATCATCTTGCGCGAAGGCGGGTATCGACAACGCAAGCAAAATCCCCACGCTAACTAGCAGCCGTGATCGATTTCGTGTTTCAGTAGAAACCCAAATGAACGCAGGCCCGATGGATGGGATTTGCATGGAGTGAATTTGCATGGAAACGTGTCGCGAGATTGAAGTGAGGGAAGAGGCGATGAAGTCGATGTTGGACGACTATCCGCGTGAGGCTCTGCTGGCTCTAATGTATCGCTTAACGATGGAAGCTGCACAGTCGCAGCGATCCCGCAGATATGCCAATTCTGTCAGGTTTTCAACGAGGTAAACCGCTATGTCGATGGCTCCAAACAATCCGTTTGAAAATAACCAACAAGATCCTTTGCCGGGCACGCCTGTTCGGCCCAACCAAGGCAAGAGCGTTTGGCTTTGGGTATTGGCGATTGTCGGCGGTCTTGGCTTGCTGGCTGTAATTGTTTGCTGTGGCCTTGGCTACTACGGCTACAGCACGGGAACCGCGATGGTCGCCGAGCAAATCAAGGGCCAGTTGAGTGGCAATGAAGCAATCGAAGAGCACATTGGCGAAATCAATTCAGTGTCAATGAACATCGGCGCCGTCATCGAAGAGGCAAAGAAACAACAGGAAGCCGGTGATCAAGGCGCACCACCATCCATGGTCTTCGATATTGAAGGCTCCAAAGGATCCGGACGCATCTTGATGAAACAGCAGGCCGGCGGGGACCTAGACGAGGTCGAGCTGGTGATGGCAGATGGCACACGTCATACCATCACGCTTGATTCACCTCTCTTCCAAGCCGAGCCTGAAGATTTTGATGATTTAGACATCGATCTTGGTGAACCGACCGAATCTTTGGAACCAGCCGCGTTAGAACCCGCTGGTGCCTAATCGACAAATCAAACGACGCAAAAACAATCATTCATTCAAACACTGCACGAACCTAGGAACATCATGAAAGTAGCTACCTTCGACACCGATAAAGGGATCATCAAACTCGAGTTGTTCGACGACAAGACACCCAAGACTGTTGAAAACTTCGAGACGCTTTGTGGCAAGAACTATTACGACGGGCTGAAGTTTCACCGTGTCATTGCGGACTTCATGATCCAAGGCGGTTGCCCGCAAGGCACGGGTACCGGCGGACCGGGATACAAGTTTGAAGACGAGTTTCATCCCGAATTGAAGCACGATGGCCCAGGGGTTCTTTCGATGGCCAACGCGGGACCGAACACCAATGGCTCACAGTTCTTCATCACGCACACCGCGACACCGCACCTCAATGGCAAGCACAGCGTGTTCGGCAAAGTGATTGAAGGCCAGGATGTGGTTGATGCCATCGAAATGGGCGACACCATGAAAACGGTCACCGTGACGGAAGAGTAAGAAGAGGTTTTATCTTTTCCTTCAACTTAAACTTCACCTTTAACACTTAGCGCTCGCCTTTATCGGTTGAAGTTGAAGGCCGATGGTAGATTCGAGACTCGTGGAGAATTGGATAGGTGCGCGCGCAGAATTTCATCTCCCTGTTTTTGATTGCCTTCGTGATAGCGTCGGTTGGCTATTCGCCCGTCTTCGCTCAGGATGCTCCGCCAGCAGAAACCGAAGCACCGCCAGATGATGCGGACGGTGAAGTCGAAGTCGCCGCGAAGGTAGAGGTGGTTCCCGAAACCAGGGATGGACCCATCGCATCGCGGCTGTACGACATTATGTTCGCAACAGGCTGGTTTCAAAACCACGACGTTGATGTGGACGAAGGAGTCGTGTTTCTAAGTGGAAACACCAATCTAGTTGCGCACAGCGAATGGGCGGAGCAAACCGCGATGCGCACGAAAGACGTTGTGGCGGTGGTCAATCGAATCGAGATCAATCCCAAGCCGCTCTGGGATCTCACCCCCGCAAAGACATCGTTGAAAACGATGCTGCGGGATTTCGTCGCTTCGATCCCGCTGATCGCAGTCGCGCTGGCCGTGATCGGGCTGTTCTATTTGCTGGCGAAGTTAGCGGCCACGGTAACGCGAAAGATTTTTAACCCGGAAAGTGACAGCAAATTGCTTCGGCAAGTTGTCGCAACCGTCATCGGCGTGGTTGTCTTCTTGGTTGGCCTTCATATCGCACTGCGGATATCAGGACTGACGCGTTTGGCGACGACGCTACTGGGCGGTACCGGTCTGATCGGCTTGGCAATCGGTTTTGCGTTTCGCGATATCGCCGAGAATTTTCTATCCAGTATTCTCTTAAGCCTGAATCATCCGTTTCGTGTGGGAGACTTGATCGAAGTCGATGGCACGACTGGCTACGTCCGACGCGTCACCACGCGGGCAACAATCTTGGCAACCTTTGAAGGAAATCAAGTTCAGATTCCCAACAGTACGATTTACAAAGGCAAGATTACGAACTTCACAGCGTCTCCGCTGAGGCGTCGCGACTTCGCTGTCGGTATTGGCTTTGATGATTCTGCTCAACAAGCCCAAACGCTAATTATGGAAGTGCTGCAGCGTCACGAAGCGGTCGAAAAGGATCCCGAGCCGACGGTATTGGTCGAATCGCTGGGCGCTGCGACGGTGAACTTAAAGTGCTTCTACTGGTTCAACCAAAAGAAGCACTCAGGCGGCAGAGTCAACAGCGTGCTGATTCGCCGCGTCAAACAAACACTCACAGACAACGCTATTTCAATGCCAGATGAAGCGCGCGAGTTGGTGTTTCCATCTGACGTGCCGGTACGAATCACCGAGTCAGACCCGCGCGCCGATGTCCGTCGCGCGGTCGTGAAAGCCAAGGCGACCGAACCGGAGCTTTCCAGTGGCGAAGGCGATTTGGCAAGCGAAGAACAAGATGTACAAACCGCCGTCGCACGCGAAGAAACCGAAGATGGCACCAATATTTTGGAAGACTAATCCT
>CAYUGI010000345.1:0-5281 GCA_964444105.1 uncultured Pirellulaceae bacterium
CTTGCGGACCTTTCTAACGATGCTTGGCATCATGATTGGTGTTTGGGCGGTGATTGTATTGACAGCGATCAGCCAAGGCGCGAGCGATCAGGTTCAAAAACAAATTGAATCCCTGGGCGCGAACACGATTATCGTTCGCAGCCAAAAGCCGGCCGAAGACAAACTTGCTGGAATGGCAGCGACTCAGTACGGGCTAAGACGCAGCGACCTGGACAAGATTCTTGGTGGGGTGCCAACGATCGAAACGGCGATACCGATTCGTGAAATTCGCCGGCAGTTTGCATATAGAGATCGAATCGTCGATGGACGGCTAGTAGGTTGCACGCCGATGTATTCGGACGTGAATCAACTGAAGATCCGTAATCGCGGTGGGCGATTTTTGTCTGATGCCGACGGGATGAAATCCGAAACGGTCTGCGTCGTTTCGGCAGGGGTCGCAGCAAAGTTGTTTCCGTTTGAAGATCCGCTGGGCAAACGTGTCTACGTACCCGAAAGCACCGATTACTACAAAATCGTCGGCGTCTTGGAGCATCGCAATGCGTCGGCAGCCATCGGGGGTTCCTTAGACTCGCAAGATTTTTCTGCGGACATCTACGTTCCGATTGAAACCGTTCGTCGCCGAATCGGCGACACAATTGTGACGCGGCGTAGTGGTCAGTTCCAAATGGAAATCATGGAGCTAAACCAAATTACGTTGCAGGTCGGCAGCGTGGACCAAGTGCGCACGACGGCGGCCATGATCGAGAACATTTTGGCACAAGATCATGCGGATATGGCAGATACGGCTGTCGTCGTTCCACTTGAATTGCTGGAACAAGCTCGCAACCTGCGATTGATGTTCTTGGGAATCGGGATTTTGATTGCCTGCATCTCCTTGATCGTCGGTGGCATCGGGATCATGAACATCATGTTGGCCAGTGTGACTGAGCGAACCCGAGAAATCGGGATTCGACGTGCACTGGGAGCCAAGCAAGGCGACATTGTCCGTCAATTCCTAGTCGAAACACTCGTGCTTAGTTTTGCGGGTGCAGCGGTAGGTGTTTTACTGGGCTTCCTGGGGCCAGCGATGTACTCCGTGCTGATTTGGGGCGTCAAAAAGGGTTTGCCTGAAATGTTCGCCGCTCTCCCCGATGCCATTCGCGAAGCACAACCGACGATTGTCTACGAAACGATTCCGTTGGCGGTTTTGATCGCTGTGGCCGTTGGATTGATCAGTGGGTTGTACCCCGCGATTCGCGCAGCGAAAATGAATCCTATCGAAGCACTGCGTCACGAATAGGCGTGTCCGCCGATTGCCCTGATCGTAGAGAATTTCCTTATGCGTTTGTTGCTCGCCATTGCGCTGATGGCTTCCTTTCCAGTCGGCCTGCGTGCCACCGAAGCAGAGCGTGGCGGTGCGCCGATTGGCGTCGTCACTTACAACATTCGGTATGCCAACCCGCGTGATGGCAAAGACATTTGGGACAATCGCAAGGAAGCCGTCGCCAAGTTCCTTGCCGATTACAGCGTCTTGGGGCTTCAAGAAGCAACGCTTCCGCAGATCAAAGACTTGACGACGCGTTTGCCGGAACACGACTGGTATGGGGTTGGCCGCGACGATGGAAAAGAGGGGGGCGAGGCTGCGCCGATCTTCTTTCGACGTGACCGATTCTCAGTAGAGTCCAAAGGCACGATTTGGCTGAGCCAGACGCCCAATGAGGTTGGCTCAAAGGGCTGGGATGCTGCGTTGCCAAGAACGATGACGTGGATGGTCCTAATCGACAAAGAGCCGAACAAGAAATTCCTGGTTGCGAACACCCATTTTGATCACCGCGGCAAAGCGGCTCGCTTGGAAAGTGGGAAACTTGCCAGACGATTCTTGGCAGATAAAAGCAAAGGCATGCCGATTGTCTTGATGGGCGATTTCAACTGCCTGCCCGATTCTGATCCGTACAAAGCAATTGTCGACGCAACGCAGGAGAGCCCACTGGTGGATGCTCGCCAAAGAAGCCTGAAGCCGCCCGCGGGTCCAGCCAGTACCTGGAATGGGTTCAAATCGATTGTGCCCAATCGAATCATCGATCACGTCTTTGTCAGCGGCAAGGTAGATGTGTTTTCGCACAAGGTGCTGAACCCGTATACCGCAGCGGGCCGATTTGCCAGCGACCATCTGCCGATCGAAGTTCTGGTTCAGTTACAAGTAGACAGTCCGTGACGTCGCAGAATCGCGCGCGATGGCTGGTTGTCCTTGCCGCGCTGCTATGGAGCACCAGCGGTTTCTTTGCCAAGGCTCCTTGGTTTGGAGATTGGCCGCCTGAAACGCGCGGTGTGTCGCTAACATTTTGGCGTGCCGTATTTGCGGCGGTGACAGTGCTGCCGTTTGTTCGCAGGCCTACGTTTCGGCCCGCAATGGTGCCGATGTCACTGTGTTTTACCGCGATGGTCTATTCGTTTATCGTGGCGATGGTTGCCGGATCAGAAACGACCACGATTTGGCTGCAGTACGTCGGCCCCGCGTGGGTTGCCGTCGGCGGCTTGCTAGGGTTAGGTGATCGCCCCAAGCCACGCGACGCGGTGATGCTGGGACTTTCCGTGCTGGGAATCCTGGTCATCATTTCGATGGAGTTTACCGTTGGCGGCGGTGCTGTTTCGGCTTGGCCGGTTGGCTTGGCTCTCTTTTCCGGGTTGATGTATGCCGGCGTGATGCTTTCGATCCGACATTTGCGTGGTGTGAACGTCGCGTGGATCGGCCTAGTCAATCACCTCGTGTGCGTGGCTTTGCTTTTGCCACTGGTGCTGGGTAGAACGACGATGCCGCATGGCGTTCAGTGGATCGCGCTAATGGCGCTTGGTGCTGTTCAGCTGGCGATCCCGTACATGCTATTCGCATGGGCGGTTCGAGAAATCGAGAGCAACGAGGCGTCGCTGATTACGTTGATCGAGCCACTTGCCGTGCCACTGTGGACGTACCTGGCGTGGCGAAACCACGTTTCGTATCGCTATCCCGATTGGTGGGTCATGATTGGGGCCGCGCTGATCGCAGCAGGCTTCATTTGGCGCTACGCGATCGCAAGACGTTCATCAAGTTAATTAACTTTGGGTTCTTCTTCGTCGATCTCATGGATCCCCAGGGGCGGCAAACTTTCACCGCGGTAGGATCGAAACATCAGTGCGCAGCCGGCTGCGAATAGCACGAACATTCCCAATAAGTGTGTCATCTTGGTATCGATGATGAACCTGACTCGGCTGAGGACTTCGATTGCCAGCACGGCGATACCGATGTAAGTCAGCCACCACGCCCATTTTCGGTGCGCATCGACGAAGAGCGAAAACACACCGATGAAAAATGGCACGAAGAGAATCCCCATCGACGTCGTGTCGATCATGCGGCCGTGTCCACGCCCAGCACCCATCGCCCCGGAAAACAGTCCGCCTTGGCCGGTCATGACGCGAACCGAATCAAAAAACAAATACACGCTGCCGACAGCCATCAATAGGCCGAAAAAGAACAGCCCCACGCCGCCGTCAGTACCACCAGAACCTCGCACGCGACTCTCCTCAATATCGAATTGAATTTCTTACCAACTACATCATAGTCGCTTGACCTAAGCCAGCGGTTTGCGAGCGACGACTCGGTGAAAATGCAGGTAGATTTCTCGGTCAACGACACGACGGACACCTTCGATAAGGCAGCGTGGTTCGTTCTGCGATTCACCTTGCGCGATGATCTCATCCAGCGGAGTTCCCGGTGCGACCGAAAACGTGCGTTGATTGATCGTCTGATTTCCAGCGTCCAATTCGGGAATGATGAAGTGGCAAGTTGCTCCGAAGGTCAACATGCGGGCGTTGTGCGCATCATGATACGGCCGAAAACCAGGAAAGCCCGGAAGCAGACCGTGGTGAAGATTGATGATGCGACCACCAGCGAACTGCCAGCACGTCGCGGCGGGCAGTATCCGCATGTAGCGAGCCAAGATGACGTAGTCGACGTCGAATTCGTCTAGCACGCGAACCATTTCATCATCGTTTGCGTTACCGCCTTCGCCACCAATCATGCGAAAAGGAACATTGAATTCATCGGCTAGCTTCGACAGCTTCTTTCGATTGGAAATCACGACGGCTGCTTCCGCCTCGATAACATCGTCGCGGATCGCTTGCAGAACTGCTCGAGGCGTGTGCTCGACGAACGTGCCGCAGATCGCGATGCGCGGACGGTGTTGGCGTCGTTCACTGCTCCAAACCCGAATCGCCAAGCCAGTCTTTTCCCCGATCTCTCGCATCGCTTCGGACAGCGGATCAAACTCTTCCGGCTGAACGTCCATCCGGCACAACATCGCGAACAGGTGTTCTTCGTCGTGATCGTACATCTGGATTTCGGCGATTCTTGCACCACGGCCAGTAACGTGGTGAATGATTGGATCCGCCAATCCGGCATTATCCGGGCCAAGCGCTGTGATGACGACTTCCATTGTTACCGTTCTCGAATCAAGCTAGCCCACGGATGAAAACCGCTGCTCGGTTTCGACCGCAGCGAATTTCGATAAGATTGAACTGACAAGATAAACGACTCGCCTTGATCCTTACAGGCAAGCGACTCTTCCTTGGACTGAATAGTACTGTGTCACAGATTACCTCACCTCCCAAACGCCCTTCACCGCCCAAACGCAGGCGTGACCAAGTTCCCAAAGGTGCGAATCTTTGCGACTACTGCACCGCCAAGTGCTGTCATTATTTCGCGCTGCCAATGGAGCAGCCGATCAATCGCAAGGACTTTGACTACATCCGCTGGTATCTACTGCACGATCGGGCTAGCTGTTTTGTTGACGAAGACGATTGGTACTTGCTGGTGCATACGACTTGCAAGCACTTGCAAAACGACGGGCGATGTGGCATTTACGAAACGCGTCCTCAAATTTGCCGGGATTACACGACGGACGAATGTGAATTCGACGACGACTGGTGTTACGAAATGTATTTCGAGACGCCGGAGCAAATCGACGAGTATGCAGATGCGTTGCTGGGCCCTCAGTTTCCGGATGCCAAAGTCGGAAAACGCCATTCGCTGCGGGGTAGACAGCCGACAGGTTTACCGTTGGTTTAAGCGAGTTGTTGACGCACCTTTCTTAAATACATCGAACCTGTAGGCTATTGGCCACGTCGTTGTCCCCGCAGGGAGAAACGCGGAAATTGATTCAATGGCCCGACACTTTTTTCGTATTTCACTCTCCCTCTGACGCCGTGTTTTTTGGCTCAATGTAAATCAAATGCGAAATCCCTAACTCGAATCGCGAGTTTTGAAGTT
>CAYUGI010000346.1:0-5258 GCA_964444105.1 uncultured Pirellulaceae bacterium
CGATTACTTCCGTTTTGACGCAACATCAAAACTAACGCTTCGCGTTAAGCACTCGACTGGAATAACACTTAGCCGAGTGGTGCTGGGTTAGCGGGAACGTCTCACGGTGGAAAAGCGATAGCTTCGTCGCCTATCAGGGATGGGATGCCTCCGCGAATGGGATAGATGTTTTTCTGATCGATTGTGACAAGAGCCTCATCGATGGGATCTTCGATCCGTTGGTCCGCGCGGTCACGCAATTCGCCCGCTTCGATCAGCTGATTGAGTTTCTGGACGAGGCCCGAATCGGCATTTGCTAGCTCAGATCCGTCGATAGGACAGCGCATTAGGGCTAAGAATCGTTCGTCGATCACGGATTTGTACTCATTCAGAAAAATTTGACTCAGCTGGGCATCCGCTCCCGTCCGAACTCTGGACAAGAGGGATCTCTTCGACGCGATGCTAATCACAGCAAAAGGTCGCGGTGATTCTCGCTACTGTATTTAAACCATTCGTCTCAGCACCGGCAAAACACTGGTATGAATTCTCGGATCTCTTCTTGGTTCACCCGCTCACTTATCTTGATCGCTGCGGCGACGTTCGTCGATGGTCGATCGGCTAGCGGCGAAGACAAACCAGGATTCTATACCGACCCGGCCACAGGCATTGTGTATCGCAAAGTCATCCGTACGGTTGAGCGACCCGTCGTATCGACCAAGATCGAGAAGAAAGAACAGACCGTCTTTCGACCCGAGACGGTGACTGAGAAAGTGCCGGAAACACAAACTGTTTTCGCGCCCGTCACTGAACACGCATGGCAGCCTGTACTGCACGGACGATGGAATCCGTTTCGCCAACCTGTTGTCACCTATCATCACGTACCTGTGACTTCGTGGCGACAGAAAAGCAACACTGTGACGCGCACCCAAACGCGAACCAACTGGGTCGCTGAAAAACGCATGGTGGATGTGCCACAGCGGATCGTCAGCATGAAACGCGAAGAGAAAGTGGACTTCGAGGCTGTGGGTCGCGTCGCACCACCTGCACAGGCAACGCCCCCGGGAGTTAGCACCCAGATCGCTTCACGATTGCGACCACTGGATTCGAAAACCTCGGTGCAACCGATGAGGCAACCCAGTGGCTACGCGTCGGGTTGGACGCCACGGACGTATAACTTGGCGAACAATTCGCGGGGTTACAGCGGCTACGGAACCAGCTTTGGTAACACGCCTTACTCGTCGGTTGCCAATCGATCGCAAGCAAATTTTCCCAGCACTGCTCCACGTGTTGCCAGTAGCCTGGGACGGCTGACAAGCGATCCGCCTCGTCGAACAACCGACCAGGGCGGAATGCGTGCAACGGATCTCTATCCACGTACTCAGTACAGCGGTTCGCTGCCGCCAGTGAGTGGTGGAACGGGCATCGCCAATTTGCCGGGAATGCGATTTTTTCGCTAGGGCTTAGCTCTCGGTCCAGTATTTGAACGCTCGCATGGTTTGACGAGCAGCTTCGTGTGGATCGGGATACGGGAATGCTTCGGCGCACAGGTAGCCTTGGTAGTCGATCTGACGTAGTGCTGCGATGATACGGCCGTACTGCATGTGGCCAAGCCCAACAGGACGACGGTTGCTATCGACAAAGTGGATGTGGCCGACCCATTTGCCGCCCGTCAAAAGAGCATCGGCGATATCGGTTTCTTCGATGTTCATGTGGAACAAGTCGCACAGCAAACGCACGTTGTCTGTCGAAAGCGACTCGAGTAGCTGCACGCCATCGGCAACGGTGCAGCACTGACGCGTTTCGTATCGATTGAGTGGTTCGTAGATCAGCGGCACGTTGTACTGAGCGGCATGGGCGCCGCCGTCTTCCAGTGCTTCGGCCAGATAGCTTGCAGCCGAGTCGTCCGTGTGTCCGCTGGGACCTTGCATCGAACCGATGATCGCTGCGGCTCCGAACGGGCCCGCTAAATCGATGATGCTACGAACGAAGTCGCGCGCTTTTTGTCGCTGAGCTGGATCAGGATCGGCAAGTTGCAGCTTTGATTTGACCCAACCGGCTCCCGTGCCCAAGGCACACAGTTTGACGCCTGCTTTGTCAAGCATTTTTCCAAGTGCATCGGGGTCGATAGCGTCGACGCTTGGTGCGAAGATCTCGACTGCGTCGTAGCCAAGTTCGCCGGCGAATGCGATGGATTTTTCTAGACCGTCCCATAAGACAAACGGTCCGCCGCGGGCTTCTTCGACAAGGCTGATCGTGATTGCTGATTTCATGTTCGCTACTAAAAGTTTGGAGGGGTTTTGTGAGCCGATGGCGCTAGCCTCGGGCCCGTTCGGATAGATACGGGACGGAGAAGGCCCGAGGCTAGCGCCATCGGCTCACGAATCTGCTGACTAGCTGTCGTTGTTCTCAGGTCGTCCTTCGACGTACACCCAGTTGTGAATGGGCTTGAGAATCTCTTTGACTTCGGCAACCAACGTCTCGTCCATTGGCTCTTCCAACCAGTCGCACCACTGCGAGACTCGATTCGGGTTGGCTGATCCGGTGACGCAACTGGCGAAAGCTCCGTTGGCCACTGAGTATTGCAACGCAAGCTTCGCAATGTCTGTTCCTGCATCTTCGCAGTGTTGGACCGCCTTGCTGGCGACCTGGCGAACATCGTCGGGAGCCTTGTGCCATTCGGGAAGTGGTGCGCTGGTTAAGAGTCGTGCGGAGAAAGGTGCAGCGTTGATCAGGCCGACGCCCTTTTGACTGCATGGATCGACCAGCTGCAACGCCATGTCGTTTTGAAGCGTGTAGTGGTTGTAGGTCAGCACGACATCCAAATCCGCACGCTGAAGCATCTCGGTAAAAATCTTCATCGGATACCCACTAACGCCGATGAACCGCACCTTGCCTTTGTCGACTTCCTTCTTGAGTGCCGGGATCGTCTCGTTGACGATCAAATCCAAGTCAACGAATTCGATGTCGTGGCAGAACACGATGTCGAGGGTTTCCAACCGCATGCGTTCGAGCGAAATATCAATGCTCTCGGCGACACGTTTCGCACTGAAGTCAAAGTGCTGCGGTGCGTATCGGCCAAGCTTCGTACTCAGCGTGTAGGAATCGCGAGGGATGCCGGGCAGCACTTGGCCCAACATGACCTCACTCATGCCGCGTCCGTAGTAAGCCGCTGTATCGATGTAATTCATCCCGCGATCCAATGCCACGTTGACGCATCGGAGTGCCTCAGGAACGTCGATTTCGCGAAACTCAGCGCCCAGGGACGAAGCTCCAAAAGAAAGCACCGAAAGATCTAGGCCCGTGTTGCCCAGTTTCCTGGTTTCCATGTGTTGTACTCGGATTCAGTTGTCTTGTTGGGACGAAATGGTAACCCATAAAATAGCAGAATCACGGAATGTCGCAGCCCGACGGAAGACTGGGAGTGCGTGGACACGAATGTGATGATTTGGACGATCTAGCTAGCGACAGGTTCAGCCTTGGTCGAAGTCTCTTTGACCATCACGATTTCGTTGCTCAACTGGTGATAGATCACTTTGTCCATGAAGCTGGTTACCAACAGCAAGCCCCGGCAGTCTTCTAGCTCGAACGACTCGGGTGTTCCCGGAGCGGGTGACGTCCGCGTCATAGCGCCGGGACCATCATGCGTGACAAGGACGCGAGTGTCTTGAACGCCGACCGAAACAACAAGGCGAACTTTGTAAGGCACCTTGGCTGGCCGATTTTCGCCACGCATCAATTCATAGATTGACTCTTCGTCATCCCGCATCTCCAAATTGCCGTAGCAGATCGCGTTGATGAGCGCTGCTGATATTGCGCTGGTCAATCGGAACCGCGTGCCCACATCCATCACATTTGCGAAAGCCAGAGTCTTTTGGATGTAACGTGTCACAGGCAGGATGCAGCGCGGATCGCTGTCCAGCTCGAACACCAATTCGGGAACGACCAAATTCGCACCACTCTCGCAGCAGGATTTGTCTACTCGAACGCGATCGGCAAGTTCTTGCACGGCTGGAATTAAGCGTGCTTCCAGCAATGCCTTGGGGACAAAATTGACGGCACCGTCGGCTAAAGCGTCGACGGCGAGGCTCTCTGAACCGCCCGCTGTAAACACCAGCACTGGGATCTCGGGGAACTGCTGAACAACGGCGCGCGTCAATTCGCAGCCGTTCATGTCGGGCATCATCAAGTCGGTAAGCAGAACGTCCGGTCGTCGTTTACGGATTTCCGCCATCGCGATCACACCGTTTTCGGCGTGAGTGACCTCGTAGCCAGCAGACTCCAGCAACCCACGGATCATCTCCGCTTGGGTAAGGCTGTCTTCGGCTAGCAAAACACTGGTCATTGATGTTGCATCCTAAGTCTTCATGGTCGGATCGTCCGGCCCATTGTACACCGAACCAACCGAGCAGGTTTCGACTTAGAAGTGCGCCAATCCTCAGTTGATGGCGGACGGGTTCGACCACTTCAGATGGCGATCTGTGAAGCCGGTACACCAGCCTGTGTGGACGAGTGAGTCCTTTGATGCAGTCGAGTACATTTTGAATGTCTCACCAGCTGCACAAAAAAACCGATCAAACACTACGAGAGTGCTTGATCGGGAAGGATTCGATTCGCCGAAGCTACCTGGTGCGTTGGACTATGAACCCAGCTCGACATCGATCTTTGCCTCGTCAGCCGCATCACGCAACTTGGCCAGTGCACGAGATTCAAGCTGACGAATACGTTCTTTCGTCACACCCATTTCTTCGCCGACTTGCTTCAGTGTCAACGGTTCATTGCCACGTCCAAGTCCGAATCGAGCTGTGATGATTTTTTGCTCGCGCTCATCCAGCCGATTCAAGATCTTGCTAAGCTCACGCTGACGTGAACGTTGCACGGTCTCTTCTGCGTAAGGATCGCGTCGCTCGTCTTGGCGCGACATGAATAATTCTTCGGTCGTCGTGCGGAAACGATCTTTGTGCTTGAATTCCTTGGGAATCGTGCGAGCGAAGTTCTTCATGATTGCCCACGAAGCGTAAGTGCTGAACTTGTTGCCGCGTGAGTAATCGAACTTCTCGCAGGCACGGATCAGCGACATGTTGCCGTCACTAACCAAAGTGAAGAAGTCATCCGTGCTGGCGACGTGTCGTTTGGCGATCGAAACCACCAATCGCAAGTTGCTTTGCACGATCTTGTTCTTTACCAAGACCACTTGCTCGTACAAATCATTGATCTCGCTCATCAGAATCGACTTGTTCGCGCTCGGACGCGACAAGTGCTGACGCAGCACACTGGCTTTG
>CAYUGI010000347.1:0-5231 GCA_964444105.1 uncultured Pirellulaceae bacterium
AGGAATCCGGGTAGCAGCTAACCGTGCGATGCGACTGATCGTCGGTGTAAATGAAAAGAATATTGGGGCGTTCTTCAGTCCACCCCCACTGAGCGAAAAGCAAGAACAGCAATGCAAGGAAAAGAGGCTTCATCGGGCGCTTTCAATAGGTCGGTTCACGCAGTATGCAGCCCCGATGAACCAATCGCATCGATGACATTTCTCATCGATGGGTGCGTTCGCCACGAGACCTGTAATTTGGATGATTGTACCCAATCGCAGGCTCTGGTGACTTCGTAGAATTGAAACGCAGCCGAACTGGCTCACGCCTCAGTCATCGGTCACATCAGCTGGTTCAGATGTTGTTGAATCCGGAGTTTGTTTTGTTCGTTTCGCGTGCTTTCGTCGCCGATTTGGTTTCGTGGAATCTTCGGTCTTGTGCTCCTGAGAGCCAAAGCTCATCAGCTGCTCCCAGTCTTGATTGGTGAAGAATCCGAGATACCAAGATTTAGCCAATCCGTGTCGAATCGCCGTTAGCTGAATGTTTTTCATGCCAACGTGCAGTTGATGACGAACATCGGCCGCCATCAGGTCGACCGTGTCGCAAGAGTGACGTGCGTCAGATCCACTTGCCTCAAACATCTTTAGTACTCCGCCCACATCAAAAGCTCCAGATTGTTTCGTGTAGCTGAGAACATGGTCGACTCCGTTTTGCTCATCCGCAAAATCACGAGCAAGCTTCCCCCATGCGTTGCTCATGCACTGGGCAAACGAAACGGTTGCAACGTGTTCGCCCCCCTGGAAAATCGATCGTTCCATTTCAATCAGCTCGGCAACTGTCTTGTCCATCTCGCGGAATAATTCGGCTAAGGAACGGCCCTCTAAGCTTTGAGTCGAAGCTGTCGCTGATACCGTCTCCGCGATTCGGTTACACAAATCGATTAGCTTCATCCGACCGCCAACTTGGAACGCGGCATGAGGTCGTCCTCGGTGGATTTCTTGGCAGGCGACCGCGACGCATGTCAGATGAGCCGCTAACCGTGTTTCCCTCGAATTGACCTCCAACGTCGACGCGAATGCGTTTTCGCTGAGCTGGTGCCATAGCTCGCCACATTTGGACTGAGTCTCTGCGCCAAGCGAGTTGGTATCGTTCGTCACTGCCGTGCGATAGGCACTGCGAACGTCGGCGTTCAGTTCGTATCTTTCAAGCCACCAATCGGCAAGTCGGCGTGTGCCACCACAGCCGGCGTGAAAGGCAGCTGCCTCGATCGGAAACGACGGAAATGCAAATCGGCTGTTTGTCCAAACCGCTTCGCCGAATATGTCTTCCTTTTTGTAGGTGTGCTCTTGGTAGCATGCCAGTCGATATGCGGTGAGCAGCCGGTCTTTCAGGACGTCAAAGAGCGGTTGCGCAACAGGAGCAACTTCATTTGCTGTATCGCGTGGAGCACGTGCATTAAGCTGGTGTGAAAAAACGTCAACTCCATCAGGCTTGGCTGGTTCTGAAGCTGTAGTGATATCGGCTGCATCAGACTTCGGATCTTTGAACCAAGGAAATAGCTCGTTGCAGAATCGACTCCCGATGTGATAGCCAAGCGTCCGATAGGCAGAGACTTGTTTCTCGTTGTAAAATTGATTGACTGTCGGTTCGTCTGGGAAAGAGGGAAACAGATTGCGAATGTTCTTGATTTCGATTGGGTCGGCATCGGTAATTGACATTTGGCAATACACCAATAAACCTTCTGGCGAATCGGGTTCCGGATAGCGAACGCGAACGCAGATAAATGGCTGGTGGACGAGCCGCGTTTCCTTGTCGATCTCCAAACGCCCAAAATCAATGGGAGCTTCGTGATCAAGATCCAAGAATCGAACGCCTTGCTCTTTTGATGCTTGTTCGCACATCCTTGCCAAGGTGCCCAGCGAGTCATCGCCGACATTGGCACCCGCGTCACTGACAACCATCAATTCACAGCGTCGGCGCAATAATTCACTGACGCCGAGGTAGTCGACGTAGCCGCCGTCGGCAATGTAGAACGATTGGTTCTGATTGAAATCGGATTCGTGATGCGTTTCTTTCAGCAGAAAGAGGGAGCGAATGAGTCCGGGAGAACCGATCTTCAAGTTCCAACATCGGAAGAACATCGCTGCCGTTGGTAGAACAAGCAGCAGCGCCCACCGTAGTTCAAGGAAATACCAACTTGTTGCCAGGACGATCAAACATGCCAGCACGTTTAGTATCAAGGGCGCCCGAGTGGGGCGAGCAGGCCCAGTATTCGTTCGGTCGTTGCGGCGAACACGCTGGCCGATTCCCGTGTTGAAAAAATCCAGAATCATCGTTAGCCAGCGGTTCTGCGTCATCAACGGCGTAACGGCTGCGCCAGACAAAGTAACCGCATCGGCCAAATTGATCGGTGCGCCTTGTGGATCGCGAGAGAAGCTCAATTGGTCGCTGGGGATGGGGATTTCATTCTTCTCAAACGAGCCCGACGCGAGCGGACTGAAGACAAACGGGCGTGCCGCGACTCGATAACTCCCATTGCAAGACGATGGTTCCAAAGCGGCGGCTAGGATGAGTGGATAGGGTAGCCCATCCAAGTGCGGCTTAAGACGGCTGAGTGGTTTGTCTCCCCGGGGATCATACGTGTCATTGGGATCGTTGGGGTCCCTGCTTCGCACCAGAAAGTTCTGCGAAAGCTGTTTTCGGTAGAAATAGAAAACAGTCGCCACACGTCTTGATCCAAGCCCACCGACTAATCCGGTCAACAGCAACAACGTCCAGCCAAGCAACCATCGAACGCGGGTCTGTTGGTCATACGGTGGAACAACAAGTGTGCTCGGGATGTCGTATTTCTGGATAACATTGGGGTACAACGTCTCGATCAGCAATCGATTTGCGTGTGCGTAATTGCGATCATTTTTTTGCCCCGGCAAACTGTCACTGAGATCAGCCACGCTCAGCATGTGCAACGCGTTGGCCATCTGATTTCGTTGGCTCTCGCTAAGTTTTACTTGCGTCTTCGTGACGAGGTCAGCAAAACGTTCAACGACGTCATCAGCGCGTTCAAGAATCTCTGTTTGTTTAGGTTTCTTTACAAACCCAGACGCGACATTGGATTCTGGGCGATCATTCGTGCTTTCTGCTACTTTCAAGCCGGCTTCAACTTCTGAGCTGGCTCTTGCTTTCGCGTCGATTTCAGCCTGCGAACGATCTGACTGATTTGACTTCATTTCACCGAGCAGGTGGATGGTGAAGTCTTTGGTCTCAAATCGCTCGTTGAGTTTCGATAGGAACTCTTCTCGATCTTTGCGTCGCACATCGTTGCGGGAAATGATCCCCTTGATCTGTTTGTAGACGGACGGCTCTGCTGGGTCTTGATCCGTTGCAGTCAATTCCGCGACAGGCTTGGTCTCTTTAGGTTTTGGAACGCGTTCCACGCCAACACACTGCCAATATGCGTAGGCAGCACCAAGAACTCGACGCGGTAACCACCAATTTCCCGAGTAGTTGATAAACGGTTTATCGCCAACCAGTTCGTTGCCTGGACTAGCTTGTTTCTCCTTCGAATCGCCTTGAAGACGATCGTCTTTGCGTGGGATTCTTCGATCGGATTGACTGACGGGTGGTGGTACTGGTGTTGAGTGACTCTTGAGGTCAATGTCGTCGAGCCCGAAGAGATTCAATCGAGAGCGCACCAAGGAGCCGTGCCAACTGCCTTCGGGGATAAGATGAGAAGGCACGTCAGGTGCAATCTTATTGATTTGTGCGACCAAGTCCGATTCGGCTCCGCTCGGGGCGTGATCGGCACCGATCTCGGCTAGCCTCGGCCAATCCAAAACATCGCCCACGACCAAGTGCGGGTCTCGATGAGTGGTGTACTGACTGATGTCTTCGCGTCCCATCCAATGGACGATTGAAAAGAGCAAGAACAGTACCACTCCGGTCGTGACGGTTTGTTGCAAATGCCGCTGCCACCCTTTTGCATTACCGTGCTCTGAGCGAAAGAGGCGGTCACGCCCCAAGAACACCAGGACCTGAATCACCCCAGCAGTAATGGCGAAGTATTGGACGTAACGATTCAGGTAGACCGTTTCAGATCCTCCGCGAACAAATGACTTGCCGTTTCCCAGGTAGATAGCGAAGGATGTCAGAATCGTAAAACCGATGGCAAGCAACATGAATGCGCGGAATCGCTTGTGCCAACGTTTCATCGATTTGCGCTCAAATGCCGTAATGTACTGGCCAAACGAAAGCAACGCCTCGCCAAACACCATCAACCCAAGTACAAAAATCGCGGGTAAGAACGCGATCACCAATTCGTCGCCAAACTGGTTCAACCCCAACACCTGGGAATAGACTTCGCGAAACCGGAGGTTGTCAAAGGAACGCCAAACCAATGCCGCCAAAGTTGCGGTGACGCCTAGAGCTCCAAGGTAGAACGCTAGTGAAAAGAACAGCGACCAAAGGTAGGCGGGGATAAACTCGAACGGTCGGCTGAGGTAGCCGCCGATTCCAGCTAGCCGTGACTTATCGACTTCACCGGTCTCCGGTTTTCTGCCCAACTGGGAGCGTTTCGCGTCATCGTGAAAAGAACCCAAAGAGTCTTCATCGCTTTGCGACGCTAAGTGCCCAGCGATGTAGCCCCCGCCTGAAACACTGGACAAAAAATCAAAGTACCGCAGCAGTCCGCGATGGGAGAGAGCTTGCAGAAATCCGTCGTTGAAAAGTGCCGACCGAATCCCACCGCCGGAGAGTGCCAGCCCGGCAATGTTCTTTGGTTCTTCGTTCCGCTTGACTTTCGCGTTGCCGGAAAAAGCCCGCCGACGGCGCTCAATGACACACTCCCATTCGGCTTCCCGCCACGCTTCGTTTTTCGACGCAGTGACTTCCTCTTTCACTTTGCCCATCTGCGATTCTTGCATCTTTGCGACTCAGCTTTTCTGTGGTAGCCCAAGAGCTATGCAACTGCCCCCAGTATCAATCGCAATGATAGCGGAAGTTTTTACCAAGTGGGGGGTGGTTTTAGGTCTTGCCCAAAATCTTCACCTATTTGATCAGCATGGTTTAATCAGGGAACCGATTTCGGTCGCGCTGAATAGGCAAGTTCAACGGCGCTGGAAATCACGCCGTTGCTTTACCGTGATCAGGTTTGCCATCGTCGGTGCGATCTCGGTTTGATTTTTGGCGTGATACGACCAACGTCTCTATTTTCGCGTCAGTACCAATTGATGGGGACCTTGGCTTTTGTCCTCGA
>CAYUGI010000348.1:0-5203 GCA_964444105.1 uncultured Pirellulaceae bacterium
GGTTGAGTCAAAGTAGGCAAAATGTTCCGGCAAACGTGCTCAGCATGCTATCAACAGTCGTTCAAAGACAAGACAAGCGAAGTAGTTAGACTGGGTAGTTCCCGCGATGACGCGTTCAGCCCTCCTGACTAGCCATCCATTGAGTGTCGCACGGGCTTTTGATAGTCATTGCGTCTCGGCCTACCAATCTTCATGTTTGGGCTCAGACCAGTCTCCGATCGCCACACGCAAACGGCCTCACTCCGAAACTCGCCACTTAATGTCTGATCCAATCCGAATCGCCGACGATGTATGGGGCCGAGGCGATGCTCTGATCACACAACTGGAGGCCCTCTCGGAGAAGGACGTCCCAATCACCGAGCTTTACGCATCTGCCGTTGATGGATTGGTTGATGCCACGAACGCATCGCAAGCGAAGCTGACGGCGGTAGACAACAAGGACACTTTTGTTTCGATTCAATCGCCACGATTAGCTTTGAAGCAAGACTTAGCGGTTCACGCGGAGCAACCCGAAAACGACGACGAAACAAACACGTCAGTAACGACCCAGAAGCAATTGCGGACCTACAACGTTTCGGATTCGCCGATCGTTTTCCAGCTGGCAGTCTCTTACGATCCCAAGCCAGAAGACTCCCTCGTCGCGGCGACCACGGAGTTGTCTGAAGCCATTCTGGCGATTCTGACGTATGCCTTTACTCATCGGGAACTGCAACGTCTGTCGGCGACGAAGCGAAACGAAAGCAACCAAATCCAGTGGATCGCAAATCTGTTTGGCGGTGCAACGCTACAAGAGTCGTTTGCAGCAATCGCGACGACCGTTGCCGAAGCATCGGGCGCTGATCGCATTTCGCTACTCAAGCGGCGAGCGGGCCACTACGAACTCGTATCGACCTCAACCCAAAGCAACGTCGATCGGCGAGCTCAACAGGTTCGCTATCTCGAAGACTTCGTGACCGAAAGCCTAGACGATCAGGACGAATTTTCGTTTGACAAAGAAGAAGTCGAAAAAATCACGCAAGTGGGTCAACAGTACCTATCGTCATCAGGTGCCAAGTCGCTCTTCTTACGCACCGTATACAGGCCTAGTGATTATTCTCCCGCAGCTTCGCAGAATCATTCTGCCATCGCCGCGATCATGTTGGAGAGGTTCGATTCGAAGAAAGCTAATCGAGTCCCCCATCTAAACGGCGTTGTGGACGATGCGATTTCCCTTGCGATCAAGCGCGATGAAGTTTCGGTGAGTGAATCGGTCTTGAAGTCAGTCAACCGATGGTCAGAAAGTGTTTCCAACGTCCGTCGGATTTCACTTCTTGGCTTAGCCGCACTCGTATCAATCGCCTTGCTCGCCTTCGTTCCCGCAGAGCTGAAGATACCCGTCAGTGGAACGCTCGTCACAGCGAAAACTCAAAAGCTGTTTTCACCGACTGATGCGGTCACTGACGAAGTCCTGGTTCAGAATGGCGAGAGAGTCAGTGCAGGCGATCCGCTGATCCGCCTGCGTAGCGCAAAACTAGATTTACTTAGTGAGCAAATAAAGGGCGAACTACTCGTTGCTCGAACCGAACTTTCTATCGCCGAAGCTTCTCGATCATCGTCAGGACGTGCTTCTGATTCAGCTAGTTTGTCTTCGACGGCAAGCAAGCAAGAAGTACTCAAGGCAAGGATCCGCGGTCTCTCGACGCAAGAAAGGCTTGTGTCCAAGCAACTTGAAGCGTTAGTCGTCCGGAGCCCTATTGATGGTGTGGTTGATCGTTGGGACATCGATCAATCGCTCGCTCATCGCGTAGTGGCACACGGCGAATACCTATTGGATATCGTCTCCCCCGAAGAGGGCTGGGAAATCCAACTAGATATTCCAGAATCCGATAGCGGATACGTGATCGCGGCATATCAAAAGCGAACTGTAGAATGCAGTCTTCATCTCAGCAGCGCGACAGAAAACGAGTTTTCAAACAGGCTAGATTCCCTGGACCAAGCGACGATAATCGACCGGGTTGGCCAGCCTGTTTTAAGAGGGACCGTCCACGTGAACGACACAGTCAGCACCGAATCGTTTCGCATCGGCGCAACCGTCCATGGCTCAATCCAATGCGGGAAACAGTCAATCGGCTTCGTTTGGTTTCGCAGTCTCATACAGTGGTGGCGACAACAGAGTTGGCTGTAGACGAACACAATAAACCGATTGCTTAGCGATGATCCCCTGAATCTCGCGAGACAGATTTTCCCTAGCGACCCAAAATCGATAACGACATGAAACTTACCAATCTTCCTATCGTTGTCTTGCTTTTTCTGTTGAGCACTTCCGTTAGCGCCGGCGAATCGATCACGATGAACAATCTGGTCGTCACCGTGATCGACCAGGTTGATGTGCCGGCCCGAGAAACGGGTATGCTGGAAACGCTTTCGGTACGCGAAGGCGACCACGTCACCGCTGGGCAGACGATTGGAAACCTCGATTCACGCCAGGTCGAATTACAAGCCAAACTCGCCCAGGCCGATCTAAGAATCGCGATGGCTCGTGTTGCCACGCAAGCCGATAGCCGACTGGCAAAACAAGATCTTGCATTGGCTCAGGAATTGGCCAAGCAACAGCAAATCGCCGCAGACGTTGCTGGCTTAAAGGCTGAAAACGACGCCCGCGTTCGTGCTGCAACCAAAGCAACCGCCATCGCCAAAAACGAGTGGTCTCGCGCAAACGATGCGAGGTCCCGTTTTGCCGATAGCGTATCGAAGTCCGAACTAGACAGTTTGCGTTTAGGATACGAACGCAGCCAACTGGAAACGCAACAAGCCGCCCTTGAACAAAAGATCGAGGCACTGGGATCGGAGAGTTCGCAAAAGGAATCCTTGATCCATCGACTGCAAATTCGCCGAGCCGAAGTCACCCTAGAACAAGCCGAATCAGAAGCAGAGATCCTTCAAATTCAAACGGCGGCAAAGCAGCACGCGGCGAAGCTTGCGGACCTAGCCGCGAAACGACATCTGATCGTCGCTCCTTTTGATGGTGTCATTGCACAGAGATACCAGCGTGCTGGCCAGTGGGTTCAACAAGGGATGGCTATTGTACGTCTATTGCGTTTGAGCCGCCTTCAAGCCGAAGGGTTCTTCGACGCCGCGACAGCACTTCGACTGCGCGACGCGAAATCCGTGACCCTTCGATGCGATCAAGCAGGCGACATCGAACTATCCGGATCCATCGCATTCGTTAGTCCCGAGGTGGACCCCGTCAATGGTCAAGTTCGCGTCTTGATTGAATTTGATAATCCAGGCGAAAAGGTACTGCCTGGGATGCGTGTTGATTTATCGGCGGTGGCCGCTCCTGAACTTGCTGCCGAAGGTCAGTAGCATGACCAAGGCCAACATGGATTCCGTGTCGCCGGTCTTGCGAAAAGACCTCCACAGTTCCCGCGTCAAAATGGGGCGATGCGATTACGTTGTCATCAAAGATCCGCTCTCCCGAGCCTACTTTCATGTCACGCAGCGTGAATGGGCCATTCTGAAACTGCTGGACGGGCGGCGCACTTTTGCGGAAATCGTCACTCAGTGTGCAAGGCAGTTTGCGCCTGATTTTGTCTCCCCGGAGGCACTGACACAGTTTCTCGGCGAAGCGAACTCGGCTGGGCTATTGCAAGCGCGATCGAATCGGAGACTTCAATCGAGAAAGGATTCCGGTCGTCGATCAATGTTGTCCAACCCATTGGCGATTCGCCTTCCAGGTATCAATCCCGACGCGGTTTTAGATTCACTGACACCGTTTGTGCGATTGTTTTTCAACCCAATCGTTCTGGTTGCTTGGTGTATCGCCGTGATGGTTAGCACGATGACCGTCTTGGTTCATTTTGAATCGTTCGCTCAAGACGTTGCTCAATCCGCCCAACATCAGTCGATAACCTGGTGGTTGACGATCGCAGCGGTGATTTCGGTCACCAAGGTCATTCACGAATTGGCTCACGCGACGACTTGCAAAGTGTTCGGGGGTGAATGCCGCGAACTTGGCGTCATGTTCCTGCTCGGGGTTCCCTGTTTGTACTGCGATGTCTCGGACGCGTGGATGATCCCGCAACGCTGGAAACGCATTCTTATATCCGCGGCGGGAATGTTGGCGGAGCTAGCTATTGCAGCCGTCGCCGTGCTGTTGTGGCGAAACCTCGGACCTGGCAATTCGCGTGACCTGTGTGCGACCGTGATCGTCGTTTGCTCGGTCAGCACATTGGTGTTCAACGGAAACCCACTCTTGAGGTATGACGGCTACTTTATCTTGTCTGATCTGATGGGCATTCCCAACTTGGCAAGCCAGTCGCGACAGTCCGTTCGCGGTTGGATCCAGCGTGTTATGTGGAAGACACCGCGAAATTCTCTCAGTGTCGATTCCTATCCACGCAAGGTTTTCCTGTTTACCTACGGAGTCATGAGTGGTCTGTACCGTTTTGTAATCATGGGAGTGATCGTTTGGATGGCACATCAGTGGTTATCCGGCCGAGGTTTGCATCAAGTCGCTGATTTCCTGGCGTTTACCATCGTCGCCATGACGATCGTGCAATCCTCACGTGCCGTCTTTCAGCGACCTCAAGCACCGGCGGTGAGTCGAATCCGGCCCATCGCCGTAGCCCTCGTGATATTAGGCCTTGCGGCGCTGGCGTTATTCGCACCGCTCCCCAGAAGCGTCACCGCACCTCTGATGGTGCAGCCAAGTGGCGCTGTGCCCATCTATGTTGCCACTGGCGGTCATGTCATTCGCGCGGTTGATTATCACTCCGATGTGAAAGAGAAAGATCCCATCGCAGAACTTGAGAACGACGCCGCGCTACTTCGATTGCAGCAATCCCAAACGCGAAGAGACGAGCAGCAAGAACTGGTCGATGCACTGCGAAAGCGGCAAGGCTCTGATCCAACCGCCGCCAGCCAAATCCCCGCCGCACAAGATCGGCTCGCATCGATCCAAGAACGATGCGAGCTATTGCAAAGAGACGTCGATCAGCTTTCGATCAAATCACCGATCGCTGGGCGTCTTTTTCCGCCTCCACTTCGCTGGAACGCGGAGACGCAAGATGTCAACTCGGTCGCTTGGCGCGAAACGCCACTGAAGCGTGAGAATCGCGGGGCAATGCTCTCCGCTGGAACGCTGGTTGGCACGGTTGGTGATTCCGAGCTCCGCGAAGCCGTCGTGATGATCGACGAAGCTGACATCCCTCTGGTCCAACTC
>CAYUGI010000349.1:0-5140 GCA_964444105.1 uncultured Pirellulaceae bacterium
AAGTACAATCGATGTGTACCCCGTTGCCGTTCATGCCATTCAAGTGGAATCGGGCGATGCGTATCGCGCGTCGGTGTTGCGTCTCGAAGGCACCGCGTACTCTAACCGAAACTACACGTGGAAGCAGTTGCCTGGGGAGTTCGTCGGCCACACCTTCATTCAGCCTCGAAACAACGACGCGGATGTTGGTTCAGCCGGACAGACGTTTCTTTCATTTTCCGTTTCTGAACCCGCGTTGGTTTATGTCGCTCATGATCGGCGAATCGATGAGAAGCCTGCGTGGTTGAAGCGGTTCCAGCGAACGGACCAGCGCATCCGCACAAGGGACACCGGCTACGATCTGTTTGTGAAAGAGTTTGCTCCGGGTGAAGTAACGCTTGGCGGCAATACGATCGACGGCAGCCCGGCAAGACGATCTCAATACGTTTGCATCGTCAAACCCGCTCCTCTGCGGGCACGTGATGCAGCAACGACAATTCCGGAGTCGTTGACAAAATTGCCGACAGCAGATTTCAGACGTGGTGCGAGGCTTTTCTTTCACGAAGCGAGTTGCGCGAACTGCCACAAAATGGGCCAGCGTGGCCGCGCGTTGGCACCAAATTTAACCAACATGGGCACACGGGCCGCGCCCAGGACGCTTGCTGAGTCCATCCTGCAACCAAGCGCAGTGATCATGGAAGGCTTTCACTCGGTTTCGATTCTGACGGACTCAGGTCGAGTTCACAGTGGATTTATCAAACAGGAAAGTGGACTGAGTGTCGAACTTGTTCAAGCGGACGGCAAAGTCATCACGGTGCCCCGAAATACGATCGAGGAGCGAAAGCGTCAGCAGGTGTCGGTGATGCCGGACGGTTTGGCAAAGCAACTGGCTCCTCAACAGGTCGCCGATCTGGTTCGTTTCATTATTGATGCGGGGGAGAAACCAGGTCTGTTGGTGTCAGGTGAGAATCAAAGCGGTGCCGAAAGGTTGTCGCAGCCTGGCGAACCGATGGCTAGCGCCTTGCCGCTCACAACCACTGCCCCGATTACCTTTGAAGACGATGGTGGTTCACTGCGTATTCGTTGTGGAGAGCGCGACGTGGCGACCTACTACTACAAACACGACAAAATCAAACGCCCATTCTTTGCGCACGTGAAAGCTCCCAGCGGAATCCAGGTCACCCGGAACTTTCCGCCTCGTAAAGGTGACAAAAAAGATCACGCCGATATGCACCCCGGCATTTGGATGGCTTTCGGTGACATCAGTGGCGAGGACTTTTGGCGCAATCGAGGCCGCGTTGTTCATGAACGATTTATCGAACCGCCATCAGATGGAAGCGGCCGTGGATCCTTCGTCCAGCGGAAGTCTTATTCGCGAATGGACGGCAGCGTCGTATGTCACGAGGATTTCCGTTGCGTGATACGAGCTGTCAAAAACGGCTATCTGATCCAGTGGGAGTCAACGTTCTCAAACGCAGAGGGCGACGAGTTCTACTTCGGCGACCAGGAAGAAATGGGACTCGGGATTCGAGTCGCAACGCCGATCACAGAAATCAACGGTGGCAAAATCTCCGACGCAGCCGGTCGCAGTGGTGCCAAAAAAGTCTGGAGCCAATCGGCTGAGTGGTGTGATTACAGCGGAACAGTTGATGGCCAGGAACTTGGCATGACGATTCTTTGTCACCCTGACAATTTCCGCCCCAGCTGGATGCATGCGAGAAACTACGGTTTGATCGCAGCGAACCCGTTTGGTCGCAAAGCGATGCGGAAAGGGGCCAGCAGCAAGGTCGTGATCAAAAAGGATGAAACGTTGCGTCTGCGTTACGCCATTCTAGTTCACGACCAAAAGGGGGATCCGGGCGAGGCTCTGGAGCAATACCTACGGTTGGCAGAGGAACATTGAATTCCGCAGCGCATGTGTCGGTAGTGGCATGAAATCGTCCTCGCGAATCAGCCAGCTTTCAAGCTCTTCGCGCAGAGTTTCTTCCGTGTCGGCGAATACGTATCGCGGGTCTTCACGAATCCATGATCCAACTCGCGGACCGACGCGAGATACCTGGCGTAGTCAACGCGGACTTCAGGCAGATCGGGCCAGTCTTCTGGCAGTTTCAGCTCGAGGTAGAGCATCTGGAGTACTATTTTCGCTGGCTGGAGAGCATCCAGTCTGGAGCTTCCGTCTACACTGGTAAAAACGCAACTCACTCAAGACGCGTTGCTACTTCCACAGCGACAAGCCGTGCACAACTGAGTGCGGCGAATCTCAATACTGACTATTTCATCATGACTCGAATAACCCGACTCACAAGCTTACTGATTGCTTTGGCAATTTCGCTGACGCCGGCGCTCGCACACGCGGACGTGACCCTGCCAACGATCTTCTCAAACGACATGGTCCTTCAACGGGATTTGGCGGTGCCGATTTGGGGAACAGCTGACGCGGGCGAAGAAGTGACTGTGAAGTTTGCCGATCAGTCCAAGCAGGCAACGACCGACTTGGACGGTAACTGGATGGTCAAGTTGGATCCGCTCGCGACATCCGACCGCAAACAGACGCTGCTTGTTGCCGGAAAGAACAGCATCAAACTTTCCGGAGTCTTGGTCGGCGAAGTCTGGCTGTGTAGTGGGCAGTCGAACATGGCTGATTCGTTCAACTCCAGCAAGAACCGGTTCATCGAACCAGAGTATTTCGATAAGGGGCTGGCCCGAATGCGAGTCTCCACGCGGCACGGCTGGACGGGAGTCGACGAAAGGACTCAACGGACGATCTCCCGCGTTGGATTTTACTTTGGCGAAAAGCTGTATCGTGAATTAGATGTCCCGATTGGTCTGATCCTGCGCTACAACTCCGGGACACCGATTCAGGCCTGGATACCGAAAGACGACTCCGAGGTCATCCGAAAACGGCTCGGCATTCCCGAGGGTTGGAACGACGTCCAGGAAAACCGTAATCCAGGCGTTCAGTTCGCCGACAAGATCGAGCCGATCGTGCCGGTTTGTTTTCGAGGAGTCATCTGGTACCAGGGCGAGCGAAATGCGAAAGCACAGACCGGCTTTGAGTATCGGCAACTCCTTCCGTTCATGATCGAGAACTGGCGAAAACTGTTTGCTCGTCGCGGCGGTCTACCAGAACGAAAGTTTCCCTTTTACTACGTTCAGGTACCAACTCAGGATGCGACCGGCGAGTGGCCTTGGCTGCGTGACTCCATGCGACGCGTGCTGGCGACAACGCAAAACACTGGGATGGCCGTCTTCTACGATCATGGCCCCAGCCTGCATCCACATGACAAACGGCATGCTGGAGAGCGTCTGGCTCTTTGGGCGCTTGCCAAAGACTACGGCAGATCGGACCTGCATTATTCGGGGCCATTGTTGAAGAGTGCCCGGTATCGCGGCAACACGGCGGAACTTTCCTTTGATCATGTCGCCGGCGGACTCAGTAATCCCAACGGTGAGAATTCGAAACTGGACTTCTTTGAAATTGCTGGCGAGGACGGCAAGTACGTTTCGGCCGAGGCGAAGATTGTCGGTGACAAAGTCCATGTCAGCAGCCCGCAGATCGATACGCCGAAATACGTGCGGTATCTGTTTCGCAAGCTGAACCCGGATTCTGCTGTCAGTCTTGTGAATTCAGCGGGCCTACCTGCTTCAAGCTTCATGACAGATGATTTCAAGCCGTCGCGAGAACCGATCGCCGGGCGACCGCCGAAAAGAGAACTCACCGATGCCGAATTGGAACGACGTAAAGTCATTCGACACGCAAAGCGTGCTCAGCAACAGAAGTCTGCGGGAAGACCATCGCCTACGCAACCGATGAAATCAGAGACGATTCGTTCACTCGCTGAATCGGACGGACTCGCGCCGGAAGTACAGGACTTAACGTCCGAAGATATTTCCTTCGCCAAAGAGCAGCATCTTCCGAATCTCAAGCATCCGTTTCTCGACACTGCACCTGAGGACAAGGCAGACGGGATTGAAGTCGGCGAGTTGGGTAGCGATAGCGGCAACAAAGAGATGATTCTGTCGTTGGCCCGAGAGATTGCGGCAGGGCAACATGGTGAAGTCGACAGCCTATTGATTCATCATGATGGCCGGCTGATTTTTGAGTCGTACTATCGACGCGGTCGAGCCAACTATCCCCACTACCAAATGTCGATCACGAAGTCTTATACCGCACTAGCTTTGGGGCGTGTTATCGGGCTGGGCTATTTGAAGATGTCCGACCTGGATCGCCCCGTGCTGGACTTTCTGAAGGATATCGATCCGGAAAAGATCGCCAAAGGTTGTGAAACGATCACGCTGAACGACGCGCTGAACATGCATTCGGGAATTCGCGTAGACAAGACGACGATCGCGAAACTGCGGAAATCACCGAGCGTACTGAAAGGCCAGGGTCAGATTCAGGCCTATCTTGAACACACGGCACCGATCACAACGCAGTCCAAACAGTACAAGTACCAATCGTCTGATCCGTCAATTGTGATGCAGGTGATCGAATCCGTGGTGCCTGGAACCGCCAGCGAATTCATCAACAAAGAACTGCTGGGTCCGTTGGGCATTTCCAAATTTGGTTGGCAGGATGACGTCAGCGGGCTGCCGAAATCAGCCGCCGGTAGCAGCATGAGATCGCGCGACATGATCAAGTGGGGGATGTTGGTGCAGAGCGGTGGAAAGTGGGACGGCGAGCAGTTGATACCGGCCGACTTTGTTCAAAATGCGACTTCCAGAATCCACACCAATCCGCAAGATACTTCCTACGGATTCTTTTGGTGGCGCAACAATGTCAGTGTCGCCGGGAAGACTTACGATTTAAAATCAGGTCGCGGAGCCGGCGGGCAATTCATCCTGATGATTGACGAGTTAGATTTGATCATCGCCATCACAGCGCACAACAAAGGCATGGGAAAAATGCTCAAGACAGCGCCGGAGCGAACGATCCCCGCCTTCACATCATCGGTGCGTTAAACGACGCGTCAGCGAGTGACTGCGGTTCGAGTGGCTTCAATCCGTCGTTTATGCGTCCAAGTTGTGAATTCTTGGTAACCCGACACGTGAGCGAGGGACAACGGGATAGGGTAGGTCCGTCGCTGACGCTTCGGATACCTTTTAGGACCGCAGCTACTTACTAATGAGCGCATCCCAGAAATGCGAAAAGCAAAGTACA
>CAYUGI010000350.1:0-5120 GCA_964444105.1 uncultured Pirellulaceae bacterium
CGGGAGAAGTAGGGATTCTCAGGCGACGTCATCCATTGTGCCAATGCGATGCGGCGATCACTGGGATCATTCATCGGAAGCGGTTCTTCATCCAAAGGCGCGGGCGGCTGCGGCTTGCCACGCCCCGGTTGAATCAGATCACCCGATGCAGAAACGAACAGGGTGCGAACGCCGTCTCCATTGCGTCCGTCACCTCCCCAGCCTTTGGCACGAACACGAGCAAAAAGGTTGGCCATCGAGTAGTACTGGTCGTTGGTCCATTTCTCCAGCGGATGGTTGTGGCATTTAGCGCAGCCGATTGATAAACCCAGAAACGCTTGGCAAGCGTTCTCAGTCATGTCTTCGGGAGACTGGTGGAGCGCGTAAAAGTTGGTGGCTCCGTTCTTTTCGCTGCCACCGGTCGCGGTCAGGATTTCGGAAACCAGTTCATCCCAAGGCTTGTTCTCGCGGACACTATCGTGAACCCATTGATAATAGGACTTCACCGCGATGGGCCGAAGTCGCGTGCCATTGATCAGCAACATGTCGCACCAACGATAGGTCCAATAGTCAACGAACGCTTCACTGGTGAGTAATCGTTCGATGAGCCTATTTCGGCGTGATGCTTGGTCGTCGGCTAGGAACGCTTCACGGTCAGCTTGCGTCGGCAGCCGACCAACCGTGTCCAAAGAAGCCCGTCGCAAAAAGGTATCGTCGTCGCATCTTGGTGATGGCGTCAGATTCAACGTTTGCAATTGCAGAAGATTGATTTCATCAATGAAGTTCTGCCGAGGCAACTTATCGAACGTGCTTTCGGGGAGATCATTCGGGTAGGGCACCGTCATCCTGGCAAGAGCCACCTTGCTGCTGAACCAAACCAGCACGGCGCCTTCGCCACTGCCTCGCACGTCAACTCGCCCGTCTTCGTCCACGCTGGCAATGGTTTCATCTGTTGCGGTAAAACGCGCTAAGTGCGTTACGTCCACGACCCGACCGTCGTCATAGTGAGCATTGACAAGCACCCTGGACGCGTCGCCGGGATGCAACATGGCCGATTCGGGTAACACGCTGATGCGTTCTACTTGTGCATCGGCTTCGCTGGGACCATCGGCACCGCTTGCGATCCATTGTGCAATAACACGGTAATTGTCCGAATCCGTTTCCAGTTTGATACCGCCTTTGTGTGGCAACGCACCGGTGGGTTTGGTCAGAAACAGGCTGCGACCGGGATCGGCCAATTCGACGCGCCGTCCTCGTGCTTCACGAGTGATCGTTTGAAAATCAGCATCCGCGTCGTATCCACGCAAAGACAATCGGAAGCCACCTTTGCCAGCGAGCGCACCGTGGCATGCTCCCATGTTGCAGCCGATTTTGGAAAGCACCGGTTGCACGTCGTTTCGGAAACTCCAGTGGTGAAGCTCGTCCGCTGCAACGACGGTTACCTTGGACGTGGTTGACGTTCCGTTCATCGTTGCTGTGACCGTCGCCGAACCATTGCCTACGACGCGGGCGACGCCATCGGCAATCTCGACAACGTCCGGATTGCTTGATGCAAAATTGGCATCAGCAGCAGTCGGTCCGAAAAGCCCGTCGCTGAATTGAACAACAGAAAGCTGTTGACGAGCTTCGGATCCGTGCAACGTAAATGACTCGGGAAGCAGCTTGATGGACTCAGCCGGGGCGTTGAGTCCGACTAACAGCACGGCAGCAAGCGTAAGAGTGCGGGAGAGATTCATCATTTCAGGCGGGAAGAAGTCGGCGGGATGACGGAAAATCACAAACGGGCACGCTAGACAAACAACTCCTTGATTTCACGCATGCCGAAATCGACGAGCGGGAAAGGACGTCCACCTGGCCCTGGCATTTCCGCGTGCAAGTCCAATCCCAGGCTCTTGAAAATCGTAGCAATGATTTCGCCTGGAGGGGTTGGTCGATCAGCAGGTACGCCTCCGATGGGATCGCTGGCTCCGATCGCGCGTCCTCCCTGCACGCCACCTCCGGCAAATGTGCATGAAAAACACTGCGGCCAGTGGTCTCGCCCGCCGGCTGGATTGACTTTTGGCGTACGACCAAATTCCGCCAGTCCGCAAACCATCGTGTTATCCAACATCCCACGTTGATCCAAATCGGAGATCAACGCCGAGTAACCTTGGTCGTACATTGGCGCGACAATATTTTTCATGCCGTCGATGGTCGTGAACGGTTTGCTTCCGTGAATATCCCAAGTGATTTCGCCGAACACCGTCAGGAACGTATTGATCGTGACGAACCGGACGCCCGATTCCACCAAACGCCTGGCCAACAAACAGCATTGTCCAAAGCGATTCATCCCGTATCGTTCGCGGACGGCAATTGGTTCTTTGGTTAGATCAAACGCCTTGCGAGCTTGCGGGCTATTCATCAACCGGTAAGCAGCCTCGAAATTCTTGTCCAGCATCTTGGCAGATTCGGTCGCCTCAAAATCCTTCATGCGCGCCTCGATCGCATCTCGCATGCGTCGTCGGCGATCAATGCGAACGTCACCTAGTTCTTTGGGTGGCAACAAATCAGGCACTTTGAAATTCGGTTTGCTTGGATCCGCCATCAATGCGAACGGATCAAACGCCTTGCCTAAAAAACCGCCGGCTTGTCCGTTGGGCAGGTTTCCACCACCGCGGCCCATCGTCTCGGGCAATACGACATGGGCAGGCAGTTCGCCACGGCGACCACGCATGAACTGTAGCACCGCGCCAGCGTGTGGGTAATTTACACCACCATTGAACTGTCGCCCGGTTTGCATCATCTGCCACCCAGCGTCATGAACCGCCGCGGACGTGTGGTAACACGAGCGGACGATCGAAAACTTGTCCGCGATCTCGGCGTGCTTTGGCAAAATTTCAGAGAGTTGAAAGTCGCCTTTCGAGGCAATTGGCTTGAAAGGTCCTCGAACTTCCGAAGGAGCTTCCGGCTTCATGTCAAATGTGTCTAGCTGGCTGGGAGCACCAAGATTGAAAATCATGATGCAGGAGCGTTCGTCTTTGTGCGGATCCACGGCACCCGATTCAGCAGCTGCCAAGTACTGAGGCAGCCCCAGCAACGATCCTAAAGTGCCGATTTGCAAAAAGTCGCGGCGTGTGGTGCCATCACAAGTATGGGATGAACCGCGCGAGGTCAGATTCAACATGGCGTGCTGGTAGCGGAAGGGGAGGGGCGTTGGAGAGGGCGTTGCGATAGGCGTTTGGGCGAATCGATCTCTCCAATTCTAGTCGATCGGCTATCGGCCCGATTGCAAGGATCACGCATTGTTTTGTACAAATCACGCATGAGCAAAGCCGGCAAAGCGATTCGCGAGTGTTTTTTTGATTCAATCAGCGATGCGGCACAATTGCTGCGGCTGTTTGATTTTTTGCCAGATACGTACTTGTACGTCAAAGATATCGACGGCCGGTTCGTCGCGATGAACGAGACGCAGGTTCGCATGAAGGAAGTGAAGGATCAAAGCGAGCTGTGGGGCAAGACCGATCTTGACCTGCATTCACTCCACTGGGGGCGGCTTTACCAACAAGAAGACCGTAAAGTGATGGAATCTGGTCGCGAGCTTCCTGATCAAATTTGGCTGGTATCGACAGCTGACGGCAGCTTGGGCACCTTTTGCAGCAGCAAAATTCCCGTGCGTTCACGCACGGGTGAAGTGATTGGGATTGCAGGTGTGATGTACCGGATCGACCAACCACGCAACCAGTCGCCGCCGGACGATCCCATTCGCAAGGCGACTGACTTGATGGCTACCCGCTATGCTGATCCGCTTGAAGTCAGGGACGTCGCCGCACGAGTTGGTCTGTCGACCAGCCAGCTCAATCGACGATTTCGATCCGCTTTTCAAATGCCGCCGTCAGAGTACCTGCAACGCGTGCGAGTTCATGAAGCGAGTCGACGGCTGGTTGATGGTGACGGCCCCATCAGCGACATCGCTTTGGAATGCGGCTTTTATGATCAAGCACATTTGACGCGAACGTTTCGCCGTTGGATGGGAATGACGCCCAAAGACTTTCGGCGATTGTCGCAGTAACTTATTCGAGAAAGTGAGTCTTAAGCCCTTCATCAAGAACAAAAATGTGATGGATCATTCAGAGTTCAATCGTATCGCGTGGAACAATATCGCCACGTCCAAACAGCAATGGTTCGGGCCTGTTGATAGTGAAACGATTGACGCTGCGCGGCAGGGAGACTGGTCGATCCGGCTCACAGGGACTCAGCCAATCCCGCCGTCGTGGATCGGTGATGTCACTGAACAAGACGTGCTTTGCTTAGCTGGTGGCGGCGGTCATCAAGGTCCGGTGTTGGCAGCGGCCGGCGCGAAGGTCACTGTTTTTGATTGCAGCGAAGCGCAATTAGCAATCGACACCCGCGTTGCCAAGGAACACAATCTCGACCTAAAAGTTCTTGTTGGAGACATGTGCAACCTAGATAGCATCGCTGATGAGTCATTCGATCTGATTGTTAACCCGTGCTCGACCAATTTCTGCTCCGAGGTTTTGCCGGTATGGCGAGAAGCGTTTCGAGTGCTGCGATCCGATGGCGTGTTGGTTGCGGGCGTGATCAATCCTGTCAACTATCTGTTCGATGCGGCCGCGCTGGACGAAGGCAAGTTTGTCGTCAGGCACAGCATTCCCTACAGCGATCTTGATCTCACTGACGAGGAGCAATCGCAGACGCTCGGACCGGAGCGTCCTATCGACTTTGGCCATACGCTGACCGATCTGATCGGCGGGCAGCTTGCAGCAGGATTCATGCTGACGGACTTCATGGAAGATCGTTGGGGAGGGGGCGATCCGCTTTCGCAGAAAATTGCCACATTCATTGCAACACGCGCGACTAAGTCTCGCTAAGCGTTATGAGCGTCACTTCATTCTGGTCCGAACAGCAATGAACGCTCGCTCAATCGCACGGCACGCAATGGAATCGGATAATCTGTTGTCCGTGCGATTCGCCAGAAGCTTCCTCCACTCTCAATTTGTCAAAGGACAACATGATGCAAGCTGACAATCCTTATGGCCCAACCGGCTCCGTTTCACCAGGAGTCGCTACTAGCGGATCCGTTCGCAGTGTGTGTATTCAAAAAGTCGATGTTCTCTCATCGGCCAAAATGATGGGGATGATGT
>CAYUGI010000351.1:0-5094 GCA_964444105.1 uncultured Pirellulaceae bacterium
AAACACTCAAGGGATCGTGTCCTTACCTCTATGCGTGGGACGGTGATAAATTTGCATTCGTGACCGACTGTCTCTGGGCAGCGCCACTGGGACTGCAAGTCGCACGGGGCGTGGTCGCGAAAGATCGGCCATGGGAATACTTGAAAGTGAACGGCGATTCGATTCGCCCAATTGATGGACGCTATCGGATGCGAATCACCGAAGAATTATGGGAAGTGGCCTATTTTGATCACTTGGCGCTGACTGCAGTGGATCACCCGAAAGACGTTGACATTTGGACAAACGAAAAAGTCGGCCCGCCCCAAATCGCCAAGCAAACCGTTTTTGCTTTCGGTCACGGCGACAAGCACTCACTCAGGCGCGCGACGGACACCCAGGGGCGCGACGTCACAGAGTTGCTGCAATCTCAGGACCGCGATTTTGTCAAAGCGTTTGATCGCCGCTTTCGACAGGGTCTTTGTCAGCCGCATTGGATCGACTTGGACTTTAAAGACGTTTCGTTTTCCGGCGAAAGCACCGAATCCGTCTACTTGGTTTTGACGGGATGGATCCTGCCAACCGACACGTCGCTGAACATTCAAATTGACCAAAACCCAGCTTTACCGCCCATCGAATTCCCTTCAGTCTGGGTCCCCGACAGCGGCGAATCGGATGGTTGGCGCAAAGCGATTCCGTTCATGGGATTCCCTGGTGGCAAAACGAAAACGATCGTTGTCGACGTGACAGATGCAATCGTTCACGACGACCCCAGGCTTCGCGTGCGAACGTCCGCGCAGATCTACTGGGATGATGCGTCTCTTGTCGTTCAGTCGGACAAGCCACAGATCGTCACACACGAGCTACCTCTGTTGAATGCGACAGTGGACTACCATGGTTTCTCCAAACGATTCCGCGACGACGAACGACAGCCTGAAGTGTATGACTACCAGGAGGCAAGCGTCGCACCGAAGTGGCCTCCATTGCGCGGAACCTTAACTGAGTTTGGACCGTGCGAAGATCTGCTGGAGGCGTGGGACGATTCGATGGTGGTGATGAGCTCGGGTGACGAAATCCAAATCGACTTCGCGGTACCGACGGCGCCGATTCCCGATGGATGGGAGCGAGACTTTGTGCTGCACTGTGTCGGTTGGGACAAGGATGCTGACTTGAATACTTTGGAAGGACAAACGATCGGGCCGCTTCCATTTCGGCAGATGCAGAGCTACCCGCCGCGTGTCAATGAGTTGGCCGAGGCTCGTGAAGCCTCCCTGACCAATGCGTCACACCGCCACAGAAGGCAGTCGTTCCGGAGTTTTTGGTATCGTCCAGGGCAACGGGGCAAAGAGACCACCCGAGCCTCCTTTCGCGGCAATTCGCACGATGAAATTCGCTCGCTGCGACGTGCGAGTGATCTTTAAGCCGATTTCTGCGGTTTTCGGCTATAGGAAACGGTGAAATCGATCAAACCAAACGCTCGTTTGCCGCGTTCTACATTATCAAACTCTTCTTCGTTGCTTCTCATTGCTAAATGTCGTCCGCAAAACCAACCGCCGAATCCTCCGCTGAAGGCAACGGCCCCTCCGCTGGCATCGACGGACCCGCCAAACGAAAAGCCGTCAAACGTCCCGTCACTCGGCGGCTTCGCTGGGTGCTGTATGTCGTTTTAACACTATTCGGTGTGCTGGCGGCGAACGGTCTGTATTTGACCAGCATCACTTGGTTGCAGGTTGCCACGGGGGCCATCTACGAGACGCATTTTTATCAGCTGATGTTTCTAGGCCATTTGGCTTTAGGTTTGCTGCTGATCGTCCCAACTGTGTTGTTCGGTTTCGTTCACATGCTGCGGTCGCGCCATCGCAGAAACCGGCGTGCCATTCGAATCGGATACGCCTTGTTCGCGATTGCGATTTTGATCCTGATCAGTGGGTTGCTGCTGATGCGAGTCGGGCGGTTTCACATTGGTAGTGGTGGAGCTAGGACGTTGGTCTATTGGCTACACCTGCTGGCACCGCTCACAGCAGTTTGGCTCTATTGGTTGCACCGGTTGGTTGGCCCAAAGATCAAATGGCATATCGGGCGGCGTGTCGCGTTGGCGACGGCATTGATTGTCGGCGCGATGGTTGCATTTCAAGCGACCGATTCCACAGTCAGTGACGGCAGTGCACCGATCGATGGCGACAAGTATTTCCAACCATCATTGGCTAGCACAGCGACAGGGAAATTCATCTCCGCCACAACGTTGATGAACGACGACTACTGTCTGAGCTGCCACGCTGACATTCATGACAGTTGGATCCACAGCGCCCATAAACTCAGTAGTTTCAACAATCCAGCTTATCGCGCATCGGTACGCGAAACGCGAAAAGTGGCGACTGAGAGATCCGGAACGCTGCAGGCTTCACGTTGGTGCGCGGGCTGTCACGATCCTGTGCCATTCTTCTCTGGCAAGTTTGACGACCCGAATTTTGACGATGTCGGCGACGTGACTGCGCACGCTGGCATCACGTGCACAGCCTGTCATGCGATCCAATCCGTCGACAGCACGATTGGGAACGCGGACTACACAATTGACGAGCCCAAACACTATCCGTTTGCGTATAGCGAAAACGGTTTCCTGCAGTCGCTCAATTCGTTGATGGTCAAAGCGAAACCTGCGTTTCACAAACACGAAATGCTGAAGCCATTTCACAAGACGGCTGAATTCTGCGGAGCCTGTCACAAGGTCTCACTTCCGGCCGACGTGACCAGCTACAAGGATTTTCTTCGCGGTCAAAACCACTACGACAGCTACCTGCTAAGCGGAGTATCGGGCCACGGAGCGCAGAGTTTTTACTACCCCGAGGTCGCTCAGTCGAACTGCAACAACTGCCACATGCCGGAAGTCGCCAGCAACGACTTTGGTGCAAAGTACTCGCAGCTACTGGGACGTGACGCCGTCCATGACCACCGATTTCCCAGCGCTAATTCGGCGATAAGTCACTGGACGGGCGACGCCGATGGGGTGGAAGCTCACCGTGCGATCCTGAAAGACTCGCTCCGAATCGATTTGTTTGGCGTGCGAGAAGAAGGTTCCGTGGATGGTAAGCTCCACGCGCCACTAGGTGAAGCTGTTGTTCAGTTGAAACGGGGTGAAGCCTTCTTGATCGAGACTGTCTTAAGAACGCTAACGCTGGGACATCACTTCACGCAGGGCACGACGGATTCGAATCAAATTTGGATCGAGCTGACGGCCACACAGGATGGCAAAGTGATTGGACAGAGTGGACAACGCGACAAACTGGAACGCGTTGACTCTTGGTCACATTTCGTCAACACCTTTATGCTGGACCGAAGTGGCGATCGAATCAATCGCCGAAACGTTCACGATATTTTCACGCCCCTTTACAGCCATCAAATTCCACCCGGTGCTGGCCAGAGTGTTCACTATCGATTGCAAGTCCCCGACGACGGCACCGCCCCCATCACGATCAATGCGAAATTGCTGTATCGCAAATTCGATACAGAGTTCTTGGACTTCGTTCGCGCCGACCGGGATCCACTTCGCGATCCGCTGCAACTAGGTGATGTCGGTGACGCAAACGATCTGCCCATTATCGAAATCGCGTCCGATTCGGTTGTGTTTGAGGTCGGCGATGAAACTCGCATGACGCAGAGTGATGCTGCACCCGAATCTTCAGGTCCACCGGCATGGCAGCGATGGAATGATTATGGAATCGGATTGCTGCTGAAGGGAAAGTCGGAGCTGAAGCAAGCAGCAGAAGCGTTTTCGGAAGTCGAAAAGTTAGCCCTTTATCACGGACCATTGAATTTGGCCCGAGTCCAGTTTGCCGAAGGTGACTTGGATGGCGCAACTGAGTCGCTGCGCCGAGCCAGCGAGATGGATCCGCCACCGCCCAGTTGGACAGCCGGCTGGCTGAGTGGTGCCATCAATCGCCAGCAAGGAAACCTAGACGCCGCTGCGGAGTCGTTGCGCGGTGTGTTGGAGACTCGCATTCCGGACCGCGGTTTCGATTTTTCACTGGACTATCGCGTTCGCAACGAACTGGGCATGACACTGATTGACTTGGCCCAGCAAGCCGAAGTGCTTGGCAAATCCGAAGACTACGAGACCGCCATCCGCGCTGCTCAGACAGAATTCTTAAAGGTCCTTCAGATCGATGCCGAGAATGTGACCGCACACGCAAACTTGGCTGAAACGTACGCGTTGACTGGCGAGAGCGAACTGGAGTCCAAGCATCGCACTTTACACGGACGATACAAGCCGGATGACAACGCTGCCGAAGTTGCCGTACCTGCCGCGCGACGAAAATACCCCGCCGCAAACCAGGCGGCAGAGGCGTTGGTCATCTACGACCTACACCGCTAGCTCTCATTTGCAAAGGAATGTTCGTTAGACGAATAGCAAGCCGCGAGGGAAGCCACCACGATCTCGGTTCTGTTCATTCGATTGACTGCCATTCATCTGACAATCCTCGGCCCGAAAACTGCTACGCTGCACTTACTAGATCGGCGGCTTCGCTACTGTTCAACCGTTACTCCCGAGCCGTTACTCCCGAGCCGTTACTCCCGAGCCGTTACTCCCGAGCCGTTACTCACGGTCCAGCGAGATCGCTTCGGCGTAGGCCAATTCACCGGTCGTTCCGCTGTAGTACTGGAAGACGACCTGCGGGTGCGGATAAGCGACCAAGCGTTTTCCACCTAGCTTTTTTGGCATGTTGAATACGTTGTTAATCTGAACGACACAGAAGTACGGGTACAGTCGCTCCAGCCGATCCAGATCCGGCAGCACATAACTGCTCCAACGAATATCACACTCGCGCGGGCCGAATTTGAACTTGCCCGTGGCGGGGCGATCGCTTTCGTCCAGCTTCGGCACGTGGTTCACGCTGTTGTGTGGCCCACAGCAGAATTCATAGACGTTGTCGGTTACCTTGATTGCAAAACTGTTGTGTAAATCGCCGGTCATGACAAAGACTTTCTTGCCCATTTTGTCCCACGCGTCGATCAGTAGCTCGCGTTCGGCAAAGAACCCCGTCCATGCTTCCTCTTTGTTCGCAGCATCCGCCTCGAAGCCACCCGCACCGCTGTGAGGGATCATGAAAGGCACCGTTGAGA
>CAYUGI010000352.1:0-2693 GCA_964444105.1 uncultured Pirellulaceae bacterium
CGGTAAACCACGAAAAAAGCCGACGCGGGTCATGGTGACCAACGTCGGCTTGTTCATTAACCCGGCGGTCGGAGTAAACCGAAGGGTGATATTGAAGTTGCGGGAGCCGGATTCGAACCGACGACCTCGAGGTTATGAGCCTCGCGAGCTACCGGGCTGCTCCATCCCGCGGTATGAGGTGCGACGCGTGTTTCCACTTGTCACGTGCGTGTTATCGGGAAATCTGAGTTGAGTGTCAACAGGACGAGAAGCGATTTGGGTGGCCTGTCGTAATTTCTCGCCCTGGTTGTCGGATTAGACAGGATAGCTTCCCGAAGGTTCGTCTAATTTGTTGCCATTGAGTGATCTCGGCGCCTGCATCTTGGCGAGCGATTGCGTGGAATTTCAACGTTGTAAACGTTTAGTAGGAAAAAGAGACGTATTGAATTCGACGAATCACCGGGCAACTGGCTACACTGGAGTGACGTCCTCAAGTCCTATCAGATCGTTAAAATCGTTTTTATTTTTGGTATCCTCACCTGGGTTCGTCAACGAATCGGTTGAAATGCCGCGGAATACGGCCGATGGCAATCGTTTAGAGGTGTATTTCGCGCAACCGCATGACGAAATAATCACGTTGCAAGTCGTAGGACTCCGACAGGGGTCAACTTATCTACTCTCCCTTATCGTCTCGCTCTTGTCATTCATCGCCTAAGCCGAACGGGTTTCCATGTCACAATCCGACTTCCAAAGCGAATCGTCAGTGTCTGGATTCGATGGTTCATCCCCACCGTTACCCAGCGTTCCGGGAGATCTTCCGGGAGATCCTACGGCATCGCAACCGCAGCCAACGTCATCTCCGCAGCTTTCATCGAAACAGTCTCCATCAAACCAGTCTCCATCAACCCAAGCTCACGGTCCAAAGCCACCGGTAGCCGATCCGACCGCGAAGCCACCAACTCCACCGCCAGTTCCAGCGGCTAATCCCCAACAGCCTTCGCGAACGAATACGTCTCCCAAGCCATCGATGGTGGTTCCGCCTCCGCCGCCACCGCGGTCAACGTTGCCGCCGGTAAAACAGGGCCCGGAAATTTCTCCTTCGGTCAGCGGGGTTGGGTCTGCAAGAGCACCTCGCTGGCGTGGTGAACTGGACAGCATCAATCGCAAGGCGGAAGCGAAGGAGAATGCGCGTCGGCAGATTCTGTTGGCTGCTGAGACTGGACAAGAAGTTCCACCGGAGACAGTGGCAGAAGCGGAGGACGATTATTACGAGGAACCGGCCGTTACTCGTTCCGCGCCACCTTGGTTGCTGAGCACGGTGATTCACTTGGTGCTGCTACTGATTCTGGCACTCATTACGACTCCGGCAGGAGCGGGAATCGGTAAAGTCCTGCTGGTGATGGGATTGTCGGAACAGCAAACTGATTCGACGCTGACGGAATTCACAATTGAAGCTCCGACAGAATTGAGCGAGGACATGGAAACGCTCGACTCCATTGAGACTGCAATCGATGCACGCGAAATTTTTATGATGACGCAGCCGATTGCTGAAGAGGTTGTCGCGCCCAAGCAAGTTGGAGAAGGCCCCACAACGATTGATGTGGCCACGCCGATGTTCAACGGTCGTTCGGGCGCGATGAAGAAGGCGTTGCTTTCGATCTACGGCGGAACTCCGGATACAGAAAACGCGGTTGCATCCGGACTGGCTTGGTTAAAGCGAAACAAACAACGTGACGGTAGCTGGAGCATGAGAGGTCCGTACGATGACGGAAGTCATAGCGAAAACCGAATTGCTGCCACTGCGATGGCCTTGCTTGCGTTCATGGGTGACGGAAATACGCACAAAGCGGGCGAGTACAAGAAAGAGGTCTTGGATGGGATCAAGTATCTCATTCGCAAACAAGGTCGCGACGGATTCATGGCTCGCGGCACACCTGGCCACGAAAAAATGTACGCCCAGGCCCAGGCAACCATTGCTCTTTGCGAACTTTATGCGATGACGGGTGATTCATGGCTTCGTCCACCCGCACAATCGGCTGTCAAGTTTGCGGAGGGCGCTCAATCGTCCGAAGGTGGGTGGCGATACGAGCCGCGTTTTGATTCGGACACGTCGGTGACGGGCTGGTACGTGATGGCGCTGAAGAGTGCCGCGACGACTGACCTAGACGTGAACGCGTCGAAGCTTCGTGCCGTGATGGATTACTTGGATTCGGTCAGCAGCTATGAAGGTGCTGCCTACGCCTACCAGCAGCGTCGAAGCCCAAGCCCCGCGATGACGGCCGAAGGTATTCTTTGCCGGCAGTATCTTGGTTGGCTGCGTGAGCATCCGCCCATGAGACAAGGACTGGAGGCATTGATGCTGGACGCTCCCTTTGACCTTCGTGATCGGGATGTCTACTACTGGTACTACGCGACTCAGGCCTTGCACCACTACGGCGGGCCGCTGTGGCGGCAGTGGAATAAAGACATGAGAGTCCTGCTGCCCAGGGCGCAAGTGAAGGCGGGTCGCGAGAAAGGAAGCTGGGCTCCGCAAGGCGATCAGTGGGGACAAAACGCAGGGCGTCTCTATACGACGTGTTTGTCGATCTACTGCTTGGAAGTCTACTACCGACACATGCCGCTGTATAAAGTCAACGCATTGGGCGAAGAAAACAAAGAACAAGAGAATGCGGAAGCTCTAGACGGCCCTACTGCGATCGACAGAAACAAGGATG
>CAYUGI010000352.1:2793-5068 GCA_964444105.1 uncultured Pirellulaceae bacterium
ACGAGCGCGAGGATGACGGATTCGCCGTGCCGATGGACGACGCGTTGAATTTTTAGAGCGGGTTCGACCCGTCGCCTTGCCGTTCCTTCTGAAGGTTCTTGCTGATTCGCTCCAGCATGGCTAAGTCTTCGGGCGACAGCGACTCTCGCCCGTGTTGATGCAGTTGCTCTAAGACATCATCAAGCCTGGCTGCATCGATCGCCTCTTGATGTTCGCTACGAATGGCTTGTCGCAGCTGACGACGTTGACCGATCGATGCGACGGATTCTTTGATTCGTTTTACAAGGCTGACACGCCGCGGCCGAACCCTTTGGAAAGTCAACTCACGCACTGATTCTTCATTCTCCCAGAGCGGAAACGGGCCAAAGGATAAAACCAACGTTCGCACGTCCTGCCCTCTGGCCGAAATCCAAAGCAACAACGCGAGCAAAAAGACAAACACCCAATTGCCGGGATTCCCGATCGGTGACCGAGCGACGGTCGCCAAAGCGATCAGTGCTGTAATGAACGCCACCAGCTGTAGAGACCGCCGAGAGAAGTGTGTTTGAAATGATTCGCCCAGTCGCTGCGTCAACAAAGAAACGGCGGCGACGATTGCGACGCGTCCGGTTGACTTGGGCAGCGGGTAGGCTTGGCAGATCACTTGGATCCAGCATAGCCAGGCACCGCCAAGCCAAATGGAATCAGCGCTGCCAAGTCCAAAGCTCGGAGCGCTCCAGACGCTGAACATTTGCGGCCACGGGTTGGTGCCGTTGACAAACTGTTCAGCAACAACAATCAGAGCCCCCACCGAAGCAACCGCGATCAGCGAGGTTGATGTGACGGTCAGTGCGGTTCGTGCATCCCAATCACGTCGTCGCGATTCGACACCCAAAATGCCGATGGTGACCGATTCGATTGGCACTCCAAAGAGAAACCGAAAGAAACCATAGACCGTCAGCTGAACTAGCCACCCGACCATCCAAAACGCGATTCCGACCAAGACAATGACTGGCAGGTCAGCGGTTGGGCTGGCATTGGGGTGAGGCGCGCGGTTGACGATCCAGAGTACACCGACCAACACCGCGGCAGCAACAAAGACACCGTACGACAAATAGAGTTTCAGCCCTGAGATGGTTCCCAATGGAACCGCCCAATGGTCGACCGCGTCCTGGTAGGGCGGTGGATTGCTGGAGGGAGGTTGATCGACGGCAGGCATGGGGTTCGTTTCCGGGCGAACTAAGGCAGTGACTACATGCTACCCGGTTTGACGGTTCGGGAAAGAAATTTCAGGCTAATTCGGCTCCGTTTTCTGCTCGCCATCCGCAGGCGTTTTCTTGGAATTCTTGGCCGGATCATTGACTGGTTGCCCGATTGCGAACGCCAGGCGTCCGATCATCGAAAAATAACTAAAAGTGACCGCGATCGTAGCGACAACCGCGATCGCCGCTGCCGGTCCGGGCGAAGCGGCCGAGATCATTACAAAGAACAGAAAGAGCCCGAAGAAGAGTAGTCCAGACGACAGATAAAGTGCTCCCCAAGCTTCTTGGCAACGCGTGACGCTTCGTGCCACTTCGGGAGAAAACGGCATGAAGATGCTTTGCATGTCCATCATCGATAGAACGAAAAAAGGAAACAGCAAGTAGATTGACATCATCGTCATTGCCGTCGAAGTAAGGCCTGGGCTAAATGCAAAACTTGTCAGCGTCAGCATCGGAGCGGCGGCAAGTGCAACGGCAGACACGGCAACGACTAAATCGTCGAACCAAGCCGACGGGTCAGCCTCGGGCCAGTTTTCTACCGACTCATGCTTGTTTGCAACGGACTGCATGATTGCAAACCCGCAGGCGATGGTCAGCGTGACAAACACCAGTGCGAAGGCTGCAGACATGGCAATCAAAAATGGGTGGCCAATACTTAAAACGATCGCGGCAGGAATGGCACCCAGAAGCGACAGACCCAGCCAGTGCGCGATCACACCGATATCCAGAAAGATACCGAACACGTTCATCGCCCATTCGCGCATGCTGGGAATGTCTGGGTCGCGATAGTCACCGGGGGTTTCGTCTTCGCTCTTCTCGGCTTCGTCCAACAATTCACGAGCCGATTTGCGATAAGGGTCCTCGCGTTTCTTCTGCGGAACAGCCGACTCCTCGAACGAGAACGTCTTTGCGTTGTCGACGTCGATCTTAACCTTCTGTTTCACCTTTGGTGGTTTGGGCACCTTGATATCAGAGTGACAATCGTTGCACCGAATCGTCTTACCTGCTTGACGCGCTTTGGCATACAGAAGCGA
>CAYUGI010000353.1:0-5044 GCA_964444105.1 uncultured Pirellulaceae bacterium
CGCTAAGGCTCGACTCTCCCATAGGGAGAGTGAAGTGTGAAAACGCTGAATTGAAGCGTGATTTACCGTGCAAGAGACGATTTTTTGCGATTTGCCGCAACATCAAAACTTGCTCATCGCGTTGCCAAAAAAACACTTAGAATCACTTATCGATAACGATCAGGCGAAAGCATCGAGAGCCCTTCGATTCTGGATGCTTTACCGCAGATTAGATCGGCGACAATTTCGCCCGACACAAGTGCCAGGCTGATCCCCATCATGGCGTGTCCCGTCGATACGGTCAGGTTGCTCCAACGTGAAGTGCGGCCCAAGAACGGTAGCCCGTCTGGTGAGCACGGTCGCAATCCGCTCCACACGGGACGACCCGTAAAGTCTTCGGCTTTAAAAGCGGGAAAGTACTTGGGAATCGACTGCAAGATTCCTCGCACGCGCGACTGGCTAATCGATTCGTCGATTCCAGCGATCTCCATCGTCCCACCGACTCGCAGGCTTCCACCGATCGGCGTGACGGCGACGCGAGCTTCGTGAAGCAGCGAGCACAGTTGCGGCATTTCGGCTGGCGAATCAATCGTGACGCTGTAACCCTTGCCGGCTTGCATCGGCAACGAAACTCCAAGCTCTCGTCCTAGCGCAGTTGACCAAACACCCCCACACAGAACGAATTCGTCGGCATCGATTTCTCCGCGATTCGTAACCACCGCATCCACTCGACCGCCAGATGGGTTGAATCCCAGTGACTCGGTGTCCCAAAGAAACTCGCATCCGTTTTGCGACAACGACTCCTGCAAGCTAGCCATTAGTCGACTGGGCGAAAGATGACAGTCTTTGGGATAAAACACGCTTCCGTGTATGTCCATCGAAATAGCAGGATCCAAGTCGGCAGTTGCCGCGGCGTCTAACACACGAGCTGGTACGCCTAGACTCTCCGCCTTTTTTGCGGTCTCTGCTTCTTCGTCCAAACCCGCTGCCGTTTTGCAGAGCATTAGAAGCCCGCGTTTTTGCAAGCCAAATCCGCCAGGCAGATCAGACTCCAGTTGTTCGTAGAGGCTTCGGCTGCGCAAATGCAAATCACGCAGCAGTGGCGCTGCGCGTTGAACATGCTGAGCAGTACACGCTTTTTTGAATTGCCACATCCACCGAACGAGATCCATCGATGCGCGCGGGCGAATATAGAACGGAGACTCGGGGTTCCACATCCATTTGACGCCCAGCGAGATCATTCCGGGTGCTGCGAGCGGAATGACATGGCTGGGAACGATCATTCCTGCGTTACCAAACGAGCAGCCATCGCGTTGATCGGGCTTGCGATCAATCACCGTTACGCGGTGCCCTTGGCGCTGACAAAACCAAGCCGTCGCTAATCCAACGATTCCGCCTCCGATGATTGCAATGTGTCTGCTCATAATACTGATTAGCGGTCACCATTTGACTGGCAACGGCTAATGGATCCCTTCTCGAAAAGGATCTTGCGGATCGAACAGCAGTTTCGTTTCACTGGTCACGTAGGCTTTGCCGGTGATCGTTGGAATAATCTGATCGTGTTTCTCGTCCGCCCAACGATATTGCGCTCGAAATCGAGTGCCGAGAAATCCTTCCTGGACCCATGCGTCACCAGGCAGCAACTTTCCGTCAGCCGCCAAACAGGCAAGCTTCGCACTGGTACCTGTTCCGCAAGGCGAGCGATCGTATTCTTGGCCAGGACACTGCACGAAGTTGCGCGAGTCTGCGTCATTGTGATTCGGGTCTGTGAAAAGCTCAACGTGATCGACCTCGGGAAAACCAACTGAGTGGATTTGATTTCGCAATTGCGTCGCAAGTGCTTGAGCTGCTGAGACGTTAGCTAGGTCGCAAGTTTCTTTGGGGCAATTCACCAAATAGAACCAATTTCCTCCCCAAGCGACGTCTCCGCAAAACGTTCCCACACCGTCGACGTTCACTTGAACGTTCTTGGCAGTTCGGTAGGCGGGCACATTGTCGAAGCTTACAGAACCATCCGGGTTGTTTTGGATAGCAACTACTCCCACAGGAGTTTCGATTCGGCAGGTCGTTTTGGTCAGTCGCCCGAGATACCGCAGAGTCGTGACAACTCCAATCAGCCCGTGACCACACATTCCCAAGTAGCCAATGTTATTGAAGAAGATGACGCCTGCATCGCAAGTCTCATCGGCCGGCGGACAAAGCAACGCCCCAACCAGAACATCGCTTCCTCGCGGCTCGCGAACCACTCCGGATCGCACGCCGTCAAAACCGTTGCGAAAACGCTCAAGCTGATCTGCAACACTACCTGGTCCAAGATCCGGGCCACCCTCGACAATGACTCGGGTTGGCTCGCCCTCGGTATGCGAATCGATTGTGCGAATCATTGGTGTCATCGTTTAGCGACGTTTCCATCCCAAGCTGCGTACCAATCTTGGAACAGTTTCAGTTGCGCCTCGACAAATCCTTTTTGACTGTTGCTCAAACAATCCGTCGCGTTGAAATGGTACTGGTACTCTTCGTCACCCAGCAGGAACAAGATGTACTTGTAGTAAAGTACTAGGTCCGGTCCTTCGTCGAATGTCGACAATACAATCAACGCTTCATCCAGCTCTTTTGCCAATCGTCGCGCCGCGGCATCGCCCGCCGCTGCTTGTTGGCACAAATCGATCAGACGAAGCACTTCTTCGGGCAGGCAGTTTCCTATGCCAGTGATCGCACCCGCCGCACCGCAACGGACAAACCCATGGAAGACTTGTGTGTCGACGCCGGCCATCAAAACAAGTTTTTCATCGCCGCTGGTGATGTGCTCCGATGCATAGCTCAACGCATCAGCGCCACCAAACTCTTTGAAGCCGACCAAACTGTCGAACTCTTCGCGAAGATCGAAGAAAAGGTCGGCCTTTGTCTCGAAGCCGTAATAGGGACTGTTGTAAATCACGGCCGGTAGTTGAGGGGCTGCTCGCAGAATGCCGGCAAAGTGATGACGTTGTGCGGCAGGCGCCGTACCGCGTGACAGCACCCGTGGAATCACCATCAATCCAGCCGCGCCGACTTTGGCCGCGTGGGCCGCGTGACCTGCGGCAATTTTGGGATTCTGTGCTCCCGTACCGACAATGACTGGAATGCCCGCTTCTACCAATTTCGCAACGCCTTCCTGACGCTGAGCATCCGATAGCAGCGGCCAGTCGCCCATCGAACCGCAATAGACCACCCCGCTCATTCCGGCGTCCATCAGTTCTTTGCCTTTGCGCACAAGCGCGGCGAAATCGGGTTGTCCGCTAGCGTCACACGGAGTCATCAGTGCGGGAATGCACCCGCGAAACACACTTGCGTTCATCAATGCTTGTCCTGAAGAGAATGGTTTCGCGTATTTGAATCTATCAGCCGAGGCCATGCGAGCGGGTAACCGATGTCCGTCTTTCGAGCCGTTTTAGCTACTTCTGGCCGATCGCCAGCTTAATTTCACTCTCCTGCTTGCGGGAGAGTCGAGCCTAAGCGAGGAGAGGGCGTCTGTGCAACGAAGCCCTCCCCGGCCGCTACTGCGTCCGACCCTCCCGCGGCGCGGGAGGGTGAAGGAAGCGTATGACGATTCGCGTTCGACCGATGGCGGCGATTAGTGTGACGTGCCCCTTTTTTCTAAACGAACTCGCTTGGATGATGATCAGTGTCCTGTTCTCTTTTGCCGGAAGGCAGCAGTTCAACGATTAAGACGGCTCCGAATATCAACGCGCATCCAAAGTACCCGCTTTGGCTCAATCGATCATCACGAAAAATCGCACCGAAGACGGCGGCAAATAGACTTTCGGTTCCCATCAGAATGGCGGCGATACTGGCGGTCGTGTGACGTTGAGCAACCACCTGAAGTGTGAACCCTAGCCCGCCAGCAATGATGCCTGCGAACGCGATCTCTGGCAGCGCGGCCACAAGACTCTCCGCCTTAACAAAAGCCTGCGACCAGCCGATCAAGCTGCTGATTCCATGCGCTAACGTCCCCAGGCATCCGCAGACGAAGAACTGCGTCGCTGCTAGCGCAATGGGACGCCGAGTTTGCCCTGCAAATCGACCGACCAAGATCACATGAATCGCCCAGAAAACAGCGCAGAGAACGACCAGCCAATCTCCCCAGTTGATGTTGGATAAATTGCTGCCACTTAGCAAATAGATCCCGATTAGTGATACGAACGCCGAGATCCAAACGGCAGGTCGCTGGCGTGTGCCGACCGCGACAAACAAAAGCACCGGCACCAATACGACATAGAGTGTCGTCAGAAATCCGGCGTTCGTAACGGATGTCCCGAGCAGACCGAGCTGCTGGGTACTCATCCCCAGAAAGAACACGATACCCAGTATCACCGAGTGCACACGTTGACGAGTACCAAAGGCTTCCCCAGCCGCCTTACCTTCGCGAAGAGCAAACGGAGCGACCACCGCAGCGGCTAGCAAGAATCGCAGCGACACGAACAACATCGCCGGCATATTGTCCATCGCTGATTGTTGAGCGACGAAGGCCATGCCCCAGATTGCGCCAGTCAAAAGCAACAGCGCGTTAGCCGTTTTACGGTTCACAGAATCACAACTTCAATCGATCCAAAATCGCTTCTACTTTCGCACGCTGCGGCGGCAAGAAGTGATTGAAAGGTTCAGCCATGTGATCGCTACAGATCCCATTGATCGACAAAGCACACTTCGTGGCTTTGATGTGGCGGCTCGCGTATTTGCCGACGTTGTAGATTGCTTGAAAATCATCGATCTGTTTCTGTAGCGACTCCAGCTCTGGCTCATCGCCCGCGACAGCAGCTTGGTAGTACGACGTGAACAGTGCGGGATAGACGTTCGCGCCTCCATTCACACCTCCGCTGGCTCCCATTTGCACGGCCTCAGCGGTCAGGTGCTCTGGTCCGATAAACATTGACCAGTCGGGGCGTTGATCCTTAAGGTCCATGATCTGCTGGAAGTAGTCCAGGTCACCGCTGCTGTCTTTGACACCAACAATCTGATCGTGCTGGCTCAGTTTTTGAAGGGTTTCATATTCAAACCAAACTTTTGTCAGGCTTGGCATGTTGTA
>CAYUGI010000354.1:0-2509 GCA_964444105.1 uncultured Pirellulaceae bacterium
ATTGCATCCTTTGGTGCCTTGGTCGTGCCCATCGGAGCGAACGAAATCGATTGGGTCATCATCGGCGCCGACGAACCACCGCTCGCCGAGACAGAACTGTTAAGCAGAGAATTGCTTGTCGCGGCCTCTTCGGGCAACCTAAGCGTCATCAATGAAGATCAGTTTTGGCAACGCCTCGGACTGCTCGACAGTGACAAATCGACCAAGCAACTTTACACGCCGGCAATGTTGGCCGATTTGCTGAATGTTCCGATCCAAGTCATCCGCCGGTGGCACCGACGCGGATTGATAACGTCAACTCAAACGCTACACCGCTTGCCCTACTTTGCGTTCCAAGAAGTAGCGACTGCGAGACGACTTGCGAATTGGATCGCGTCGGGTGCTAGTCCACACACGATTGAACAGCGACTCGTCGAGTTGGTAGAAGTGCTACCCGATATCCAGCGGCCATTGGATCAACTTTCGATCCTTGTCGAGGGGAAAGACATCTTACTACGGCAGGGCGAAGGCCTTCTTGATCTGGGGGGACAGCTAAGATTCGATTTCCCAGCAGCGGAGGCATCCGATAAAAAGGAGTCGCGTGCCATGCAAGTGTCATTGCGGGATAAACCAGCCGCGTCGCCCAATGTGATTTCGATCAGTGACGCTATCGTCTCAATTCAACCGAAAACCGATTCATCTGAATCAAGCGACGATGAAGACAGATTGCTCCGCGCTTTGTTTGATGCCGAAGAAGCCGACGACTTAGACACTGCGATCGAGTGTTGCCATGCAGTTCTGGCCCGCGATGGGGCACGAGCCGACGTGAGCTTTCAGCTTGCCGAACTGCTCTACCGCCAAGGGGAACTCACTGCGGCTCGCGAACGCTACTATGTCGCGATCGAACTCGATCCTGAGAATGTGGAAGCAAGAGCAAGCTTGGCCAACGTCCTGGCAGAGACTGGCCGGTCCGAAATCGCGATTGCCGCTTTTCGCGGGGCTTTATCAATCCACCCACAGTATGTGGAGGCTCATTTTGGGCTCGCCAGGTTGCTGGAAGCCCTCGGCCAGCAAATCGAGGCACAAGAATTCTGGCGAAATGTCGTCAGCCTCTCACCCGATGGCCAGTGGGCTAGCGAGGCCAGGGCACGTCTTTCGGCCTGCGAAGTCGATACCTAAAGTGGAAACTAAATTGTAGATTTGCCGCGAAAATCGGCAATTTATCCTACAAATTGCTGCATAAAACCGGCATTTTCCTCACATCCGAGCTCACCAGAAAGCAAAGCGACGGGCAAGCCTGAGAAAGTAGGAGTTTTTCGGATTCTAGGGCCTTTATTCTCTTGCGTCTGTTTTTCCGTTAGATAACATCTAACGCTTGGACTCACCTGCGAACGGTGAGCTTCAACGGATTACCGGCTGATCACCTTAAGGACTCTTGTTCAAGCCGCGCCTTTTGACTTACTTGCTGCACAACATAGATTTACTCGAGAAGAAGTTAGCATCATGAACTGCCGAAATTGGATTTCAAAAATCGCTGCGGTCGCATTCCTGACCTTTGCCGTCGTGCAAGTGCATGCATTTGTCTACATGCCGTCGTCTGAAGCGGTCAGTGAGGATTCGACCGAATTGATGGACCGCATAGAGGGGATCGCTGCGAGCATCGAAGATGAAAGCCTCACGAACGAGGAAGCATTGGCGAAAATCAGTGAAATCATTGACGAAATCGACAGTCTGCTAGATAGCGAGCCAGCCAACGAAGGTGAGTTGCTTGATTTGCGTGATGCTTTGGTTGACATGCGTTTGGAGTTGTCGGCTCAGGACGTTAGCGAAGAGCAGACTGTAGGATCTTGCAACTGTGCTGGCGGAGCCCCAAGTGGTGGACTAGTGAGTAGCGGCCCAATTGGCGGCGGTGGTCCCGTATTCAGTGGCGGCGGCGGTGGTGGATTCGCTGGCGGTGGAGGAATCTCCCTTGGCGGAGGCGGAGGTGGCCTAATCGGCTTCGCGACAAGCCCTCTTGGAATTGCCGCGATTGCAGGAACTGTTGTTGCCGTGTCTTCTGGTGGCGACGACGACGACGATGTCGCATCGATGGGAAATCCCCAGAATTAGGCGGAAGAGCGAGACAAGATCTCAGAAGGCTGCTGGTTGTAGGACCAGCAGCCTTTTTTCGTGCGCAATTGAGTACTTGAATTCGCTAGTCATGAGTCAAATTCGTACTAAGCTGAAAAGTCGATTTTCCCCTGTCATCGCTTCCCAGCCGAACGGGCTACTTGATCCTATTGCTTTGGCCCGCATTGGAATCGGTAACCGATTTTGCCGCACACTGCGATTGTACACGCCCTGAAAACCTGGGCGTTTTTGACTTATCTGATCACAACATGAAGCCTCAAGAGAAATCAAATCTGCGAAACGAAAAGCAGTTGGCATCAATGCCTCAGTGGCTTTCCTTGCGCATGCTGGACGCTGCGAGACTATTGCTCGTTGTAGCTGTTTTCATTTCAGTTTGGGGGATGGGGGGATATTACCCAGC
>CAYUGI010000354.1:2519-5022 GCA_964444105.1 uncultured Pirellulaceae bacterium
CTTCTGCGCTCCTCGTGTTCCTGGGCGGCCCCAAATCATCCCGTACCCCAAGAAACACAGCAGCACTGTTTCTAGTAATTACCTGTGCGTTGCTCTACGGCCTCTTCCAATTGATCCCCCAATCAGTCGCACCGTTTTTGAATTGGACGGGGGTCAGTGAAGTGCAAAGTCGTTTCGGCGCGGAATCATCAAACGCACACTTAACGCAATCACTGGTCGCTTGGATGACGCACAGTTATCTGGCGATGGCCGTGATCGGTTTCGCAAGCTTTTTTCTTGGCAGTCAGTTATTCAGCGACGAGCGTTCTCGTATTCTCCTGCTCGTTTCGATTGCGATCTGTGGTATTGGGCAGGTCCTTTGGGGAGTCACTCAGATGGTGAGTTACCCCGATATGATCTTTTATGGAGTCGCCAATCCTTCCCCAGGAAGCGTTCCGTTTGGCACGTTTTTGAACCGCAATCATGCGGCTGACATGATTGGCGTTGCATTGGCCTGTAGCTTAGGCGTCTTAAGGGCGCAGACACTCTCCCGGGCAAATCAGTGGCGAACCGGCTACGGTGTTGCCAGTCAGTTTCAATCGATCATGACAAACCCACTGTCGCTGGCGATCTGGCTTGGCGTGATTTGCCTCATGTTAGGCTTGGCACTTTCGATGTCGCGCGGCGGGTGGGTGTCGGCCGTTGTTGCCGGCATCGTGGTCACACTTTGCTGGAAACGCACGGGACAGAAACGGCGAGTGCTTCCAGTTGTCGCCGCAACGCTCGCTATCGCAGTAGCCTATTTCTCGCTTCAGCTTTTTGGGTTTGGAGATCAAGTCAGTGATCGGGTTGATGATCTGGAGGTGCAGAATGTCATCACAGATCCTCGGTTCGATCATTGGGCGGAGGCGATTCCAGCAGTGAAGCACTTCTTTCCCTTCGGTTCTGGGATGGGCACTTACGGATTCGCCTATCTCCCGTTTGAACCCGAAGCGGAAAGCCGTTGGTTCACGCATGCACACAATCAATACTTGGAAGTCATCGTTGAAACTGGCTTGCCAGGCATCTTATTGCTCTTTATCGGTTTGTATTTTGCTGTGCGAAGTGGATTGGCTTTATGCAGTGACGAACGGAGTGTAAGCAAACAAGCACTTGGCGTCGCATCTCTTGCGGCGATAACGCTGCACGCATTTCACGCCCTTACGGACTTTGGGTTAATGATGCCTGGCAATTTAGTTGTATTGGCTGTTCTCATCGGGGCCGCCTGTGCTGCAACGGAGAAACGAAAGGCGAAAAAAGGAGGACGCGTCCGATCGATCCAACCGCATCAAACAGACGATCACGCCCAACCACCCCCATCGAACGGCGGCACACTGATTGAACGTATTTTGTCACCCACCATGATGGGCATCATCGTACTTATGAGTTTGAGCGCGGCGTTATGGCAACAAGGTCGGCATGTCAGCGCCACCAACGCGCTACAGCGAACAACCTTTCTCACTGAGACACCTTCACCAACTACCCAAGTGTCGGCAGAGAAGATTGCCACTTTACAGGGCGAACTTCGCCGTTGGCCCGCGTTTGAGCCCGTCCTAAGAAGAATTATTCGGTTGGAAATACACCAGGCTCACCGACAATTCTACGATGAAGTTCGCAGCAATCCCGAAACGAGCGGACTTGATCCACTCACTGCCTGGAGCGTCACTTCGATGCAAGTTGCTGTCGCTCGGCTTTTCGACGATTCGCCCGACGGCATGGACGATTCAACAAAACAACAAATCCGATCTCAGCTGAAGTCCAATCCGCAATTGTCCAACGCATGGAGGGACCTGGCACACTCATTAGCCCTCAATCCAGTTCAACCTAGAACTCACCTGCAAACAGCGCTGTTGGCTGCTGTAACAGGTCGGTCATGGAAACAACCGTTCGATCGATCGATGGAGCTTTCTGTTGTGAACGCGGACCAGAGTTTGGGCAACGGCTTACTGGCTTGGGCCGCTAAAGACAAGGAGTCCATGATTCGCCAGTGGAAACGAAACCTCTCTACTAGCACGGATTCCATTCAGCTGATTTATCAGCTGGCCAAGCTACGATTAAGCGACGACGAAATTGCTGAACAACTGATGCCAAACCGCTGGGTTGTACCTTTCCGGCTTTCACAGCGTCTGCGGCAAACGGAAGGGACGGACGAAATCCGGGAAAAACTACTCATCCGATCAGCAGAGATAGCGTCAAACCAACTAACAGAACCTAGCCGACTCCACAAAACCTTGGGTTTAATCGCCTCGGCCCGCGATAAACTACCGTTAGCATCCGAACATTACGACAAGGCGATAAAATCAGACCCTCGAAATGCTCAATTGAGACATCTAGCTGCCGTCGCGCTTTACCGCAGTGGCGACGCAAAACATGCTGTTCGACAGGCACGCATCGCGAAAGACCTTGACCCAAAAAACGCTGAATACCGCGAACTGTTCCAACGAGCAGCCAAGTTGCATCGCAAGCAATTCTCCAACTCAACAAC
>CAYUGI010000355.1:0-5008 GCA_964444105.1 uncultured Pirellulaceae bacterium
CCCGAAACGGTGCCCGCAGGAACGCATGCCTTCAAGGCATCGAATGCGTCCAAATCGTCGCGAAGTTCTCCCTGGACTTCGCTGCTAATGTGCATGACGTGCGAGTATCGCTCGACCACCATGATTTCGGTCAGCTCGATGGTTCCAAATTTCGCGACACGTCCAACGTCGTTGCGGCCCAAGTCGACCAGCATGACGTGCTCAGCCCGCTCTTTGGGATCCGCCAACAGCTCCTGCTCCAACGCTTTGTCTTCTTTTTCCGTCGCGCCGCGGCGTCGGGTTCCCGCCAGTGGCCGAACGGTGACAACATTGTCGTTGACGCGGCACATGATCTCAGGCGAACAGCCGACCAACTGACAGTCGGGGGTCTGTACGTAGAACATGAACGGGCTTGGATTGACGACACGCAGCGAGCGATAAATCTCGAACGGATCGACATCGGTCTTCACGGAAAGACGTTGACTAGGGACGACCTGGAAAATGTCGCCGGCGCGGATGTACTCCACGCAATCTTCGACCGCTTTGCAAAACGACTCGCGGGTGAAATTGGAAGTGACTTCCAGCGGCGATGCTTCGCCAGCCGCTTGCCAGTTCTCGGGGCTCCATGCATCTACTTTCTGCGCAATTGGCTGAGAGAGTTTTTCGATGGCAAGATTAACTTGATCGCAAGCAGCCTCGAAGGCGGATTGGGCCTGATCGGCCGATGTGATTTCACGACAATCTGCCAGCGAAACGATGCTGATCGTTTTGTCGACATGATCGAAAACGCAGAGCGTGTGGTAAAACGCGAAATCAAGATCGGGAAGACTCCGGTCGTCATTGGGCGCATCGGGAAGGTTTTCTACGTAACGCACCACGTCGTAGCCCGCATATCCGATCGCACCGCCAACAAACGGCGGCAGGTCGTCAATCTGCGCGACGCGATAATGAAAGTGTTCGCGAAACGCATCCAGCGGATCATCGGCCGTTGACACTTCCGCCGTGCCACCTGCTGCAAAATCCGTCACGGTAATGTTTTGACGTGTCGCACAAAATCGACGAATCGGGTTGGCCGCTAGAAAACTGTAACGCCCGACTTTTTCTCCACCGATCACACTTTCAAACAAGCAAGCACCATTGCTGCTGGCACGATCTTGGCCACCACTAATCAAGCGAAACGCAGAAACTGGCGTCAGCGTATCGCTTAGCAGTCGCCGATAAACCGGAACAAAATCGTTCTCGATTGCCAGCGATTCAAAATCATCCAGTGCGGGTTGGTGCATAGTCCCAATCAGGTCAGTGCAGGAGGGTGGTGTCGACGAAAGGATCCAGCTCGACGAAACAGCGTTCTCGTCGGCATGTCCTAGTGTCGTCTTGGGAGGCGGATTCGGGTAGCCCAGGCATGTTGGCCGTGCGATTGCGACACGTTGCTCGCGTTGACACCAAATAGGGCAGCGATAGAATCATTTTGCGGCACTGTTGGCGTGCATTTTCACGCCAATGCAACACCAAGCCAAACGACAAACGTTCCTACCAACCCTAAGACGTTTGCTCGCCATCGTCGGCGATGACAGCCCTGAATCTACGGACCGGAATAGACCGATGAAATGCCAGCACTGCGAAAAGCCTGCGACGTTTCACATCACGGAGTTGATGGAACCCTCGGGGCCACAAATTTTGCACCTCTGCGAAGAGCATGCGAAGGGTTTTTTACAGAAAGACGCCAGCAAACCTGCCGCATCCATCGCTAGCGTCTTAGAAAAACAGCTTCAGCTCGGGCAAACGCAGCAGGAGCTCGAGGAGCTGGACCAGAAAGAGTGTCCTGTTTGCGGGATCACGTTTTATCAGTTTCGCAGCAGTGGTCGGCTGGGTTGCCCCTACGACTACACCCACTTCGAAAGCGATTTGGAACAACTGTTGGTCAATGTTCACGATGCTACCGAGCACACGGGCAAACAGCCCAAACGAGCTGCAGCAGCTGCTGATTCGCACGCCGAGATGATCCAACTGCGGCGTGAAATGGAAGAAGCGGTGGAAGAGGAAAATTACGAGCGAGCCTCGGAAATCCGTGACCAGTTGCAACAGATCGAAAATCGGGTCAAGCCCGTCGCCGCGACTGGCGGTAAAGCTGGTGGTGCCACGGATGGCAACGATGATATTCCAGAAAACGAAAACTCCAACAGCGGCGACGACCAGTGAAACACGATGCCGACTTTGCAGCACTAGCACAAAACTCTGGCGAATGGCTACGTGGCACCGGGCCCGAGTCTGACATCGTTGTCAGTAGCCGCATTCGCTTAGCCCGAAATCTGGTCGACTTCCCTTTCATTCGTCGCTGCAGTGACGAAGACCGGGTCAGCATTGAACGCTCGGTTCGTGCACGGATGGAATCGATTGATGGCTGGGACAAAATCAATTACGTCGATATCGACGAACTCTCCGAAATCGATCGCCAGTTCCTCGTCGAACGCCAGCTGATCAGCCGCGAGATCGCAGATGCCGATGGTTCCCGCGCCGTCGCGATGGATCCTGGCGAGCGATATAGCGTGATGGTCAACGAAGAAGACCACCTGCGTATCCAGGTCATGAACAGTGGGCTGGATTTGCATGCCGCTTGGGAGCAAATCGACGCGTTGGATGACAAGCTGGAAGGCGAAATCCTGTATGCCTTTCACAAACGCTACGGTTACTTGACTGCCTGCCCGACCAATGTTGGCACGGGATTACGGGTCAGCGTGATGTTGCACCTTCCGGCACTTGTCATCACAGGTCAGATCGAAAAAGTCTTTCGCAGTATGCAGCGAATCAACGTGACGGTTCGCGGACTGTACGGAGAAGGCTCGCAGTACACCGGCGACTTCTACCAAGTCAGCAATCAGGTGACGCTTGGACATAGCGAGGAATCACTGCTGAGCTTGGTTGGCGATGAAGTCGTCCCCAGGATCATCGAGTATGAGCGGAAGGCACGAGCGTTTTTGATTGACCAAGGCGAGCAAGATTTGAATGATGAAGTCAGTCGCGCGCTGGGAATCTTGAGCACTGCGAAAAAAATCAGTAGCGAAGAAACGATGCACTACCTATCCAAGGTGCGCATGGGTGTGAACCTTGGCCTGATCGACAATGTTCAAGTCGGCACGATCAACAAGTTGTTCATTCATACGCAGCCAGCTCATCTGCAAAAACTCCACGGTCGACTTCTTGGATCGTCAGATCGCAATATTCATCGAGCCACCTATCTGCAGCGTCATTTAAGCGGCCAGGCTTCTGATGGCGAGTTGAATTAGCCCGCGCGAATCGGGGGCGATCGATTGGGTCTGAAGCAGAGTGGCAGCGTGAAACGCGAGCGGCCCAATGAGCCCTGCCTTAGAACGCGCCGCTCTCTGGCGTTTCGCGTTAGTCAGGCGTACTGGACTTAGCGGCATGATGCACGAGACCGCCCTCCAAGCGGTTTTGGCATAGCCTTTGCGTAATCTACCCATCGTTGTTGATCTCTGCCGAAATGGCAGCGTCCGCTTTTGCAGGGTTCAATGACTCTCCGCTTTGGGCACGTCGTCCGCGGGGAATCCTAGCTGTTGCTTGCCAGCCGTCACGGTACCTGTACCGGTCGTCGCTGCGCATGCGATCCTTTCCCTTGGAGAATAAAACGATGAGAATGGTATTCCCAACAAACATGACGGGTCGTTTTCTGGATGACCTGGCAAACGAGATGAACACGATCGTCGAAACCGTCCTAGGCGACGAACCGCAGCAACCCAAAGCGGGATTCACGCCACGAATGGATTTTGACGAAACCACAAAGGCTTTCGTTGCGTACGTGGATCTACCTGGCGTCGATCCCGCGGGCGTTTCGATCGAAATGGAAGATGACCAAGTGATCATCAGTGGCGAACGTGTGAAGGAGCGAGTGAAGGTTGCCGATGGTGATGACGTGCAACATCATCGCGTCGAACGATCCTGTGGAAGTTTCCGTCGGGTGATTGCATTGCCGAAATCTGTCAACAAAGACGCGATCACGGCTGATTACCAGCACGGTGTCCTAGCGATCACCATGCCAAAGGTGGTCGAAGAAAAACGCTCGCGCCGAATTGTGATTACTGGCACGGATGCGACTTCGGCAGATGGAGAAACCGCCTAGAGTGACAGCCACGGGGGCAAGTCGCTCTGAGTGTGTACGAATGAAACGTCAAAAGACGCTTGTTTCCTGCTACCGACAAATAGATTTCCGCAGCCTACGTTTCCAAGCGTAGGCTGCGGTTTTTTTGTGACTACGCTGATAGACTATTGGCGTTGTACTTTAAGTCGTTTGTCGGCGTGCCTTCAGTCCAAGAAGACTGTTGGTGTGCGGACAGCATTCCCTGGAAGATGCTCGTGGCGGAAGAGGCTCATCTGATTGATCGCGCGGTCCAGGGAGATCGGTCTGCTTTCACCGAACTGGTGCATCGGCACCAAGACCGACTTTTCGCGTCGATGTTACAGGTAACCGGTTCGCCCGAAGAAGCCGAAGAGGTGGTGCAAGAGGCATTCATCCGCTCTTTCGTCAAGCTCGACACCTTTCAGCGTAACAGTCAGTTTTTCACTTGGCTCTATCGAATCGCCTTCAATAGTGCGCTGACACGGCGGCGTCGCAAACGGGCGAAGGTCTCCCTGGACTATTGCCGCGAAAGCTCAGGTTTGGAAATCGCCGATGATGGCGACGGCGTCGATGAGCCCCTGTTGCAACGAGAACGCATCGCGTTAGTCCGTCAAGCCATGCACAACTTGACGGAAGAGCACCGCGCCATCTTGGTGCTGCGGGAAATGGAAGAACATTCCTACGAAGCGATCGCGGAGATTCTTGATATCTCGATTGGCACGGTGCGAAGCCGATTGAGCCGGGCGCGACATCAATTAAAGCTCTCAATCGAGACGATACAACGCGAAGAAGCCTAGGCCGCTCGCTGGCGCTTCTTGATGTTGCGCGAGTCTTCACCCTCTCGCTTGCGGGAGGGTCGGACGCAGTAGCGGCCGGGGAGGGAAATGCGCGGAGCAA
>CAYUGI010000356.1:0-5002 GCA_964444105.1 uncultured Pirellulaceae bacterium
AGTGATCCAGGCGAACCCTAAAAATGATCCCTCTGCCGAAATGGAAGACCGAAGCTGTGTGGGACTTATTCAATCCCACCGTCCAATTTTAGACGCCCGTGGGCGTTCAGCAAGATGGATCGGCAGAGGACTTGGCCGCAATGCAGTTTCTTTTCGAGTTTGATGCGATTTCAAGCCGAAAGAAAATTGAAAATTGGCCTTGTCAGGACAAACGGCATGCAAAGAGAGATTTCGAGAGTACAACGCGAATCACCAGTCTTGATGTTGCGCGAGTCTTCACCCTCCCGCTTGCGGGAGGGTCGGACGCAGTAGCGGCCGGGGAGGGAAATGCGCGGAGCAAACGGGTTTGAGCTGAAATACTGGATTGGCCCTCTCCTCGCTAAGGCTCGACTCTCCCATAGGGAGAGTGAAGTTTGAAAACGCTAAATTGACGTGTGATTTACTTTGCAAGAGACGGTTTCTGGCTATTTGGCGCAACATCAAAAAGCGCCAGCGAGCGGCACGTTGGGCCCCTTGCTGGCGCTGCGGATTAAGAAATGATACGACATTCAGGTTCAGTCACGCTCGAGACAGATACTCGCCGGTGCGTGTATCGATTTTCAGCTTTTCGCCTTCTTTGATGTACTCAGGCACTTGAACGACCAGCCCGGTTTCCAGGGTGGCTGGTTTTGTCCGAGATGTCGCCGAGTTGCCCTTTACGCCAGGATCACACTGAGAGATCGTCAGTTCCACTGAGGCAGGTACATCCAGGCCGACACACCCGTCGTTGTAAATCAAAGCTCGCATGCCCTCGAGCCCTTCGGTGATGTAGGGGAGTTGCTCCTCTACGTCTTCCAGAGGCAATTCAAATTGCTGGTAGTCTTCCTGGTCCATCAAGAAAATGTGTGTCGGATCGGTGTACATCATTTGCACGTTGCGGCGCTGAAAGTCAGCTTCGTCGATCGAGTCGGTGCCTTTCATCGTAATGTCGATCTTGTTGCGTGTGACAACATTGCGAGCACGAAACTTGTACAACGTCGCAGCTCCACGGGCGGATGGCGAATGAACGCTGATTTTCTCGATGAGTACGGGGTCGCCATTGTGAACGACGACAATTCCCGTCTTAATGTCTTTCGCTTGCATCCTAAAATTTTCCTCAACTTGAGTAGGTGAGAGACAATCTTATCGCCAGAGCCATTGTCGAAAACCCTGGACAACTTGTTCTTGATGACCAAATCCTTGCCAAAGCACGATCCCGATCAGTGCGCCCGCGACAATCAACATCATGTGACCATGTCGCTGCGCTGGGCGAGGCGATTTGCTGACTTCCTCGCGAAAGCCTGCCAGCAGATCATTCCACATTTGCAGTGGTACTCCGGATTCGAAGGCGACTACCTGTGCATGATCGGCATCTCGATAGCCTTCCAAACGAAAGTGAACGCCTGACTTGGGGAGGTAAACTCGCAACCCGTTGATGTCAGCAGCATCCGGGTCAATTCTCTTGGCAGCTGCCAAGAGCGGCTGCTGAAGATCTTGTGGTGTACGTCCATAGACAACCAGTCGCGGCGTCGATGTCAGCGCAATCAACGAGACGATTAAACCGTAGAAAACGACAAGGGCAATCCAGACAAGTGGCCCAAAAACAGTCGCAGCGGCATTGGGGAAAAACAGCTCGGCAGGACCGATCGCAATCAGTCCCGATATCGCGACCCCCAACGCTGCGATGTCACGTCCACCGGTAGTGACTAAGGCGTACCCCGACAGACGGATCATTCCGAGTACAATCAGATAGCCGATCATCGGAAGCAGGGCTAATAGCAATGGGAACGGTTCAACGGGCATCGTTTGAAATCTTGAGTGAAGCGTGTCGCTTAGGCGGTGTGATCATTCAGGTTGTCCGCTGTGGACGTGTCGGAATTAGGTGCTTTGTCCTCGTGAGCAGCGTGTGACTCAGGCACCACTACAGCCGATACCATTGCGATGATACTCTGGCCTGGTTGTGGTGTGACTGGTGAATCATGCGTGTCGATTTCAATGGTGCCATCTTCATCAATTGTGCAAAGCAAAATGGCTCCGTTACCGTATTTGTTCTGAAAATCTTCCAGAGTGAATTCGTCGGTCAGCGGCGTCGTTTTGAATCTTGCACCAGCTGAATGGAGCTCGCGAAGATCTGAAAATGTATTCCCTTCGCCAAACAGCTCTCGACCCATTAGGTTCTTAGTCATGCCGCGACGGTGATGGGCATTTTCCTGGTTGTATGTCAGCTGATAAACCTGAGACCGCTCGAACAAATGCGTGCATTCGCGCACTGCCAGCGAGTTGACTTCGTCGTTGGGCGTCATCGCCAACAAACGACCGATTCCAGTGAGCGGTAACTCTTCGACGACGTGTTCGTTCAGAATGTTTGCACACGCGGCATTGATCCCGTCTACGCGAGCCTTGGAAATCTTGTTGTAGTTGGTATCGACAAGTAACACCCCTACATCTGACTTTATCAGTTCCTTGGCAAAGTCTCTCACCCACGCGTCCGCGCCCGCGATCAAAACCCCGTTTTTTGACGTATCCGCTAGCTGTAGAAACTTGGCTAACGGTGTTGCCGACAATCCATAGATCGCAACAGTGGCAACGATCACCAAAAAGGTCACCGTCGCCAACTGATCTGCACCCGGAATGTTCAACTCCGCCGCGTGGCTTTCCATTTTCAAAGCAAACACGCTGCTAACAGCCGCCGCCACAATGCCTCGCGGCGCAAGTCCTGCGATGAAAGACTGCTCGCGAAAGTTCAATGGGCTGCCTGCTAATGACACAAACACCGAGACAGGACGAATCAACAAAATCAGAATCAGCACGAACAACGCACCGGGTAGTCCAATGGCGGTGACGTCTTCCAGGTTCACACGCGACCCAAGCACGATAAACAAACAGCCTATCAGCAGTGTTCGCAAATTCTCCTTGAACTCGATGATATGTTCGATCTCCAGATTACGGAGATTGGTTAACCAAAGGCCTACGATCGTTACAGTGATCAGTCCCGATTCGTGAGCAAAATGATTGCTAACCGCGTAGAGCAAGAGCCCAACCGACAATGCTGCGACGCCTTGCAATTGGTCCGGAATCCAGAACTTGCGAAACGCAAATCCCAGCAGCGCTCCGCCGAAAACTCCTAAGACAACACCGATCAAAGCCGTGTAACCCAATGTCATCAGGATTCCGCTGACACCCGATCCATGGCCCGCCATCATTCCATGTTCAAAAACCAGAACCGCAAGAATGGCTCCAATGGGATCAATCACGATTCCTTCCCACTTCAGTGTCGAAGCGACTCGGCGACTGGGACGCACTTGGCGCAGCAGTGGTCCGATAACGGTGGGGCCGGTGACGGTAAGTATCCCTCCTAGCAACAATGCTAGCTCCCACTGAAATCCTAGCGTGAAGTGTGCGGCGACTGCCGAGAGCGCAAACGTGATGGCGGCGCCTACCGTACAAAGTCGCAGCGCGGCGCTACCGGCCTCGCGCAGTTCGGAGAGTTTCAGCGACAAGCCACCTTCAAACATGATGACGGCCACAGAAAGTGAAACGAGCGGGAACAACAGGCTGGGGCCCGCGGTTTCATTACCGCCTGTCAGATCACTTAAATACTGATCGACCTGTACAAATTGCCCCAAGATCACTCCGAATACCAGCAGTAGCAAAATGCCTGGCAGATTCGTCCGCCAAGCAATCCATTGGGCAGCGACTCCAAGGGCGGGGACAAGGGCGAGGTAAAGCAGGAGGTCCATAAGTTCGCCGCAGTCGCGACAGCAAGAATTAGAACGGGAATGGAGATCTTCACAGAGTGGTTTTGGATACCGCACAGATTAAGCGATATGGGGGCGGGGAAGGAAGCTGAGGGATAACCGGCACCACCCGCACGAACAAACCGCCGATAGAAGTGCAGTGACGCGATATTCAGCGATCCTTTCAGCGTCCACATGAGACTGGACCTACGTTTCGTCGGAGACCGGTCCTCGGCTTACACGCCACGGGGGAGCCGGCTTTTCGATTAGCAATTCAAAGCTTAGAAGAATAAATGCTCAGTTCAGAACAAGTCGAATCACAGCCACCAAAGATGGTGGCGGATGCTGTTGATACCGTTGCTCGCGTGGAAGAGACGCTGGACATTGCTCAGCAAGCGTTGGACGCGGTCGGCGATGTGCGGCCGCTGAATCAATACAAGCTGACGGTAATGGTACCGGTCTTCAATGAGCGAGAGACGCTTCCCAAGGTACTTGATCGCATTGACGAAGTGATGCCCGAAGGCACGCAGGTGATCGTCGTCGATGATGGCAGCACGGATGGAACCAGCGAGTGGCTTCGTGATTTGTCTCCTCGTTCGGATCGCGTGATTCTTCGCCGCCGCCTGAATCGTGGAAAAGGGTCCGCCGTTCGGTTGGCCATTCGCCACAGTCAGGGCGACGTCGTGGCAATTCAGGATGCGGATTTGGAATACGATCCGGTCGATTTGCTGACTGTTATCGCACCGATCGCTGACGGCGAAGCAGACGTTGTTTATGGTTCGCGATACCTAGGCGAGATAGATGATCCTTCGATGATCCATCGCTTCGGCAATTGGGCATTGACGACACTGAGTAACCAGCTGACTGGCCTACAGCTAACCGACATGGAAACATGCCACAAGGCGTTTCGTGGCGATTTGATTCGCGGCATTACATTGCGTGAATGTCGCTTTGGCTTTGAACCCGAAATCACGGCCAAGGTGGCCGCGCGCGAGGCACGCGTCAGCGAAGTCGCAACGAACTATCGTTGCCGCGGATACGACGAAGGCAAGAAAATCGGTTGGCGTGACGGCGTGTCGGCACTGGCATGCATGTGGCGCTATCGAAATGGCTAGCGGGGGTAAGCCCAAACCGCGGTGCACAGAGTGAGACGCAAGCGAGCGGTCCACCAAACCTGCCGCTCGCTTGCGCATTTTGATGTTGCGCAAGTCTTCACCCTCTCGCTTGCGGGAGGGTCGGACGCAGTT
>CAYUGI010000357.1:0-4995 GCA_964444105.1 uncultured Pirellulaceae bacterium
AAACTTGTTGAGCCATCGAAGATGGTTGACCAGCGATGCGTGAACACAACTTCCTTGATTCAGCCAGCCGGTCCAGTTGCGTTGATGCAACTGAGTGGGAAGGTTTGCGATCGGTTGCTCGGGCAATGGTGCGGGAAGCGGTCGAACGCGGACCTCACTTTCCGGCAGACAACCAACGCAAGCGAACAAAACGCACGCCATGAGCGTTGTTTCTAGCCTCGCTTTCATGCGAATACCTCTTGGTGTGGATTTGGTTATTGAAGGAGTCGCACGTTGACGGTCAAAGAACTCGGCGGTGCGTCTTCAACTGCGATGCCGATCATCGAGTGCGAATACGCGTTTTTGATGACGTGGTGGCTGACCTGGGACCAATAAAGAATCGTGCCGGCGGGAATATTCGTCGTCGGGTCTTTGACTAGGCAAAAGATGCCGCTGATGGTGATGCTCCCGCGAGCCCCTGCGTAGATGCCGAATTTGGCGACGCCAGGACAGTCGGGAGTCTGTAGACTGGAGTCGGGAGAAAACTGATGAGAGATCACACGAAGCTTCGAGCGTTCGTGCTGGCTGACGAGTTGGCATTGATGACCTACAAGTTGACGAAGCAATTCCCGAAGGAAGAGCTCTTTGGGCTTACATCGCAGATGCGTCGCGCCGGAGTTTCGGTGCCAAGCAACATCGTTGAAGGATGCGCTCGGCACTCAGAAGCAGACTTCATCCGGTTCTTGGACATCGCGTACGGCTCGGCCCGTGAACTGGAGTACCAAGTCTCGCTCGCTGTAAGGTTGGAGTATCTCCAAGGGGACGAATCGCAGGCACTTCTGGCAAAGTCTGTCGAAACTTGTAAAGTCCTCAACGGACTGATTCGCTCTCTACGAAAGTAGCGATGCCTCACGCCCCACCAGTCTTCAGACTACGGACTAAAGACTCGCGGCTCCTCTTGGCATTTCGACTCGCTCGATGATCGGTGTGCGTCGGCCGTTCAGGAACACGATCTCGAAAGCCGGCAACACTCGCGGGTTTGCGAAGAGATACCACGCGGCGGCACTCGCACCGGGGTAGTAGCTGTCCGACAAATGCGGCGTGCTAATGATGCGATACTTGTTTCGGTGCGGGTTATCGACCGGGATCTTGGTGGGCGATCCCTGGGCGTCGATCATCAATTGCGACGATCCCATCAACAGTTCGGCTTCCGTTTCCAGTTCGACCGGCACGACCAAGTACTCAGGCCGGAAACATCGGGTATATCGCGTGTACGACTTCCGTTGTGTCTCAGATCGCTAGAACTCGCGTTCTTCGTCAATCTCGGCACTTTCGATTCCGTGGTCGAGCGAAGAGATATATTCCTCAATCCAGTCGATAACGATTCGATCAGTTTCACCCTTGAGCCATTCGCGAGCATCATCGCGTAACTTCCGGCAGTGTTCGCTCGCTTTTCCGCACCAACTACGTGATCCGAAATGAGCGAAAAGTGAGCGGTAAGTGCTTTCGTCGTTGCAGAAGGTGGCAACAAAATCTCGCGTCAAACGACCAGCGGGAGTTTGGTCTAATGTCTTCGGCATTGCTTGGCAAAGCCAGTATGAGCGACTCTCCCGATCTGAATCGACCCACGCGAACAGGTCCGCAGCAGGAATATGCTGAATCGGTCCCGCCGCGATCTGGCCCCAACTGCTTGTCATCTCACCAGACAACCAGAATGTAATCGCCCACCGGTTGTCGTCGTGTTGATCGAGCACTTCGGTGATGCATTCCCAAGCCCTGCTTGGGTCATCCACGACGAGTTGTGCCATCAAGCCTTCGCGGTGGTGTTCGATGCACCGCAGCATGCGCCGTTCTTGTGAGAGTATTCCCTTGAAGATGTCCCATTTCCGATTTGGGTAGGCTTCGATGAAGCGAGTTGCCAATTCCGTCCAGTAGTACCCTGCCGAATCGGCGATCCGTGAGTCACTTAGGTTTGGTTCGGCGAGCAATTCAAAGATGAGCGATTCTGGCAACGTAGAGCCTTCCTCATAGAATTGATTGCACATTCTGAGTGAGTTTTCCCAAAGTCCCTCGGTTGCATTGGCAACTTGCATTTCAATGAGTTGGCGAAAAACTGGCTCACTGATCGTTTTGAGCGCATCTGTAAACCACCAGTTCTCGAGCTTTTCTTTTGCTAAAACGCCAGACTCACACAATTCGATGACTTTCAAGACGACTGTATCTGTCATGCCTGTGTGGATCACGATCTCGGAATAGTGCTCAGCGAACAGTTGTTCGTTCGCGAGAGACAGAATGATTGCTTGCCATTCGTCGATGTCCGTCCAACCGATCGAGGAAAGGTATCCGCACAGCAACATCGTTGACTCGATGCAGTCCTGGTTTCGGTACTCATTCAATATCAAGTCCAAGAGCTCGCGTTCAGGATCAGCATCGCATAGTCGTCGAGCAAACCAGAACGCAGCGTTCGATGTTTCGCGAACCAGCCAGGGTAAATCTGCACTAAGTTGACTGGGGTGTCCAACTGCTTTTGAAGCGAGCCAGTCGAGCTTTTCGTCTAACCGTTTCTTACCATCTTCATCGTGACAGTCTTCCCAAGTCAGATCCCGAATGAAACGCTTTGATATCGAGGGGAAATCGTTGCCATCAAGTTGCGATAAAAGGCCAGCGAACTGATCTGCGATTCCAGGCGGCAATTTTTCGCTGCTGCGTTGTAAATAGAATTGAAGAAACGCGATAATCTCTTTTTGGTCAGCGTCTCTGTCTTTCGATAGCAGTTCAAGAGTCGGCGCTATCTTCGGTGCGAAACGAGGCAGGTGCGTCATCCAATGGCTGCCCTTGACGATTGCCGGGATCACTTCCCTGCGTTCCTGGCCTGGACATCGGGATAGATGGTCATTCAGCAGCGTCCATACGGCGAAGTAGCTATCCCAGAGTTCGCCGTAGGTGTCTGGCATCCAGAAAGGGATCTTTAGACGGTGGCCTTGGTGTTCCGGCCCAATGATTCGCGAATCAGGACCTGTTGAGAGTGCAGTGACGCAGGCCTTCAGAGCAATTTCTCTTTGTTTTGCCGACTTTGCCTTGAGCGACGACTCAAGAACTCGCAAACGTTTGTCGGGGGATGCAGCGGTCGCGCCAAGTCCCGGCGTCAAGCTGAAAAGTCCGGCAAAAGTCCCGACCGCGTTGTTTGAATGATTGGTTTCATCGACTTCCGCAATCTGAAGCAGCAATTCAGCAGCGTGCGAGAAATGAGTTTCCCAGACCGCGATTCGCTCTAAGGTCCAGACGACAAATTGGCGAACTGACGTAAGAGACTCAATGGCATTGGAATCCATCGTCCCAAGGGTACGACGCAGGCAGGCGAGCACTTGGTCAGGGCAGGACTCCGATAGTGACATCAACAGTCGTCCATCGCTTTCCTCGTTAGGAAAAGAACCGTCCGAATACAAACCGTTCCGACCGAGAAGATGGGAAATCGAGTCAATTGCAGGCTTGCATTCGTGAGCATGCTTCAGCATTTCGGCAAACCAACGCTGAAGCGGTCCCGACATCTGGCTCATTTCATCAGCGATGTCAAACCCGGTGCCATAGCGCTTCCAAAAATCCTTGAACAAGAAAACATGAAGCAGTCGTGGTGTGATGTAAAGCGTCGTCGCTCCTTGGATCACTTTGCGATCCCGCCAAAACTTGATCGCATCGCAAAACTTTGCCCAAGTGACACTTGGATCACTTCGTTGAATCATCTTTTGAATACATCGGGCTTCCTCTTGGACCGGTGATTCAAAACCAAATCGCTCAAAAAGAGCGACGTGACGCAGTACAAGCTTACGTGTTTCGTGAACGTCGGTTTCGGCTTTTTCGTATCCGTCAAGGAATCGGTTCCAAACAAGAGTCGAGGTTGGTGATGCCAACACATCGTTTGAGCTTGCATGAATATTCGCACCAACTGCGTGCGCCACCCTGGGACAGCCCTCGCAAAACCCTGCCCATCGGCGTGCTTCGTTCTCCCCAACTCCATGGTCTTTCAATATGGCAACGATTTCGTTTTCATCGGTTCGTGGAAGTTCGATTCGGCGGGTCTGGTCATCGCGAGTTGTATCTTCTCCGTGGTAAATGGATATCAGTTTGATGCGATCGGATTTCGCTTTGAGGACATTCCATATACTTGCAACGTCCGCCTTCGAGCATTCATCGACAACGAACAGTGCAACACGGTGATCGTCTGGTTGGATCAACTCATTTAGGAGCGAGCTTTTCAGCATCGCATCACCGCCTTTCGCGTAGATCGTCACTGGGGCAAGATCGTCAGCACTGGTAAGCTCTAGTGCGAAGCGAGTTTTTCCAATACCTGGTTCGCCTAATAGGCGAACATGGCGGATTTCGCCACTGCGAAGCTGATCTTTCAAATCTGCGCAGAGCTGTATTACCTCGGGGCTTTGCCTAAGACTCTGCCCCATGTCGTCGAATTCAAGCCAAACGTCACGTGAGCAAACGTTGTCAACCTCACGGCCGCAAAGTCGCAGACAGAGCGATGGGTATTTTGCGAACAGGCCGAGTAGTTCACCCTGGCCCCAAACGTCGACGTTCGCTTCGGGGTATCCGCATTTTGCAAACGCTTTCTTGATGTGGACGACAGCGTCCGCTCGTTCTTTTGCAAGCAGGTCAACTCCGAAGCAAACCATTATGTATCGTTGCCGCTTCTTCAATAGCTTCTGCACTTCCGATCCAAGGTTTTGCAAATCAGCTTTAGTCTTGCTGGTGCCAAACAGTTCTTTGTGGATCACTGATGGTTGCCAGGGAGAAAAGTCACCTGTCTTGATCTGAAATCCAGTGCTCACGCCGAAAATGTCGTCGTCCTTACCGAGCTTTCTGTGCGCTGAGCGAATGGATGCGTCAACGCCGCCGTCTGCCACGAACACTCGCTTAGAAACATTGACCGCAGTTGTGGGCAATCCGCAGTCATGCGCTTTTGCCCAACACAAAAGACGAAACGCCTCGACCGCGCCGGTTGGAGAAAGT
>CAYUGI010000358.1:0-4989 GCA_964444105.1 uncultured Pirellulaceae bacterium
CGTTTGCTCCGCGCATTTCCCTCCCCGGCCGCTACTGCGTCCGACCCTCCCGCAACATCAAAACTCGCGCTTCGCGTTAGATATTAAGTCCGAATGTTCCTTAACTTAGCAGTATTGGGCTTTCACCAGCCCTGGTCATGAACTGGCCGCCTGGAAAAGGTAAACCAACGTGCGCTGCTGATGAATAATTTGGGCTAGCCACGGGCCTTTCTCGAGTCGCGTGCAGGGCGAGAATCTTTACTTTCAGCAAACATTGAGAACGCAATGAGCGTCGAATCCCCCATCCGTATTTTTCAAGTTGATGCGTTCGCTGACGAAGCGTTCAGTGGAAACCCTGCGGCGATCTGTTTGCTGGATCGATTTGCCAGCGACGACTGGATGCAGAACGTTGCGATGGAGATGAACTTGTCAGAAACGGCATTCGTTGTGCCGCGAAGCACGGTCGGTCACTTTGATCTCAGATGGTTTACTCCCGCCGTTGAGGTCGATCTGTGCGGCCACGCTACACTGGCTGCCGTTCATGTTCTGGCCCAGCAAGGGCTGGTTCCTGCGACTGAGTCCGTTGATTTTTTTACTCGCAGCGGTCAGCTAAGTTGCGGTCTTTGCGGGGGGCTCATCACGCTTGATTTCCCGGCAAGCCCGCTGGAAAGAGTGGCCGATGCTGAAGTCATCGCGACGATCAAAAATGCCTTTCCAGAAAAGGTACTTGATGTTCAACGAACGGCTTTTGACATGTTGGTACGCTTCAAAGACGCCGATGCAATCCGGAATTTGGCACCGAACTATCAAGACATATCCATGGTCGATGCCCGAGGCGTGATGGTGACAGCGGCGTCTGACACCGACGGTAGCGACTTCGTATCACGCTTCTTTGCACCAAGGAGCGGCATCAACGAAGACCCGGTTACCGGATCCGCTCATTGCTCGCTTGCACCTTACTGGAGTCGCGAGTTGGGGAAAACAAAGCTGGTTGGCTTTCAATCGTCACCGCGTGGAGGCATCGTCGAATGTGAAGTCGTTGGTAACCGCGTCAGGCTATCGGGTCGCGCTGTGACGGTTTCCGAAGGTCACTTGATGTTGCAGCCATCATGAATTTGGCGGGGGAAATCGAAATACGTCGTTACCGCTCCCGCGACGCTGCTGCGTGCCTGGGGCTTTTTCGCGACACGATTCATCGCATCAATATCCGCGATTACTCTCAACAGCAGGTGGATGCTTGGGCACCGCAGATAATCGACTTGGAAACATGGAGCCAACGATTCGACAAGAAGTTAAGCTACGTCGCGGTAGATCAACGGTTATTGGTCGGATTTGCGGACATGAACCTGGCCGGTCATCTTGATCGGTTGTACGTGTCGGCCGATTACCAACGTCGAGGCATCGCGAGACGCTTGGTTGACGGATTGATTCAAGATGCAATCGATCGACACTGCAAACGCATCACGACTGAAGCGAGTATCACTGCAAAGCCGTTCTTCGAATCGATGGGATTTGAGGTGTTGCAGCAGCAAAGCGTCGAATGTCTTGGCATCGCACTGACCAATTTCAAAATGCAACGCCTGCTGGGCTGATATCCAACCCATGGCTGGCTGATAACAAACGCGCGGCCGGCTGATATCCAAGCCGCTAGTATTAGCGAAAGCGTACCGAAAGACCTGCCCCGACGAAGTAGTCGTCAGCATCTGCGTTGAGTCCGGTGCCACCGCGAATGTCAAACTGCAGGTCATTATTTGCCAACAACGCAAAGCCGCCGTTGAAATAGTGCTCCGGCGACGCCGTGTCAGCACCGTTGGGGTAGAAACCGAAGTACTCGGTGTAGGCGCCAAGTCGGTCTGTCAGTGAGTAAGCGATGGTCCAAGACTGCGCCCATTCGGTGTAGGCCCCTTGGGTCGCTTCGTCGAGAGCCCGGTTGAATTGCGTGCTACCACCGGTGGCGATTGTCTCGTTGATGCTCCAGGCATACTGCCAGTTGAGTCCTGCGAGGACTTCATCATTCGTTCGATCCGAGGCTCCCGTCGGTACTGTCATCTGCGGAATCAAAGCCATCTCAGGTCGAATGCCGTCTTGAGGGGTGAGGCCGATTTTGAAACCGAGATAGAGGTCATCGCTGCCGTCAGTTCCTATGCCGTTGGTTTCTTCGTCGCCGTAATTCCAAGCCACGCGAAGTTCAAGCCAATCAGCCAGGACGCCGTACCGGAACAATGTCTCAGGATACGAATGCGATTTGGTTTCTTGGCCATTGTCGTCGTTGTGCGTGTAGGTGTATCCCGTTTCGATCTGCAGCACACCCAGGCCAACGACGCTTCCAGCTTCTGTAAAGTCAGGACGGTCTGTAACAAGTGGTTCATTCAGCGTTGCAATGCCCGCATCCGCACTCTGGCATCGCCATTGAAAAAGGGCGCCAGGATCTGATGTACACCGGTCGCACTGAAACCATTTTTTCGACCTTGCGCTACACGATTCGTCGCAAGCCGTTTGAGCCGAGACTGAAAGAGGTGCCACACAGAAGAAAAGGACGATGCCTAAGAAAAGCTGACGCATGTTGATCGCTTTGATTACCAGTTTGCTGTGGCCGCCTTGGTTGACAACCCACACTAGCAAATCGACCGTACGCAGTCCCTGAAGTTGGCCAAAAATAATCACCGGGAGAAACCCGAAGAACCCGAGCACGTTATTGCTAGCGTTTGCGTTCGGGTTGGGGCCACGGTTGGCGATTAGCTTGGAAAAAAGGCTATTGCGTTCCAATGCTAACGATGACGTGCTTGCCATCTGGCGTGAACGTTGGGTCCACAATGACGAGGTCTTTTGGGAAATCGCGAAACGGTCTTGGCTTGAAAAGCTTGTCGATGTGGATCGCGTGACCAACCAGACGCCCCTTGTTCTTGCAAGCCGTGGCAAACCACTGATCGTCACTCGAAAAGCTAGAGACGCCACCGACAGAGATCGCGAAATTCGGAAGGTCTGGATGTCTTGGCTTTAGCAGTCGGATCGATTCAAGACCCCGGTCAATGTCGATGACAGCGATCGCACCATTACCGTCTCGAAGCGTCCCTTTCATGATCGCCAACCGGCTTTGCCGACTGACATTCAATTGAAATTTTAAACTGCTAAATGGGCTTTCTTCGGGCGAAAACACATTTCGTGTGGTTTCCGTCTGTAGGTCGTAGACTCGAAGGCAATTTCCCGACACGTATTTACCTTGGTCATCGTTCCCGCCGCGAAAGACAATGGATGTTCCATCGGCAGTCCATCGGCCTCCCCAGGCATAATGGTCCGCGATCATTTTCTTGTTTGTCCCATCGGTTTTCATTGTCCAAATCGATTGGCCTTGGGCATCGTCATTGGGTGCGTGCTTGCGTGGTCGGCTAAAGACCAGGTGTTGCCCATTGGGTGACAGACTGGGAATGACCCCATAGCCGATATCGCGTGCTTGGGAGCCGTCAATGTTGGCCACCACGATCCGCGCGTCTTCCCAGTCTTCGCTGTTGCTAGTTGACCAAGCATCGTAGGCAATCGTCGAACCGTCCTGCGAAACGTCTGGGGTGCCATGACGATCAAGCCTGTGCCTTAGTTTGACATCGCTGATAAGCGGTCGCAGAACCATTCCGTCAATGTCACAAAGGTGCATGATCCGGCGTTCCGCATTGGTTGGGTCAATGTCCAATATTTCATGGTCAGTCGCCGCAACAAGTTCCACCTCGCTTTTTGAAGCGGCAGCATCGGTGGCGTCTTTTGTTGCTTTGGACGACTCTGGTTTCACCAATTTGATTTGATGGACTTTGCTTTCGGCTTTTAGTCGCGTTGATCGAATCAGATAGCCAGCGAGACTGAATTCATATTCGACAACGTCCGCAGGTGCATTTCGCAGCGTCGCCAAGCCGCCGTCGTCCGTTACCGCGTTTAATCGGAGTGCTGAAGTCTCTCGCCAAAAGCGGGATGTGATCCGTACGTCCGAAAGCGCCTCGCCACGTTCATCTATCACGCGGAATCGAATCGTGCGTCCTGGCAACAAGCGAACAGACAGATCATTGGCGTCATCGAATTCGTCGACGCGCACCAATTGCGGACTTGATTGGTCTGCGGTCACGACGACTTGGAGCGGAGAACCGTGGACCATTCCTAAATCAAATTTGCCATTCTTATCGCTTCGGACGCTTACGTTTTCACCTACCGATACGACCGTTGCGTTGTTGACGGGCTGTCCGCGGAAACTGCGGATCGTGCCTGCCACCTGTTTGTCATTGGCAAGCTGAATCTCCATTTCACCACTCACGTCGCTTGCCAACCATCGCGTCTTATACCTTGGGTGCGAAAATTGAAGTCGCAAATCCGAATGCGGATCGACCGAGTCAAAACTGAATCTTCCCGCCTGATCTGTTTCCAAATCAAATAACGTGTAGAAGTATCCGTGGATCGACTCATCCGATGCGTCTGTCGTGGTGATGCGAACACCCGAAATGGGATTTCCCTGCTCGTCGATGACTCGCCCCTGCAAGAGTTTGCCCGGTCGCATCGCCACACGCTTTTCTTTTGACGGGTCTTTTGACGTTGATCTTCCGGAATCGAATGCGGTGTGATACGGATGGTAGCCTTTTGCACGTATCGTCACGTGCGAGACTGAATCGGTAGTCCTTGGTAGCATGGAGGAAGCCCTGCCAGCTGAGTCCGTGCTGATCGACGTGCTTACTTTGACGCCTAGGTGCCCCACGATCTTTACGGTCGCACCTTCGACTGGCTCTCTGGTTTCTCGGTCGAAGACTTCAACGGTGAATTGGGAACCCGTTGCTTCGTCAGCAAGAATCCGGTGTCCGCAGGGACAGCACGAATTGATCGCAAGAATCGATACGACAATCAATCGCCACATAGAGTTCTTCCTAGCGCTGGTAGATGGGTAGCAATTGGTAGGGCGGTGTGAGTGCCAGAATTGCCATTGATGCACGTGCGGACTGGCGAGGTCTGATTGACTAGCGGGTGTGACTCCCGCCTGGG
>CAYUGI010000359.1:0-208 GCA_964444105.1 uncultured Pirellulaceae bacterium
ACCGGGGAGTTGTTCAGCACTACTCTGGAATTTGCTGACCCCATTTCGGACTTGGTCATTTTGGGTTGCCCGGATCGTTCTCAATTTCCAAACGAAGCAAAAGCCTACGCCGATTGTGCGCCCTGGTCAGCAATCGAGGTGCAACTTGAGGAATTCACTCCCGATACGCAAGCCCATATTCGAAACCACGACGGTGGATGGATAGAGG
>CAYUGI010000359.1:218-4934 GCA_964444105.1 uncultured Pirellulaceae bacterium
TAGAAAAAGTTTGTCCTGGAGCTTCTGGAGGCCCTGTCGTCTTGGAAGGCAAGCTCTTGGCCGTCGTATCCAACGCTTCCGATGAACCTCAAAACGGCGTTTACAACGGAGTGCACCCGCTTTTGGCAAAAGCCTTGCCACGCTGGTGTCAAGATTCCTTTTGAACCCAACTTAGTCAACAACTAAGGAGACGAAATTGACCAACATTTTCTCAACCTATTCCCAAGGCGAAAACCGTGTAACGTCCTCCATCATGGCAGTCATTCGCTCTTTGTCACTTGATCGTATTGAACGAATATTTGGCGCATTGCTGGAACAGTCGGAACTGGAGTTCGTTCGGTTCGAGAACCAACCTTCAAAAGGCGGCGATGGAGTTCCGGATGCCATCATCCAAAGCAGCTTTCGATTGCTAGTCGAAACCAAGACGGAACGCGATGGATTGAACCGTCCTCAACTTGAACGTCATCTTGCGCGGCTAGACAATGCTAATGAGCAGACAAAACTGCTTCTAGTTCTTACGCCAGATGACACGAGACCTGCGATCGTTGATGAGTTAGATGACGATCGAGCGATATGGTCTTCCTTCGCGTTGTTGTGTCAGGCGATTGACGAACTCTTGGCAGATAACAAAGAAGTGGTTTCAGAGCGAGAAGCCTACTTGTTGCGAGAGTTGCAAGCGATGTTGGAAGCCGAAGGTTTACTCGCAGATCGCAATGATGCAGTTGTCGTTGCGGCGCGTAGAGCGTGGAACGCGTACAACAAAAACTGTGCATATATTTGCCAGCCAAATAGATCCTTCCGTCGCGTTAAACGAATTGGCTTCTATTCAGAGGGAAGCATCTGTCCGTTAGTGCCAATGATTCTGGAAAAGTACGACGATGTATTGTTGGAACGAGGCGCCAATGAAGGAGCTCTTGGCGAGTTGGTCGATCGGATCTTGGTTGGCGACGAAAAAAGAGCTGGCCAAAGGAATATGGTCTTTCTACTTTCGGCACCGGACTCAAGCGAGACATTGGACTTGGGGCAAAGCATCCCGAACGACAAGAAGTCAAAGACGGGTAAGAACACGGCGTTCACGATGAGTCAACGCTATGTTACGAGCGAAGCTCTTGTCGCCGCCAAGAAGACGACTGATCTCGACTAACTTCAATTGGCTGCAACCGAGCAACGCCATGCGTTAGCCAAACTCTTTAACTGGCATTCCCTACCAGATTCTCAAGACCTTCACCACTCTCGCTACTGTTTAGCCGATTCAATCTTTGGTAAGGTTGGTACTCCTACGTTACCGTGACAAGGAGTATCACATGACGAAACTGGATTCCTACTTGACCATTAAGGAAGCCGCTGAGTATCTCGGCGTGTCTCCTAACACTTTGCGCAATTGGGGACGTGACGAAAAAGTTCCCATGCACCGCAATCCGATCAACGGATATCGCCTGTTCAAGATCGCTGATCTCGACAAGCTCTTGGCCAACATTGAGAAATCAAACCAGTCAAAATACCGCCGGCGTAAAGCCAAATAGCCTCTTCCCCAATTCTTGCCTGCATGCCATCGACTCATTGGACTACTGTTACTGAATCAACCTTCCCATGGGAATTGGAAGCGTTAGAGTTCGTCCGCGCGAAGTTCCCTGATCACGAACCCTATCGTGCTTGGGCAAACTTTGAATTCACGGCGACTGACGGCAGCATCAACGAAGTCGACCTTCTTGTGGTAACCAAAGTCGGCATCTTCCTTATCGAGATAAAAAGCCGTCCCGGAGTTATCACTGGCGATGCTGGAACTTGGACTTGGGATCACGAAGGCCGAAGATCTACCTACGACAACCCGATCTTGTTGACTGATCGCAAATGCAAAAAGCTCAAGTCGTTGATCCTGAAGCAGAAGGCCGCTTCCAAACTCAAGAGCAGCTTCTACGTACAGCCACTTGTCTTTTGTTCCCACGGCGACCAAGTTCTCAACCTGCCGGCAAACGTTCGACAGTCAGTCGTTCCGCGTGACCGAGAGGCATCCTCCGACAAAAAGGAGCGCAAGGGCATCATCGCCGCGATCATGCGGTGCGATGGCATCGGTGCCCGGCCCGCCAACAACATTGACAAACCATTTGCCAAGTCGTTTTCGCAGGCAATGGAACAAGCCGGGATTCGGCCTTCGCAAAAATCACGCAAGGTCAGCGACTTTGTGCTTCAAGACTTGATCATGGAAGGGCCGAACTTCCAGGACTGGGCCGCTCAACATGTGAAGCTCGAAGAGGTCAAGCGGCGAATCCGCATCTACCAGGTACGCCAAGGATCAACCACCGAAGAACGATCCGCCATCGAGAGAGCAGCACTCCGCGAATTTCAGTTGCTCGAAACCATGCAGCATCCGGGGATCCTGCGAACTCACGGGTTCACGGAGCACGAACTTGGCTCAGCCATCATCTTCGAGAACTACCCCGAGGATAATTGTCTTCGGCTCGACCATTTTCTGGCTCAGCGAGGCGAAAGGCTTGAGCCCGACGTGCGCATCGACTTAGTTCGACAGATCGCCAATGTCATTCGGTTTGCACACAACAAACGAGTCGTCCATCGTTCCCTGTCGCCGCAGAGTATTCTTGTTGTCGACATCGACAAACAATTTCCCAGGATCAAGATCTTCAACTGGCAAGTCGGCTATCGAACGACTTCAGTTTCACAGGGGCACTCGTCGCCAGTGACAGCCACACAGCATATTGAAGGGCTGGTTGAGGACATCACAACAGCCTACATGGCGCCCGAAGCGTTTCAAAAACAGTCTTCTGGTGGTCAGCACATCGACATCTTTTCACTAGGCTCGATCGCGTATCACATTTTCTCCGGTCAACCTCCAGCCGAAAACGGTCTCGAGTTAGCAGAGAAGATTCGGGCCGCCAAAGGACTTCAGATCAGCGACGTCCTCAACGGCGCCGGTGAGTGTCTACAGATGCTGATCCAGTACGCGACACATCCCGACATTACCAATCGCACCGACACGATCAACGAATTTGTCGGTGACCTGGACGGCGTCTACCAGGAATTGGTGATGACGGATTTCGACATCGTTGAAGATCCGCTCGAAGCACACGCTGGAGCGAAACTCCCTGAAGGTATGACAGTCATCAAGGAATTGGGGACAGGTGCCAGCTCCAAAGCGCTGCTTGTCAGTCTCGATGGAAGTGAAGGCAAGCAGGCCGTTCTCAAGGTCGCATCATCGGCCGAACACAACGATCGCCTGCGAGGTGAAGGCGAGATCCTTGAAAAGCTTCACCAGCACCAACACGTCGTCAAGCACTTTCGCACTTTAGAAATTGGTGGGAGAGTTTGCCTACTGCTCAGCTTGGCCGGATCAGAAACCCTCGGCGATCGACTCGCCAAGGCGGGCCGGCTTCACTCGGGGCTACTCAGTCGTTTTGGTGAAGACCTCCTTGAGGTCGTGCGTTTCCTGGAAGAGCAAGGTATTCCGCATCGCGACATCAAACCGCATAACATTGGCGTCGGCAAAGTTGGACGCGGCGACAAGCTTCACCTGACGCTCTTTGACTTTTCACTATCTCGAACGGCGCCAGACAATATTCATGCTGGAACCGTTGGTTACCTTGATCCCTTCCTTGCAGATAGAAATCCACCACGCTGGGATCTACACGCAGAAAGGTACTCGGCAGCCGTAACACTGTTCGAGCTCGCTACCGGCAAACTGCCTAAGTGGGGCGACGGCAACAACCCGGCAGTTGTGGACTATGAAGCCACGATTGATTCTGAACAGTTCGGTTCGAGTGTTCGTGAGCCGCTCACGGATTTCTTCACCAAATCCCTGCGTCGCGCCCCGGAGGAACGCTTTGACAACGCCGAAGAAATGCTTCGTGCGTGGCGCAAGTGCTTTGACCAAGTTGAAGACAAACCGGCAACCGACCACGACGAAGACGAATTGGTCAAGCTTTTAGCGACCGCCACGTTTGAAACTTCTATCACTCAGATTGGTTTGAGCAATACAGCCCTCGAGGCCCTCGACACAAAAAACATACTCACCGTCAAAGACCTGATGCTACGCAAGCCCGGTCGGTTGAAGCGGATGAGCGGTATCGTTGGTGACGTCCGTCGCGAAATCATCAAAGTCGCCGACATCTTACGCCAGCGACTCGGAACACCTTCGATCGCAGAAACCACCCAGCACGAGGCTCCCGAAACTGAAGTCGACGAGCAGGCAGTATCCAGTGCCAGCGTCGACCGTCTCTGTGCCAAAGTCCGTCGCGGTAATTCAAAGAATGGTGATGAGGCCGAACAACGATTCCTTGAGACGTTGTTGGGACTCGATAACTGTGGGACGGATCAGAGCAACGGCCAGAGTTGGCCCAGTCGATCGCAGCTTTCGATGGAGTTGAAAATTGATCGTGAGCAGATCAACAAGTATCTCAAGGCCGCGCACGAACGTTGGAAGCGTGACGCAATGTTGACTCAGATGCGATCGGACATTGAAAACATCATCGCCCGAGAAGGCGGCGTCGTCTCGCTACGGGAACTCTCCACTTCGATCCTGTTGGCAAGAGGGAGCGTCGAGGAGGAGCCACTGCGTAGCGCCCAAGCGATCGCGGTTGCCCGGGCCGCTACCGAGACTGAAGGCATCATGGCCGAACCACGTTTCGTTGTCAGGCGAGAGATCGTGTCTTCGCCATCTTCATCAACCGACGCCGCTCAGTCCAACCGTATCGTCATCGCCCT
>CAYUGI010000360.1:0-4920 GCA_964444105.1 uncultured Pirellulaceae bacterium
TTGACATGTTTCACAACCGCTGGTATCGAGCAAATTTGGACGCGTCGCGTGCAAAAAGGGTGGGACAAGAATGAGGGCAGCCATTTTCGCGTGCGCGGCAAAGTGACCGGTGAACCCTAGCACTCGGAATTGCTAGCTGAAGTTGCGACATGAGAGCTTCGTGTGATTCGTGCCTGCACAAGGTTTCGCGCACCGGAATAACCCGCACAACCACCCCCACAGTTTGATCAAATCGGGCAATGATCGGTCGCCCAGGCTTAGGGATCGACCAGCGATGCCGATTAAACGCACTGTACGGAAATTACTGTACGGAAATTGCTTGCAGTATCACAGGAAGACTGGCACGTCATGCAGATTCAGAAGAAACGAAAACGCGCCCATTTGGCTAGCTTGGTCGCTTCAATCGCAGCGGCGATGTTTGCCAATTCGGTCAACGCTGGCGGGTTCGAGCCCATCCAGCGTTTGGGACGTCACTGCGGTTTTGGTTGGGGCGACGGCTATCACGCTTGCAAGGATTCCGGGTTTCGGCCTGGCGCAGACCTACCGCCGCGAAGCTATCACAAACAGTTCTTCAACGCTCGCGCATTCGGTGCCTCGTGTGCTCCCGGCAGTGCCTGTGCGGCGACATCGTTCTACGATCAGTTTGACGCAGCCGCCAATATTCGTCCCCACGGATATGGCGCTGGCGGATGTGACTCTGGCAGCTGCGATTCATCCGGATGGGCAGCAGCTGACTACACCACGTCGCGTACTTACGTCGTTGCCGATCACCGGCGGTCGAAAAGCGGCTGTGATTCCGCTTCTTGCGATGATCCGGCATGCGATGGCGTAGGCTGCGATCGCGGTGCAGTCAGCTACACAACTGCACCGCATAGCGATGCCAGTCAGGGTTGGACGCCGACACCAAGCCATTCACCCGCTATGCCGACTTCTCCGACGCAACCTAGCTACGCGGCACCCATGGCACCAGCATCACCGACTGCCGTGACACCGCCCGCAGACATCACGTCGTCCCCAGTGACCCCAGCGCCTGTCACCCCAGCGCCTGCTACCCCAACGCGGGTTACCCCGGCACCCGTCGCGTCATCTGCTGCAAACAGTCCCGCCGCAAGATCAAGCGAAAGCGATGGTGACAGTGTCGTGTCACCGTCGGATCGGAAGTTGGTCCTTCCCGAACAAGGTTTCAGTGAAGACGAGCCGGACCAACTTGACTCAAGTGAAACGCTACCGGCCCCTGCGTCCGAATGGATTCCGACTCCGCAACCAGACACAACGCCCAATGCGAGCGATCTACCGCAACAAATCGAAAACCCGCCGATCCCCGAAACGTTGGGACCGTTGGATGCAAGTATCGCCCCCAACAAGGATCTACCCGAGGGATGGACGGAGAAGCCTGTTTCGACAAATCCTTTCACCGAGCAAGAATCGACGAACCGAGTCAAATTGCCAGCGACATTGGATCTGATCCCTGAAGCTACGGGAGACCAGAGCGATGACTTGTTGCTCTTTGAAAGCGCCCAAGTCAATCCACCCCCAGCTCGTGTTGCCAAGGCAATTCGGCCTTCGCAAATCGTGACGGGAACCTATCCCGATTGGGCGTTAACCGCCCCGGCTGATATGCAGCTGCCCGAGAAAATCGAGCTACCAGCTGAACTGAATCAGCCCGTGAATCTGGGGCTCAACGAACCTCAATCGCCATCGAGTCTCCAGTCAACGCAGAAACGGCCTACTCGGATTCCGTCCAGCCTGTTTATCACGCAGCCTGAATAAAGTCGCGGGTGTGCATTGCAGCGGCTTGCTGGTTCGTGCTGCCGCTTGCTGTTCAGATGGTGCTGCTCTACCATTTGCGTCGCGCGTCTGACGCGGGTAACGCCGTGTTCAACTCGGTGCGCAGCGACTGTTCATGCACTTTTACCTTCCAGCTTGCCTTTAAGTTTGACCGCTCGATTCAACGGGTTCGAAGCGATTCGTTCGCCGAGATTGAATCACTGGCGAGTCACAGGAGTTTTGATTCACGATGGCTTCAGATTCGATGCAACGCACCCTGGTTCTTTTGAAACCTGACACTGTCCAACGTCGTTTGGTGGGCGAAATCATTTCACGCTTCGAGTCGAAGGGAATGAACATCGTCGCGATGAAAATGCTGCGTGTCACTCCCGATCTTGCCAAGCAGCATTATGCCGAGCACGTCGAAAAGCCGTTTTATCCTGGCTTGGAAGAATTCATCACTTCCGCACCGATCGTCGCGATGGCAATCGATGGCCTGCAAGCGATCGCAGTTGTGCGAACCATGCTAGGCGCAACCAGCGGCTTGAAAGCAGCACCGGGTACGATCCGTGGTGACTTCAGTGGGAGCCAACAAATGAACTTGGTCCACGCCAGCGATGGCCCCGAAGCTGCCGCGCGCGAACTAGGGCTGTATTTCGACGCCGCCGATTTTTGCGAGTACGAGCCGGTGCTAACCGGAACGCTTCGAGCGGCTGACGAGTAGAAATCCGTAGTCGCACTTACGACAACAAGCGGCCTTTGACGGGTCAAAGGTCGCTGTTGGATGAGAGTCTTCTAAAAGCTTGATCGACTTAGCGGCGGTCAAGCTTTTCTTGTGCGCGGGCAGCTCGCAATGCAGCGGCTTCACGCGGCAGTTTGAACTCCGGGCCCGATGGGAAGTACTGCACGTCGTCCTGCAAGTAGTATGGGCTTGGCAGCGTCTGACCGTTGATGCTGCTTTGGCACCCGGTAGCGGCACACATACAAAAGGCAGCCATCAAGCTTGCGGCAACGACGGTCTGGAGGTTTCGATTTTTCGAGTTGCGGATCATCTCGTATAGCCTTGAAAGTGGGTTCGCTTTGCTCGCTCTGTGCGTTTCTCTAGCGACCTTCACAACCGTTATCGACCGAACAACCGTTACATCTTCACTTCGAGCGACCAGTTTCCCGAAATTCCCGGTCAGATTCTTTGGAGTCAGTCGGCGTCGAGTCGTCGGGCGATTCACTCATGTTCACCCACCCGGGCTGCATCGATACCGTGCTAGCAAAGGGGCGTCGTGGCTACCACTTGAAATCGCCGCGTTCCGGTTGGGGACTTAGCTGGTGCTCTGGCGATGTATTGCCGCTGTTAACGCCTGACGGGGATGGTGTGTCTTCGCCAGGGACACTCCCAAATTCGATCTGGTCCAGGCGGCGATACCAACAGTAGACGTAAACAGCTGCAAAGACGTTTGCCACCAGCAAGATCCCAGTGATCGCGGCCGACGCCAGCCAATACCACCACGGATACCTGTTGAAATACGCCCCCATATCCATCTGGAGGTCAAAGGCCCCGATAGCGAAGAATTCAAACGGAACCGCAATGCAGGCATAGACTAGTAACACCAGCAAGTAAAAACACGTGATGACAAGACTGCGTTGCATGGTCTCCCAAAAGCGTCCTTTGGTGATGGCAAAACTGCGCGTGATCGCGGTGGGCCCATAGACGTCTTCGACGGCAGCAATATTCACGGCGTAAAGTCCACGGACCGCGAAAATCACCCCCGGGACTACCAAAACAATCAGCCCTAGAATGCAGACAGCCCAGTACAAAAACACCGTGGACCAGAGTTTGGGCCATTGCCGAAATCCTTCGCCCAAGGCATCAAAGAAACCTTGTTGCCGTCCATCATAAGTGGCAGCGATAATCGAAATAGCTGCTGCCGTGGCAATCACACCAAACCACAAAGAAGCTTGCTGTTGCAATCGAAAGCTCGTGCGAAAGTCATCGTCTGCGATGTGAAATTGTTCCAAGTACGCAATGGCCAGATCCAGCGGAAACCAGACGACGACGAAGACGCCTAACAGCACACCAAACTGCTGCCGCAGAATGTGCTTTGTCAGTTCGCCTGGTGCCGCACCCTGCTTGGCCAAGGCGCGGATTTCGCCTGGCAACATCGCCATGTCAGCGATTTCTTCGGGCGGTCGATAGGGATCCATGCGATTGGTTGCCTGAGATTGATCTGCGTGCTGGTCAGAGTTTAAGCGGCTCGCTAAGCTCTTGCACCATGGAAGTCATCGCATTGCAATCAGGAAGCAGCGGAAACTGCGTGTACGTAGAATCCGGCAACGTGCGCCTGCTATTTGATGCAGGAATCAGCGGCCGCCAAGCTGAAGAGCGGCTTGCCGAACACGGCAAAGACATTCGAGACGTCGATGCGTTGATCATTTCTCACGATCATCGTGACCACACGGCCTGCATGGGCGTCTTTCATCGCAAGTTTGGTTTGCCACTTTTTGTGACACAGCCGACGTTTGACTATGTTTCGACTCGCATGAAAGTTGGCAAAGTCAATGACGTGCGATATTTCAACGCTGGCGAAACCTTGGTCTTCGATCACGTCAGTGTGGAAACCTTTTCTACGCCCCACGATGCAGCCGACGGTGTTGTATTTGTGCTGGACGACTCGAAGCACCGCTTTGGATTACTGACGGACTTGGGGCATGTGTTCGATCGATTGCCCGAAATGATGCCAACGTTGGATGCCGTATTGATCGAAAGCAACTACGACATCGACATGTTGGAAGACGGTCCGTATCCGGCGTTCTTGAAAGAACGAATCAGCGGCCCACGCGGACATTTGTCCAACGAAGATGCGGCCTACTTATTGCAATCGGCATTGCCATCGAAAATGAAGTGGGCCTGTTTGGCGCACCTCAGTGACGAGAACAATGATCCCGATGTCGCTTTGCGAACGCACCACGAAATTCTCGGCCACAACTTTCCGCTCAAGTGCGCCGACCGCAGGGCCGCCACCGAAGTGCTAAGGTTGGAGTAGAAAAATAAAAAGTAGCAGGCAGACTCCGTTCTGCCGCCCGCCTACGGTTTTCGCTTTTACCGCGCGGCGATCGAGGAGTGAGTGCTCGAGGCAGGCGGCACAGGGACTGTGCCTG
>CAYUGI010000361.1:0-4918 GCA_964444105.1 uncultured Pirellulaceae bacterium
CTGGATGTCGGATATGATACAGAGCCTCGACCGCGAAGTGGTCGCAGACTCTTCGATTGTGACACAAGCATGAACAGACACACGACTAGCGTTTCAACTTCGTGGACGAGCCCCAAGGACATTTCAGCATTGCTGGCTAAACTCGAGTCGCAAAAACTACGACAGCAGTGGTTTGCCGACTATGACTTCAGCGAAGCGTCGTCCATTTTCTTTTGCTATTTGCCCGACGGTGAACCTTGTCACATGCAAGCGTCTTCCGCGATCCAATCGATTAAAGACTGCGATGTAGCAGCACTGGATTTGGTCGGCATTTGCGGCGAAGTCATCCAATCAAGTCAGACAAACAGCGGACGAATTCTGTACTCAGTCATCATCGATGAAGAGCCGCGTCAAGGATTTAGAGTCCAGGTTAAAGGCAAGGAGAGACTTGAGTTTTCGATTCGGGCCAATGGGAGCGGAGGACTAGTCAACAACACAGATATCCAGGATCTTGTCGGCGCATTGCCGCCCCCACTAGCAAAAGCTATTGCGAAAAACCTAGGTGATGATGTTGCTCAAGTGATTGCCTCGAGCAATATCGATCTGCCGCAAATCCAATACAACACCGCTTGTTCTTGGACGCTGCAAATCCTCGACCGATACGTGTCGAAATCTATCCGGACGACCATTGGCTACAACTTTGAGGAATCGGAAATCGTCGATCTCTCCGAGTTCAGCTCATCAGCACTTGGGTTTTCGATTATGGATTCGAATCCGTCTGACGCGTTTAAAAACTGGTTTCGAGGCGATCGCTCGGCGATGCCCGAGGGGCGTTTGCTTATCTGCAACATCCCGTTGAAGCGTCAACAAGAAGGAAACGTAATTTCTGTCTTTATTGACAACGTGAATGACCGCATCCGTCTAACGATGTGCGCACAACTTGAACATCAAAGCGACTTGAAGAAAATTGCAAATGGAAAACTACGTGGCTTCGGTTTTACGGACGCAGTATAGGAGCTCACCATGTTTGATGAATTAACTCGAGAAGGCGACCCTGAATTTCGCTATCAGCCTGCAAATGAGTCACAAAGGATTTGCATCGAAATCGACAGTGCATCCGTCATCGAATTCCTACGTCAGGCTGATGCGGATATGGAAATCCCAACGTCGATAGAACGCGGGATCGTCGCGGAGCCCCGCCACAAACGCGTGATTGGGTTTCGCCAAAAGAAATCCAAATGGCTTCAGTTCAATCTAGCCCCAGATTTCACCGATCCGCTGGTACTGAATCTCGTGGAATATGCGTCGGAGTCACTTTGCACGCGAGTTTACGAAACGAGTTCCAGCGTCTCGGGGTTTAGCTATTCGCTTCAGGAATCTGGTGAAGTTATCGAGCAATACTCGAGGTTTAGCGAGCCAGTCTACGAGTACATTCCAGAGGAAGAGCGCAAGTCGGGAACTTTGGTTACGGAAGATGGCTTTGAGTTTATCTGGACTCGTCGAGAAACGCATTTCGATCGCAAGTTTGGGCTGCAGCCAGGCCACGAAAAAACAATGCTGGAAACACTACGGCTTGACGTTATCACAGCACCATGGCCGGTGCTTGACCAAGGAAACGTGGTTACACCGACAGGGTACGACCTCAACCAATTTTTAGAATTCCTCGTACTATGACGATGCCAACATGAACCTCCCGCCTGGATCGTGCCGGTGATTATTGGTCAACCAATTGGTCTCCCAAACACCGTTAGGGAAGTACAGGAATGCGGTTCGCAGCGGTGGTGGTGCACCGCCATCGCGATCGGAAGCCATTGATGACAGAAACGGGATGCCCAAAGCGGCTCCTATGCCACGTAGGAACTGTCGTCTCGATGGAAATGGTGAACTTTTCATCGGGCTACTTTGTGACGAGATCTGGCACAAACGACTTGTAATCGACGCTGGACATCATCGAAACCGTCAACAGCCCGTCGCTTGGCATGGTCCTGGACACGTACCACTTCGGCATGGACGAAGAGGCCATGTGAAGCAGGATTAGGAGTACGGCGAGGCGCATTCTAATTGTGCTGTGAATCGGCCCGAGTAAATCTGTTTCCCAAACGGCGTCACTCTTCTACCAACGGAACGGCTGGGCGTTTTCGACAATCAAGTAACATTTATTCAACTCAAGGTTTCCAAACTCCTGCCGCACGCCTGAGGGCCAGAGAACCTTAGCAGTTTCGATGGTTGCGTTATCAGGAAAGTGTATTTGAATGTTGGCCTCGTTCTTGCATAGGTAGCCGTCACCGGCCGTGACAGTAACACTCCATTCTCCCGCTGACGTGGTTACCCCAATTGTAGCGCCGACCGCATCGCGTTCGGATTGGATACCGACCAACTGCAGGTTTAGATAAGATCCTTTGTTGATTGACTCATTTGTCAGTAGCGCGACGGGTCGGTCCAAGTGAGTCGCTACGAAGTCAATTTTCCCATCGCGGTTCCAGTCCAATTTTGCCAGTGATCGGCCCAACGCTGGCGTTTGGAAATAGGTTGAATCCAGTTCTACCTTACGAAATCCTTGTTCGCTGCTTAGCAGCAGCTGGGGCAACATCCGAAACGCGTCGCCTTTGTCGGTGAAATCGTCGATGTGGCCGTTAAGAGTGACCAGGTCCAGCCATCCATTGTGATCAATATCGATCGCCTGCGTGCCAAAACCAAGCGGCTGCTCAGTGTGTTCGTCCAAGCCAAAACGAGACGCCATGTCCATGAAATGACCTGACGAACGCTGAAGATACAGATTATTTCTTTGCTTGAGAAAATTGGTGACGTGAAAATCGGGCATCCCGTTACGGTCAAAGTCCCCGCAAGCGATACCCATGCACGCGCCCATGACACCATCGTGCGAAACAGCCAGGCCACGAATATTCGCAGAATTGAACAGTGCCGAACCTTCGCGATCCCAGTAATGATTTGGTGTCATATCATTCGCGATAAACACCTCATTCTCTTGGTCTCCATCGACATCTGTGACAATCAGCCCCAGCGAGGTCCCTAGCTTATTGGCGTTCCCTTTTTCGTCGTTATCCAAACGCTCTCGTCGCCAAGTTCCGTCAGGATTGGCAAAGCAGATCATGTCAGCGCTTCTTCGGTACTGAAGTGGGGAAACTCCCATCAGTGCACTATCCGGCTGCGGTGTCACTGGTAGCAACGTCGCTTCGTCATCGACATAGTTCGTTTCAACTACATCGGGCAGTTGGTCGCCATTGACATCAGCCACTGCGACCGATGCCGTGATTGCGTTTGTAGTCAGCACCGGTCGAACACTTTGAGGGCGAAACGTGCCGTCGCCACAGTTGATGAGAATTTCGTTTTCGCCGAAATTCCCGATCACTAGGTCCGGGAATCCGTCTTGATTCAGATCACCCGCGGTCACGCCAACGCTATACCGATTGCTGTCAGCCTTAGACGATACGCTGACGTCGGTGAATCGAACCCCATCGCCTCGGAACAGTCCGTTGGTCGGGGTGTTCAACTCGTCGAGCGGTAACCCCCCTTGAGCAAAATAGAGGTCGGGAAATCCACTCAGATCGAAATCTAGCACGGCACACCCACCTCCCAAAGTCTCGAATAGCCGAAGGTTTTTTAGGCGTGTCGGAGCAATAACCCCATAGCTGAATTCCATACCGCAGCGTTCGGAGTCATCTTTGAATCGCAATAAAGTTCCTCTTGCAACATCAGCTCGCTGGATGTCTTCGTCATTGATAATCAACGAATCATAGGTGACCGGGTGACCCTTCAAATCCAAAAGCAACAACGCATACTGTGACCTTGATGCCTCCAAGTCGTGCATCGACACGATGGCGCGCCGCTGGTTGTCGATCTCAAGCCGAGCCTCTGGGGTCCCATTAGCAAGCGTCAGTGCGGCCATCCGCCACGAGAGCGCCTCAAGCGGACGCCCCATGTCGATGAGTGCTTCCGCCATTTTTACTCGGTATCGGACCATGGCTGAATCTCCCGCACAAAGGCGCGCCAGCTGTTGCGTCTTGCTCAATTGCTGATCACGTTGCCCAGCAAGTTTCGCAGTTTCCTTATCTCCCGTTTCGTCTAAAAGTCGACGAAGTTGTTGATATGCATAGCGATCCGTCGGATCGTAGAAAACGCAACGCAACCAGGCACCGATCGAATCCTGAGACGCATCGCGGTGATTCAGGCAAATTGCAAGACCAGCCCAGTAGTCCGCAAATTGCTGCACTGACTTGGGAGCAGAGTTCAATACTTGGACAAATTCTTGAAACTGCTGGCTAGACGCAAGAGCGCGCAACGTCAATGCGAGAGATTCGGGATCATCTAAGTGTGCACCGAGTTGGAGGATCGCTTCGGTGTATTGCTTCTTCGCAAAGGCCAATCTCGCTTGACGCAGGACGCCCTGCTGCTTTGCGTCGTAGCTGTCTTGCCCCGCAAAAATCTCCACTGGAACAGAACGCGAAATCATCATCATCAACTGATGCTCTGGTAAAGCACGTGCAGCGCATTCGGCGATATTCATTCGAGCCGATGCAGCAAACCGACCTTCATGATAAAGCTCTGACGCGGAGCTTCTTCTCGACGGAATTGTCTTGGCGACCGTCGCGGATACTGACGGCGATTTTTCTTCGCTTTGGCCGCAACCAGCAGCGGCAAAAACGACGGCTACCAACGACCAAGCGACAATTCCCAGAGCCCTATGAAAGCGAGAGTAAGCATATCTCTTAGCGTTCCGAGTCTGCAAAAGGGGACGCATATTAGGGTTTGCCATCAGAGCGAACGAAAAGCCAAGAACGGATAGCCGTCTAATAATTGCCAACCGGCATTCGAACCAACACAGCTTTGAATGCGGCAAGCACGGCCATAGGGTGACTACAAAGTAACTTATGGCTTAAACTCGGACGACAGGTGCAGCAAAGGCACTAAGAGGCCATGC
>CAYUGI010000362.1:0-4906 GCA_964444105.1 uncultured Pirellulaceae bacterium
GCGGCAGAACCTTCCACGACAACGGCTACTACGTCGGCCCGTGGATCGAAATGTTAGTGAAGAATCGCGACGGCTGAAAACGCGGGTGGCGATCGATACAAGCAGTTTTGATTCACTGCTCTAGTTCGACGGCCCTACCGTCTTGTCGGTTCGCGAGCGAACCGAGCACTTTTGTATCGATGCTCGAGCTGTAGAACTTTACGCTCCCATCGACGTGTGCAAAGTGAGTGCCTCCTGCATGCCAGCTTCCAAAGGAAAACATGTCGGCTAAAACATCAGTCGGCCCGTTTGACAAACGCAATCCGGGTCCTGCTAGTCGACAAGACGCTGGAAGGTGGTCGCCGTCGTACGCGGGTGAGTCATCTGGGTAAGTTGCCAACATTTGTTGGTTGACGTGTTTTTCGCCAAACAAGAAAGTGTTGCTCTGCCCGTCACGCACAGAGGACATCCTCACACGATCGTAACTCGCAACGGGCTGCCCGTCTTTGCATTTTGCACGGACGCTGATGATGACGCCTGTTCCATTTCCACCGTAATAGAAGTCGGTCGCCTCCCCACTCGCCCCGGGCCCCAAATCTCCATGATTGCCGGCGTAGTCCGACAGTGCTCCGGTGACCTCCTGAGTCGAAGTTTCGGTACCTTCGGATGTGGTTACGATCACAGGTCCCGGTATCCAACAGCCACACGGTAATTGTCTAGCGGGTCCGTTGCTAGTAGAAACCACTTCAATCGTGCGAGTCACCGCAAGATCAATCGAACCAATCGGCTTCGTACCCGCGCGACGAGTCGGACAGAGGAAAATGTTCGGCACAGTGTTGCGTGTGCTCTCATCGTGTGCGTGCCATTTCTTTCTGAAATCCCATTTCTCGCCCAAGCTGTCCTGCTCGATGTACGGCATCACTAGTGCAAGCCAAGTTGGCGACTCACCACCACACTGAAGTTCGTCAGGGTCACCCGGGCGCGGCTGATAGCGTGCCGGCGGGAAATAGCCTGTCGCGTCATGGTGCAAATGGGTCGCCAGTGCAAGTTGGCGGACCCGGTTCTTGCAATCAACTTGGCGAGCTGCCTCTCGAGCCGACTGAACTCCCGGCAAGAGAAGCGCCACTAGAATCCCAATGATTGAGATGACGACCAAGAGTTCAATGAGTGTGAACCCTCGTCGCAACCGATGATCGCGGACCAACGTTTCCATCTTTTTGACCTTCACGAAGACTGTATCTCTAGTCAAACCTGCACACCCAATGAGGTTATTTGGGTAGCCAGGAGCGTCAACCCTATGAACGGCAAACCCCGAAAATTAGCGAGTATTTAGCCTTTGAATCCTCGCGCAAACGATCCGATCAACAAAGCAACAAATCTGCCCCGAGGCCCACCGGTGGCAATCTATGGTTTGTTTTGAGCGTTTTCTTATTGGCTTCGCCTACCGGCCGTTAGGCCGTTGGCCACCTCGCCCTGCTCCCAGCTCAAGTCGCTGCACAGGTCGCTGGCCCGATACTCGGCCTGCATCGGGATCGCGTTCTTGAGTGACAACGAAGGTCTGAGTGAGTTTTCTGCACCACGTTTCTTTGTCATCACAGGCGACGTATTTCAGCGTTACATTGACAGGGTCGTCGCCAATATCGATGACGAACTCACGAGGGTCCGCATCGGCTTTCTCCTGGACCTTCGGTCCCGTGTGAGTTTCGCCGTTGACTTCGACTTGCACAGGGCCCGCCAAATTATTCCAGTGGACTTTGTGAATCGGATCGACAAAGAAACCAAGGTACAGTTTTCCATCGCTGCTGCCTTCAGCACGAAGTTTCATATAGGCAGGATTGCCCTTGGGTTGATCCGTTTGAACCTTCAGCGGGGTCATGCCGCCGCCGGGACTTACTCTCGCCACCACGCCACGCGCCACTTCGGTTTGCTCAAACGAAGTTCTCATATTCAAGTCGCGAGGATCCGTCGTGCGATCTGGCTTACCAACCAATTCGTCCAGATCCGCTCGGACCGCATCGGCACTACTCCAATCACGCATGCGAACAATCGTTCCATCCGGCCCGATGATAAATTCGGAGTTAGGGCGGTCACCCATCGCGTGCTTCAGCTGGTTGTCCATCGTGTCAACGATCCACGGGATCGTTGCACCGAGGGACTTCTTTGCCACTTCAACATGCTTCAAACGTTCCTTCAAGGTTGTTGGGCGAACGAAACCATTTCCTTGCGGATGAGCGAGAGCTTTGTAGACGAAATAGAAGTCGACGTTTTTGTCTTTATAATCACGGTAGGCTGCCTCCAAACTGGGGACATTTCTTAGGAAAGGCGGTCAGGTAAGGCACCCAAAAACGACTACCGTGTACTTGCCTTTCAAATTGGAGAGAGGGAAGTCGCCACCGATATCGTCGTGAATCGTGATGCCGGGAACCGCCATGCCAACACTCAGCCCGGCGCTCTCCAAAGTCGAGGAACCAGCACTGCCCGGACCACCTCCGCGTCCTCCGCCGCCAGGTCGTCCTCCGCCGCCAGGTCGCCCGCCGCCGCCAGGTCGCCCGCCGCCACCCATCATGGCGCTTTGCATCGCCTTGCGAATCTCATCGGCATCAACCGTTCCGTCGCCGCTGGTGTCCAGAGAAGTGATTCGCTCGGAAGCCTTTTGCATTTCCGCAGGTGAAATCGTTCCATTGCCATCGGCATCAATCGCTTTAGCAACGGGATCCTGAGGTTGTAGGCGACCGCCTCCGGCACCCGGTCCTCTACCTTGTCGCTGGCCCTGTTGGCCCAACACTGGTGAGACACCCAACGCTAATAGCATCGCAAATAAAGCGAAATGTTTCATGATCTTTCTCCGGTAAGAAACTGAGCAATCGCACTCGAGCAATTCGCTCACCTTGCTTAAACCCCGAGGGAGACCAATGAGCTACAGAAATCCACCAGTTTTTTGAATTAATCTCCTGTCCTGCCTCAAATTGAATCATTCTTAAAAATTCACAACCCCGAAGGCCGACGCAGATCCTTGGAACTCAAAAACCACGCCTAGCTCAGTTCGTGGCTCCAGTATTTCAGGTCGCTAAACCCAGGCTTCTGTAAATCTCTGCCTTGTTCGCCTGGGTTCGTTACCTCACTCACACGGCTAATCAAATCACGCCTTGAATCTGGGAAGTCCGCCACAGATTGAAAAGTTGACTGGCACTGGCGCACTAGGTACTGTTGGTGCGTTTTACTCAACAACTGGACAGCGTGTACAAAAAAAGGGGCGCCCGATGCCGTTCATTTCCCGATGTAATCTGCTTTGTGCTTTTGCACTCGTCTTTGTCGCGTGGGGTGCGGATGCAACAGCCGCGACCGTCAACTACACCGCTGGCACTCGCGCTGGCTTGGGATCTCGGAACCCGCTTGTTTTTGGATCAAGCGATTCTGACACTGTGACTCCAGCTTCCTTCCCCGCAACGGGATCTCTGTCAGTAAACAGCGGCGCGGTTGGGACGGGAACTCAAGACTATCGTTTTGACAACGACTATTCAAACAGCGACGCCGTGATGAGCCTTGACTTCGATTTTTCTCAGGGCGCGACTCGAGGAGACACGGTCGATAATTCGCTTAATGCGTTCTTCACCGTTGACGAGGAAACTTCATACACAATTGACGGCATGATGTCGGTCTCGGGAACTGCAGGACCGAGCCCCAGCAGCAGCGGTTTCCAATTCGAATTGAGGGAATCCGGTAGCCAACTGTATATTTTCGGAAACGCGGTTCCCCAGCCAAATGGATCGCTGACGATCAATGACACAAACGGAATCTTTGGTTCACGCACGGGGGTCTTACTGCCCGGACGATCATATGCGGTGATAGCTTTCGCCAGCACGTCATCAGAGGGCCAAGCAACGCTTGCCAATGGGACGTTCTCGCTCACTTTAGGTGCGGTTGCCGTACCTGAACCAGGATGCTTCTTTCCACTACTGGTGGGTTGCGGACTCATCAGAACACGAATCCGAAGACGCTAGTGGCCGCGGTGATCTACGGAGCGAAAAGCTAGGAAGACCGGGCACAGGACCTGTAGCTTTTTAAGCAAGTGAGAGGCATTTCGTAGTCGGTCTCTTGGACGCGCGGGGAATAAGAAATCGGCTAACACCTTGGCTTGATCTAGCCAGTGAGCCTCCTCCCTTTCATCTCTGCCGATGCGATTGGTTTCCTAACGCACGGCCAGCATTCTCTCTAACGCGATGAGGCTCCACTTCGTGGTTTCCTCGTCCACTGCGATCTTGTTGACCACGACTCCGTCTCTCAGGTTTTCGAGCGTCCAGCAAAGGTGCGGCAGGTCGATTCGGTACATCGTGGCGCACATGCAGACGACAGGACTGAGGAAGTGAATCTCGTGATCGGGATATTCGGTTTTCAGCCGATTGACCAAGTGTAGTTCGGTGCCGATGGCCCACTTCGTTCCGGCCGGGCTTTCCTTGACTGTTTCGATAATCTTCGACGTGCTTCCAGAGACGTCGGCCAAATCGTTCACTTCACGTGGGCATTCTGGGTGTACCAAAATCTTGATGCCAGGATGCTGCTTGCGAAAACCATCGACATGCTCGGGGCGAAACATTTGATGAACGCTGCAGTGGCCTTTCCACAAAATTGCTTTGCTGTTTTCCAAAGCGTGCTCGGTGTTTCCGCCAAGCTCCAGTTGGAATGGATCCCAAACAGGCATTTGCTCTTCGGTGATGCCCATTTTCAGCGCTGTGTTTCGGCCGAGGTGCTGGTCGGGAAAAAAGAACACCCGGTTACCGCGTTCGTATGCCCACTCCATGACCGCTTGCGCGTTGCTGCTGGTACAGACGATCCCGCCATGTCGGCCGCAGAAAGCTTTTAAGCTTGCGGCACTGTTGATGTATGTGACCGGAATGACTTTTTCGGTATCGATGACTTCCGACATGTC
>CAYUGI010000363.1:0-4876 GCA_964444105.1 uncultured Pirellulaceae bacterium
CGTGATCAAGGTTGCTGGCTGGCAAGCTGACCGGCTGCATGGCCGCGATCCAGTTTCCGGCGTAGTCAGGTGCACTGGTCGCCAACGGATCCACGTAGTCATCTACGTCGTCCCCTTTTTCTAGCTCGTCCATCAACCAAGCTGGAACGACGTAGTTCTCGCCTTTCTTTTTTCGTTTCGCCGCTTCCATCATGGGGTGCTGCAAGACCGTGCCGCGTCGAGGTCCGTCGCGAGCTTCTACGAGGACCGCGAGCAAGCTGTCGCTGATGGCGCCTTGCAGGACTTGAAAGTCCCCCAGGTTGATCGTCGCAACAAAAACCGCGTCGGGGCGTGAGCGATCCTCCGAAAAGTACAAAGGCGTGCTGATGGCGACTTTCCAAAGGTCCGTCGCTGAACTCGGGAAAGCGGAGGACAGATGCGTTTTGGTCAGAGGCCTGATGTCTTTGATTGGCGTGTTTCGATCTAAGTCGTCCGGTCCCGAATGAAAATAGGTCCGGTAGGCGTAGTTACGTCCCGCACTATTTCGATCACGAGCAACCGGCGGATCGTAGGCGATGCTAATGATCGTTCCGTACGCGTCGGTCACAAACATGGTCGCCAGGCGAGGCTTTTTCGACCCGACAGGAGCGGAGCGATACTTCTTCAGCCGCCTGGCTAGAATCTGGTCAAGTTTGATGCGAGCGGGATGATCCAGTAGCTGTTCTCGCACACTACCCTTTTGGCTCTGAACGGCAAGCGAGTTTCCAGCCGAAACCAACTCTTCGCGTAGCCGTGTCAAAGACTCGTCATCCAGGACCCGTTTTAATTGACTGGAGACGTCATCACGATTTGCTTCTTCGCGTGTTAATTGGAAGTAGCTATCGATTTCGTATTCAAGATTCCGAGCCGCGGACTTGGCAGTGATCAGACTGCTGACAGACGCGAGTTCGCTAAGTGCTTGTTTTGTTCCTTCGCTGGCTGAGTCGATCGTTTTGGCAGCGTAGATCGCGGACGCTCCCAGCAGCAGAATCGGTCCGAGAATTCCTAGCAGCATTAGGGGGCGTCGAGCGCGGACGTTTTCGCGAGCGTCTAAATCTTGCAGGATTTCTTGGACGTTGGCGTAACGTCGTGCCGGATCGACAGCCAAGCAGCGGCTGATGATTCGCGCCAGCGGCCGGTCAATGCCCGTGTCTTTTAAGTGAGCCGAAGGTGGTTTGCTTTCCGCGATCGCTTCTCGATAGCGTTCCAGTCGCTTGGGCAAAGATCCGGCCGTATCGATTTGGCCAACAACCGATTCCTCTTTGTACGGTGGTCGCCCGGTCAGCATGCGGAACAAGATCGCACCGACCGCATACACGTCCCAGCTGGAGTCGGGGGTGGATTTCAGGTCGGCTTGCTCAGGGGCCATATAAAACAATGTTCCCAGCGCCGGCGTTTGGTCATCCGTCATCCGGCTTTGACCAAAGTCTGCAAGTCGAGGAACTTTGTCGTCTCCCAGCAACACGTTGGCGGGTTTAAGGTCGCAGTGCAGCACACCCTTGCTGTGGCAGTGGTTCAGTCCAACGCAGATCGTGCGGAACATCTCGACTGCTTCAGTTTGCGGCAGCGTCCCTTTGTCTCGCAAGTAATCTTCCAAAGACCCACCAGGAACCAATTCCATGATGTAGTAGGGTGGGTCCGATTCCCAGCCGACGCCCAGAACTTGAACCACATGTCTGTCGGCGGACATTTGCACCAAGTTTTTCACTTCGCGCGACAACAGTGACCAATTCACGCCGCTGCGGTGCAGGAAGAACTTGACGGCAACGCTCCGGCCTGTGTTCAAGTCTTGCCCTGTCCAGACCTGGCCAAACGCACCGGCACCCAGAAATTTCTGTAAACGGTATCCTGGGACATCTGCTGGCGGAGTGGTAGCTTGCATCGACAGCTTTTTGCTGGTCGATTTTCCATCATCCGTCTGATACTGCGTCAGATCCTCTTCGTTCACAGAAATCGTGACCCGATCGTTATTGTCTGAAATGAATGCCACCGAGAATGCGAAAGGAGATCGCGCGAAGTGGCACCGCGTCTGTCCGCGAATTGTAACGCGCCAAGCAGATGTGTCACGCTGGCGAGGCGTTCAACAGAGCATTTCGCAATTCAGTTGGATTCTCGTTGTCATTGCGAGTGTGTTTTTGGCCGGCGTTTCTGTGCTGGCTCAAGAGAACGACGTTGCACAAGTTGATATCGAAAGTGAGACTTCGGTTGATAGATCATTGCCAATGGATGGTGCAGGTGGCCGCGAATTATTGCTGCGAAACTTTCGTCCGCAAAGCAAGCTGAGAGTCCCAGAGACTTTGCTGACGAAGGCAATGCACCCGGTGGTGGATGTCCATACACATTTTCATCATCGGTTGCGTGGAAATCAGCAAGCATTGGACGACTTCGTTGCCCTAATGGATCGCAATCAGATTGCTGTCTGTGCGTCACTGGACGGAAAACTGGGCGATCAACTGTCCGAACATCGGAAGTATCTTTGGACGAACTACCGTGATCGTTTTGTCATCTTCGCTAATGTTGATTGGCAAGGCGACGGAGAAAAAGATGATCCCTCCACGTGGTCCTGCCACCGGCAGGGCTTTGCCGATCGCACTGCCGACCAGTTGAGCGAAGCAGCTAAGAATGGTGTCAGTGGTTTGAAAGTGTTTAAGCGTTTCGGACTGCAGTATCGCAACCCAGACGGCAGTCTGATTCGGATCGACGATTCGCGATGGGATCCCATCTGGAAGCGATGTGGGGAGTTGGGCATTCCGGTGATCATTCACACCGCTGACCCAGCAGCATTCTTTGATCCGATTGATGCGACGAATGAGCGATGGGAAGAGTTGAGTCGGCATCCTGACTGGAGTTTTCATGGAGAGGAATTTCCGAGTCGCATGCAGTTGTTGGAAGCACGCAATCGAGTGATGGAGCGACACCGGCAAACGCAATTTATTGGCGCTCACGTGGCGAATAATTCGGAGGATTTGGCGACGGTTGCAAAGTGGCTGGACACTTATCCAAATCTATGGATCGAGCCGGCTTCGCGAGTCGCGGAGCTCGGGCGTCAGCCGTTCACTTCACGCGATTTCGTTCTGAAGTATGCCGATCGAATTCTGTTTGGTACGGATGGGCCGTGGCCAGAAACTCGCGTTCGATTGTACTGGCGGTTTTTGGAAACAAATGACCAGAACTTTCCTTACAGCGAGAAGGTGCCGCCGCCTCAAGGGCTTTGGACCATTCATGGTTTGAAACTGCCTGATCAAGTTTTGCAAAAGATCTACTTCCGCAATGCTGCGAGATTGATTCCTGGTGTGGCGGAGCGTGTCGCCACCTTCCGGGAAAGCGTACACGCTGTTGTCAACGATGTGAGAAAGGAAGTGAAGCCGTGAGTGATCCTACTTTTTCGATGCTCTGTTGTGCTCATGGTGCCGAACAAGCAGTGAAGGAATCGATGGCGGCTGATGGCTGGCGGTTGGCATTTTCACGCCCTGGTTTTGTCACGGCGAAACACGACGAGGCTGTGTCGCTTCCTTCAGGAATTTTTATTCGGACGGCGGCGACTTCGCTCGGGCAAGCTCGCGGAACAGCAGGCGCTGAGCAGATCGCATCCTTGGTCGAAACGCTAAAGGCGAAGGCAGGCGGAAAGAAGTTCGATCAACTGCACGTTTGGCCCAAAGACCGCGCTCCGATCGGGCGTTTTGATTTCGAGCCGGGGGTGGATGAAGTTTCTGCGGCGGTCGCGGCAGACGTATATGCCGCTTTGCAAGACGATTGGCTGCGCTGTGACGCGCCCAATCGAATTGCTCAACCGGAAGAGACCGTGCTAAATGTCGTGCTGGTTGAGCCATCACATTGGTTTTTTGGTGTTCATGTTGCCGATACATGGCCAACGCGTTGGCCCGGCGGTGTCCAGCCGATGTCGCCAAAAGACGAGCCAATTTCTCGCGCTTACTACAAAGCAGCCGAGGCCATCACGTGGAGCGGATTTGACATCCAAAGCGGCGACTTGGCAGTCGAGATTGGTAGCGCGCCTGGTGGCGCTTGTGGCCGACTGCTTGAACTGGGATGCCGAGTGATGGGAATTGATCCCGCTGAAATGGATCCGCGAATCGCCGATCACTCAAAGTTTCGCCACATCCGCGCTCGGGCTGGTGATTTGCCGCGGAAAGAGTATCGCGGTGCGAAATGGCTTTTGGTCGATTCCAATGTTAAACCGGCACAAACGCTCACAACTGTCACCAACATCGTCACCCACTCCCACAGCAGCTTTGAGGGTTTGCTGATGACAATGAAGTTGGGGACGTATGACGCCGTCGAGCGAATGGACGCTTGGATCGCTCGAGTACAAAAGTGGAATCCAAAATCAATTCAAATTCGCCAATTGGCTCGCAACAAGTGCGAAGTTTGTTTCGCAGTTGAATTTTAGTCGCTTAATCAATCCATCGTTTCAGCAGTCCGTCGTACGCGTCGATGCGTCGGTCGCGCAGAAATGGCCAATGGGTTCGCACTAAATCGATTTCGTCCAATTGGCAGTCCGCGATGACCAATTCTTCTTGGTCGTTGCTGCCCGCAGCGATGACATTGCCACGAGGTGACGTGATAAAGGAGTTTCCCCAAAATTCCAGTTTTCCTTCGATGCCGACTCGGTTGGGTGCCCCGAGGTAGATGCCGTTGCTGATGGCGTGGGCTCGCATTGCCGTTTGCCATGCGTCCAGTTGGCCGGCACCGAATTCCTCTTTTTCTTCATCAATCCAGCCGATCGCCGTCGGGTAGAGCAAGATCTCGGCACCGGCGAGGCTCAATAGCCTTGCCGCTTCGGGGTACCACTGGTCCCAGCAAATTCCGACACCCAATTTGGCGTAACGTGTTTGGATCG
>CAYUGI010000364.1:0-4849 GCA_964444105.1 uncultured Pirellulaceae bacterium
CACCTTCACCTTCACCTTCACCTTCACCTTCACCTTCACCTTCACCTTCACCTTCACCCCTATCTTTATCTTCCGCCAAGATCACACGTCTCACATCCCCGAGCTTCATCTCCGATTCTTCGCCCTCCCCGTCAACCAGTTTCAACAACTGTTTCTTCGCATCGAACCCGACCACCTCAGCGCTGACAATCTTCTCATCCTTGTTCAGTACATAGCTATCGGGATACTCCGTTGAATCCGGCAAATGCCCATCCCATTCGTAAACGTCGAATCGATCCAACGAGACACTCTTGCCGTGATTCTCTAGCATCGCGAATGCGTTGGTCTTCCCCTTCTCCTCGGCGACCTTGATCTTCTCCAACATCTTGCCGCGAGGCGAAAACACGGCAACTAAGCCAGCCGCTTGGTCCACAAAAAACGTCAAATCAAACTGTGAAGAGTCATCCTCCAGCGGCAACACCGCGATGTCTGCCAAATTGCCAACTTCTCGCACAACAGCAAGTTGCGCATCCCACATTTCAAGACGCACGGCAGCCATGTTCTGAGTGGGCTGTACCATGGCTCGGCGAACGCGACGATTGTTGTCGGCAGGTTTTGGCGCTGGCTTTTTTGGTTCTTGACATCCCAAGGACATCACAAAATCGGCGCGACCCTCCCATGACATCGACAACGACAGTCGAAATTTTTCGGGTAGGTCAACTTTGCCACCCGCCTCGGCATCGTTGTCGGGTGACTTGAGTGATCCCGCAGCAAATTCCCACTTGTTCGTATCATCAAGAATCTTCCAGTCGTCGATCGACTTGGGCCCCGAATAGATTCGTTTTCCACTATCAGCCACGGCTTCAACGGCACGAACCATCGAGCGATCAATGGTGACTTCACCAAGCGATCTGGAATCAACTACCAAGGCGTTCTCTCCCCAATTCTTCAATTCGCCTGTAATTCGCGTGCCGCCTTCCAGCAGAAATGCGTGGCCCGTTTTCTGATCCTCTGGCGAAAATTCTCCGGCAACTGATCGAACACCACGAATATCGAACTCCAGAGAACGGTCAAACAGTTCGCTTTGAAATCCAATGTGACCTTCGCGCTTAGATGACTTCAAAATACCGTCAACGTAGCTGCCATCTTTCAGATACATGCGCAGTTCTGGTGTGTCGGCGACTGCAAAGCTGCTCAACAGACAAAATGCGATGGCCATGAACCAAGTAAGAGGGCGAAACTTTTGCCTGTATAATTTACCTTGGCTCCCTTCTCCCCCAACTTGTTGGGGGAGAAGGGCTGGGGATGAGGGGGCCGGATTCGCAATCGATTCGCGAGTCAAATGCACGAGGTGCACGGTTGCCCGAGAGCACGCAAAACACCAATCACTTTTCAAGAATCTTATTAGCATGTTTACCGCTCGTAGATGGGCAAAAATCGATAGTTCAGTGCCAAGGCCAACAGAGCCATCGACGTGCTATTAGCCGCTCCCAAGTCTCCTTGAAAACTGCCATCCGCTCCTTGGATTCCCTTGAGCTTTCGGATCAGTCCTTTGTTCCATTTCTCCCAGGCCTCAATGTCCGCTTGGAACAAGGCTTGAGCTTGGTAGTACCTTGCATACTCCGTCCAACCTGACCCTTCGCTGCGATTGTTGACCAAGTATTTCTCAACTGACTTGTATTGTTTCAAGTCTTTCCGTTTCGCGATTGCATAAACCAAACACGCGATGGACGAACGTGCAATTGATTCTCCGAATCCATCTAGTCCACCCGAGTAGCCAACGATCCCGTTGCCACCGGTCATACTTGTGAAGTACTTGATTGCTTTGTTGATTGATTCGTCGGGAACTTCGATTCCAGCGTTGCGAGCGGCCAGCAATCCCATCAAAACGGCACCGCTAACGGACGTGTCCGCATCGCGCGTATTGGGCGAATAACGCCAAGCGCCGAATGGGTTTTTCTTTTGCGATGTTACGGCACAACGAACGCCCAACTCCAACGCCTCGCCCAGGCTTCGCTGGTTCGCATGCTGTTCCCCTGCCCACAAGTCGGTTTCGTCCACGGCGCCATAGGCCTCTGCAAGTGCCAACATGCCAAATCCGTGGTGATACATGCTCGGCCCCATGTAACCTGTCGACTTTGGCTGTGACTTAATGATGTTACGAATCGCTTTGCGAATCGCGCTACTGTAGGGACCGAAGTTGGGGTCTTCGCCCGACGCCAAGAACGCCAGCAGCCCAAGGCCCGTCGTTCCTGCGCCACGCTCACCGCCAGTATTCCATGTCCCGGTATCACTTTGCGTTTTCAGCAAGTAACCCAAGCCTTTGTCGTACATTTCACGCACATCACGAGCGACCACATCGCCCTGGGGCACGACAAGCCCCTGCGCAGTGGCGTTCCGTGCCGGAACGAAAGCCGCAGACACAACGACAAGTGTTAGTAGATAGAAAAACTGCTTCAACGATCGATCCTCATGTTTGTCCATTGCAATAACGCTCAGTCCCTCACCCAGCCTTGATAGCGATCACAGTACTGATCGACCACCTTCAATTGCTTTTCATCCAGCAACTCAGCCAGCGCCTTTTTGTTTGCTTTCTTCAGCTTGACCAGCTTCAGATAACCCGCGTACCCCTCCATGTGCTTATTCATTGTCTTTGGTAATTCTTGCGAGTCCAACAATTCAAGAAGCTTTTCGCGTTGTTCAGACAACAAAGGCATCGACCGTTCGATTTCCGCGACGTTGATTCTGGTGAGTGCACGACAACGTCGTCGCTGGTTTCGTTGAAGTTCCGCGGCATAAAGATCCTGCTGTTCTTCGCTAAGCACCGACCGCATCACACGTTGAAACAGAGACTTGTCGGTGAAGAGCCCTTCGTTGGTCTTCACCTGTAAGGGGCTGACGATTTCCCATACTTGATTGATTTCATCGCGTTGATTGCCATCCAACTCTAACGCATCAACTTTCTTGCGGATCTTCGCGACGTCGCGAAAGAACCGCGTCACGTCAGCGTCTCCGGCCAGATTTAGCTTCGACCGTTGTTCTTCGTCCAACTCGCAAAGTCGATCAATCATCTTCACACGCATCGCATAGTCAAAGTGAAGCTGCTTCTGGAAATCGGCCTCGGTCTGCCCTTGAAAGACCCATGACGCAATCCAGTCTTGCTTGGCTCGAAACACTTGTGCCGACGCAGAACCGCACAACGGCGCACTGCCGCACAGCAACACTATCAACGCGATTCCCAAGCAAAGGCTACGCACTGGCATTAGTCCTCGATCACAATCGGTTGGTTGCCATCGTTGACTTGACCGTGCGTCCATAGATGACACCGCAAGCCTTGATAGATTTGCTTCTGTTCAGCATTCAACGCATCCAACAAGTGCATGGGAATCTGCGGGTAGTAGTTATTTCCGTTGAAGTAGTACGTCACGACAATGTCGCTACGCGAAACCCAGGGAAGCATTTTCTTTTTGATCTCGACTCGCTGCTCATCGGACATATCCAACCGAGGCTGCAGCGCTTCGATCAGTGCATCCGCGGTGGCAGAACTACGAAAATCATCCGCCGCCTTCGTCTCTTCATCGAGTCGCTCTTTCTGGTCCTCGTTCAAGACGTCCAATAAAGCTGCATCCACTTTCTTGGTCATATTTTGTTTTCGGACTACGCGACGTTGTTGCGGTTGCACGCCAAAGAACATGCCAATGATCCCCGGCTGGATTGCACCGCCGACCGGCTTCGGCTCATTCTTTTTCGAAAGCTCACTCAGCCATTTGCGATCCATCCCAGAAAGCTGTTTCTCTTGATCCCCGGTCAAGTCACAAACACGCTTCATCAACGCCCGACGAACAGCAACGTGTGCGAGTACCTTCGCTGTCTCTGGGTCTGGCGGAAGCTCAAACTCCTCGTCGGCTTCCTCCTCCATGGTGGCTTCCATCAACACTTCGTATTCAGCGACCTCCTCCTCTGTAACAACCTCGGCTTCCTGCTGAGCGCAAACCAGATTCGACCAAGTCGCAAAAGCAAAGAGGAGCACTAAACTGCGGAGCAGCGACAGAATGTAGCCTGGGGCGCAAGCCCCTGTATCGGTCGCCACTACGTGACTGGTTTTCGCATAGCGCAACATCGAACCTTTGTTCGGGAGATGTTTCAAACAGATCACCTACTGATCTCGTTCCAACCGTGAAAAATACTCATCCAACCCGGCACGAAACTCTTCGGGCAACGCTCGTCCTGATTCACCCGTCGCCTGAGTCACTTCGGTTGTGCGCCGCTGCTCCTTGGCGTTGATACCGGCACCAACCAATGCCAATGCGGAGTCTTGTGTGTCGCCACTGCCTCCGCCACCGGGCGAAGTTCCACCGCCTCCGCCGCCTTTGGGATTGATGCGTTTGGAAGCCAACAGCAACTCAATCGCTTCGGTTTCCGCTGCGATGGCTCGATCGCCGGTATCGGGCGAAACCAAAATATCGACGGCTTCCTTCATCACAGCTTCGACCTTCGTCAGCATATTGATCTCTTTGCCAAAACCTTCGGGTTCGGGAAGCTCGTTGATTCGATCGATCACTTTGTCGACTCGGTCACGAAGTAAATCCTGCGTTTCGCTCAAGCGGATGCCTTCGCTGATGTAATCGTTTCGCTCCATGGCTTCCTTGGCTTGCTCGGCGACTCGCGTTTCTTCACGCAAGTTGACTTCGCCTTCGAGGATTTGGAGTACTTCTAAGATGACGGATGGTGGCAAACTGCCAGCCGATTTGCCGCCCGGTCACGTACCGCCACTCATCGGATCGACAAGATCATCAGCCCAACGATCGAAGGTGTCCGACCAGTACTCCGCCTGTGCAATCGACATCCCCTGCTTCTTGGGGATCTCTTC
>CAYUGI010000365.1:0-4815 GCA_964444105.1 uncultured Pirellulaceae bacterium
TACTGCGTCCGACCCTCCCGCGAGCGGGAGGGTAATGACTTGCGCAACATCAAAAAGCGCAAGCGTGCGGCCTACCTGCCGCTCGCGATTCGCGTTAACGATGAGATATAGCCAGGCTTACCGTGGGCTACCGTCCAGTCTTCGTCTGTTCGATCACCCAATCGCGGTAGCCGTCCGCAGCATCAATCACTGGAATCAATATCAACTCCGGTTCGTCATACGGGTGGATGGAGCAAACGCACTCTTTCAGTCTTGGCCAGAGTGCGACGATCGTTTTGATCATCAACCGAAACTCTTGATCGGAGTTTCGTTTGCCGTGCCAATCGTAGTGACTTTTGATTGGTCCTTCGATCTGGATGCATGCAGCGAGAGATTGATCCAACAGCGCATTCGCAATCATCTGTGCGTCGGCCATGCTGCTCGTGGTAGTGATGCAGCAAGCCAGTTTGTGATCGTTTGCCGGATTTGACATAAAGTGTTTTCAAATCGAGAAAGTCCGTCACCGCCTACAATCGACTATTTGCTGGCCGATTTCTGCGCTGCTTTGGGCACTGTTCGGGTTGACGTCGGCACTGAACGAAAGAGCTTCGGTAGTTGAAAACGACTCGTGCTCTTTGTCTTCGCGGCCTTCTTTGACCAGGACTCACTCGGTTTAAACGTTGGCTTGGCCAGCACTCTGCGCGTCGGAATTGCCGGTTTCGCTTCGGGCAATGCGGGGCTTTTCAGCAGTACACTTTTCTCTTCCGGCTTAGCCTTCGTCGCAAAGCTGATGCTCTTTGATGGAACTTTCAGTTTGGGGAACGACACCGCACTAGGAAGGAATTGGTCGAGAGATAGCTTTGGCCGCGGCGCGTTGATCAATTCCTCCGGTAACCTTTTCTTGGGTGCCGGCTTCAGTTGCGGGGCTAACTCTTGCTCTTCGCTGGTCTCTACCTCAGCATCTTTATCGCCTGGCGGAGGTGGCGGCAGCATCTCATCGGAGTCGTCGGGTTTCGTGCCATTCGCATCTGTTTGCGATGGTGGAATGAGTGTCTCTGCGCTGGGATGAGGCAATCGTCCTTCAGTCGTCGCAGGCGTGCTGGCTGTTTGGAAATAATGCACGTGCGTTCCGCATTGGCGTTGTGCAATGTTGACTCCAATGTCTCGCAACAGCGTTCCACTGGTGTTATTGATTTCGACCAGCGAGAGGGAGTACCTGGCTTGATCAGCGGCAAGTTGCACTTCGGCACGCAGGAGTTCTTCTTGTGCGTCAAGCAAGAACTCGATTTGGATTTTGTCGGCTTCAAAGAGAGCCTCTGACGCTTGGAGTCTTTCCCTGGAGGCACCGACTTGCTCCGACGAACTTTGCATCGCGTAATAGGCCGACGAGACTTCCGCGAACGCTTCACTCATCTGGTGACGCACCATTCGCTGTTGCTCACAGTAGATGACGCGTTCGCGCGACAGTTGCAACTTCGCGTTTCGGACGGCCGCATGGGCTTGTCGGCGACCTGCTGTGACTCCCATTTCAACGCCGAATTCCCACTCTTGGTGATCCAGCGAACCAAAGTCATCGTAGGCGCTGCTGAATCGTGGGCCGCTGCCAGTGAGGTCGTCACCAAATCCTCGCAGTCGGTATCGACCGATCAGATCCATTTGCGGAAGCAAGAAGTTCTTTGCAGCGATCAACCGCAGGCTCTGCTGCTGTATTTTGGTGTTTTGACGTCGTAGTTCGGTCCGTCCCTTCATCGCCCGGGCAACCAGGTGGTCATAGTCAAAGACGTAGCGAGCCGAGACGGGGGCGTCGGTCGGACGCAGCAATTGTCCATCAACAGCGGGCAGTCCGATGAGTTGGCGCAGGCGCCGCTCGGCAACGTACAGACCACCGTCGCCACCGAGTGCATTTTGAACTTCGCGGCGGTAACTGTAGTACTTCGCGCGCGCCTGAGCTTCTTTGTTGGCTTCGCCGCCTTCCATGTCCGCTTTGCCCTTGGCGAGGACCGTTTGCCAAGTCTCGTAGGAGAGCTTTTGCGATTGAAGGACACTGTCGTACACCGCGTACTGACGAACCAAATTCCAATACGCTGAGTAGAGATCACGAACGTACGATCGCAGCGAGATCTCGAAATCAGCTTGGCTGATTTGATTGTTCATCCGCGCGATGACGATACCGTTGCTGAAATTAAACCCAGGTCGTGCGTTCGGGCCTGCAATGCGATTGAACTGTTTGCCAGCTCCTTGCAACAGCGGCTGCCGCACGCCGGCTTCCAGCTGTGTTTCCCAGTAGTTGCTGAAGCTATTGCCAGCGCGGTTGTTGTTGTCGTAACCAGTCGTCGTGCTGATATCCCAAGTTGCACCCGTCATCGTGCGGCGTTGCAGGCCCGCATTCATGTTGACTAGATCTTGAGTCAACTCTTGCACCTGTCCGCCCAGCGTGGCGTTGTTAAAAACGCGATCGTTGTTCTGCGAGTTCAAGCTTGCGCTAAGCACGCTGTCGAATTCTGCCAGCGCGGCATGAGGCCCGAAGAAGGGATCACTCTCGTTAATGGCGACGTCATAAATCGTCGTGGCCGATTGCGGATTATCCAGGATGCGAATTCCTAGTGATCTCAACACGGGACTGCGAGACAGCCCGATGTGCAGCATTTCCGATTCACTGATGTCACGAAATTGACTTGGCAGCGAGCTGGCGTCGCGAGGTTGCATCGTCGCCTGAACGCTTGTGGCTCCATGAGACGCCATCGCGTGGTCGCCCAGAGGCATCGAGTCGGCCGCCGAGAACGCGTCTTGAACGCTCTCGCTTGCCTCGTCAAGCAAAGCCATCGTGTCGGATTTGCTAAATGAACCTTCGAGGGTCTTGGCCGTGTCAGCGGGTTTTTGATTTGCCGTATTCAGATTCGGCGTGCCCAGAGTCTGCCCCGACTTTGTCACCCTGAACTTCTTTCCGGTTGATGCCAAACGGAATTTCGTTGGCTCGCTTTTCTTCGCGTCGCTTGCAAACTTGGAGCCAAAATCAGGCTTTGGAATACTGGGAACCTTGAGCGTGAACTCTGGAGCCTTCAGTCTAAGATTGGGCGCCTTGAGCTCGGGGACGTTGAACTTGGGAAGCTTCACACTGGTCAACAAGTTCTGCGGCGATTGCAGAGACGACAAAGCGGTCGATTTATGTTTGTTTTGATGGGTCGCGCAGCCGACGATGCTAGCGGCTCCTACCAAACAGCCCAGCGCCAAACGCAGGTTCAGCCTTGCAATCGATAACGACACGGGATCTTCCTTGAGCCACGTAACACCATTTTCACGCACGAATCCTTTCGAGCGTCTATCGGTTGGATCGGAAAGTTCCGGGGGGTTCGGCAGGATCACGCGTCCGCACCGTGCATGCCGGATAACCTGCGTGAGCGACGAGCGAACCAGCCGCCAAAAGAACTGGCGAAATTACGCAGGCGTCACAGCCGTTAGCAGGCGAGTCTACAAATCCCCGGAGATTGTTAAGCTGTATCGGTGGAAGTGCTCAGAGTGGACGTTGCGGTTAGACGCTTTGCTTTGAGGTTTGTGAACATGTACGTTCGCAAAGTGAGCCTGCGGCAATCACAGAGGAACGATTTGTGACAAAACCAACAACCGACTTGGGAGCCTCCAACGTCACGTCATTTTCGCTGATGGGGATGATTCGCGCGGGGATTGGTCACAACTGGCGTGTTTCGCTAGCCGTAGCATTGGGGGTGGCAACGGCGACAGGTGTCATTGTGGGTGCTTTGTTGGTGGGCGATTCGATGCGCGGAAGTCTTCGTACCCTGACGATCGAGCGTCTGGGGAAGACGAATTCAGTCGTCGTCCCAGGAGGCTTTTTTGAATCCGATGACATCGCCAGCGAAGGAGCCAATGCGATTCCTCTCGTGCTGTTTTCGGCTGGTGTCGTGGAAGCACGCGTTGGGGGAACTCAGGACGATGCCAGTGAAAGTCAGTCGATCCGAAGAGCCGGGAATGTGCAGGTCATTGGATGCGATGATGATTTCTGGAGCTTGGATACGACTGGCGTCATGCCACAGTCCTTGCCGCAGGGTGATGACGTCGTGATGAACCAATCGACGGCATTGGAATTGGGAGTGGGCATTGGCGATCAAGTCACCGTTCGCCTGCCTGTTGAACAAGCGGTGCCTGCTGACAGTCCGTTGGGCAGACGCGATATTCAAACCGAGGGCCTGCCGCGGATGAGAGTGGCCGACATTATTCCCGATCGTGGTTTGGGACGTTTTTCGATTTCCGCCAGCCAAGCTTCGCCGCAGAACATTTTCATCGCCAGGTCCACCGTCACCGAGGCGTTGGATCGAGCGGGTCAAGCCAACGCTCTGTTGTTTGCCGACGAAGTCGATGCATCACAGCTGAACGTTGATCTGAACGACATGGGCTTGCAACTGAAGCGTGTGCATCGCGAATTTCAGTCGCCAGACACTGACAAAACCGAAACGATTTACGACTACTATTCATTGACCAGTGACCGACTGTTGCTAAGCGATGCTGTGGTGAGCGCCGTCACATCCAAGCTGTCTGCGGATTCGGTGACGCCGACGACAACGTACTTGGCCAACGCGATCGAAACGCTTGACAAGAATGGCAAGGTTAACGCGACGGTCACGTATAGCACGATCACGGCCATGGAGTCCACCGATTCGTTTCCCCTGGACTACAGCATTCCCGACGGGGCAAAAACTGACGCGGTTCCAATGGTGATCAATGATTGGACGGCGGAGCGTCTACAGGTCACGGTCGGTAGCGAGATGCGGGTCGCGTACTTCGAACCGGAAGTGGAAAAGGGCAAGGAGATCGAACGTTACT
>CAYUGI010000366.1:0-4793 GCA_964444105.1 uncultured Pirellulaceae bacterium
GGCGATCGAGGGGGGGAGTGCTTGAGGCGGGCGGCACAGGGACTGTGCCTGCAACTATCCGAAAACGAATGTTCACAGCGTCTGAGTGTCACACACAATGATTTTCCCCACAAAAGTGAGATTGTTTTTGCGGGGTGGCGATTTCGCTTTGAACGTGAATCGCCGAGCGAATCTTGACGCACTAAATGCAAGCAAATGACGAATCAAATCGCAGATGTTGCGGTGGTAAGTTTTTCCCCTTGACCGTTTTCTTTCGATGGGAACAATCTCGGCACGGTCGAACGAGGATGTACGACCGACGGTGAATGATTCGCCGTGAACTTCAAATAGTTGTTGAGCAGGGAGGCTTAACTATGCGTCACGCAATCACCGCGTCAAAACTTAGCGCGTCCACATTTCTTTCGTCCAAAAACGAAGGTTCTTCATCGGCCCCGTCGCTTCAAAGCGATGCAAAATGGCTCCAGTGCAAACCACCGCATCTGGATGTTCAAGACGCTGTTTCGATGAAGCAGATCTTTCCTGGGAACGAAATCGTCTGCGGCGATGATCTTCTTTTTTCCGGCGTGGCCGAGGGTATCGATTCCGTTCAGCCGGGCAACTTGATCGTTTACCGGATCGGGCAAAACGACCCGATGAAAGTCATCGCAGCGGCCATGGCTCGCGGAGCCGCGGGAATCCTGTCCGAACAAATGCTGCCCTGTCCGCTTCCTCAGTGCATCGTGCCCGATGTCGATTCGGCACTGACGACGGTTCACGCGGCGCTGCTGGGACGCCCCGACGAAAAACTATTGACGATCGGCGTGGCCGGTTCTGCTGGCAAGACAACGACTTCGTTGATGATCTCCAGCTTGCTACGCGGTGCGTCGACTCGCACTGCTTTTCAAACCGACCTGGGTGACTGCGACGGCGTGGTTCAGTCCACGCCCGAAACCGCAGTCCCGAGCGGCCGCGAACTGGTGCAGTGGTTGGCCGAAGCCGTCGACGGTGAATGCCAAGCCGCTGTGATGGAGATCAACGACAACGACGCACGCCAAGGCAAATACGATTCGGTTCAGTTTGACATTCTGGTCATCACTGGCAAAGCGTCCCTAAGCAGTGACTTTGGACCATCGGGCCTACAGTGCATGCTGGAAAACGTCACTTCCGGTGGTGTCGTTGTCGCCAGTAATGACGATGAAAAGGCACTGCAAACGATTCGCGACGCTGGTTGCCGCGTTCTGACATACAGTGTCGAAAAGCGATCGGATGTTTCCGCTCGCGTCGTCGAACAGTCCGGCGGGATGATGACGATGATGGTCACCGAAAGCGACACAACGGCTTTGTTGGAAACGCCACTGTGTGGCGCCGCCAATGCGGCCAACCTTGCTGCTGCTGCGGCCGTCGGCGTATTGATGAATCAGTCGGTTCACCAGATCGTGCAATCACTCTCAGGCCTTCGCAGCGTCCCGGGGCGTGGACAAAGGCTCGTTGATTTTAACCATGCCAATGTCGTCCTGGATGTGGCGGGAACTCCTGCACGCGCTGCGGCCGCGATGAAAACCGCGCGACACATGAAAGCCAACGGCCAGCTTTGGTGCGTCCTTGCCATCGACGAAAATGATTCGGCTGACACTCTGGCAACCTACGGTCAGCTCATGGAACGCTACTCCAATAAAGCGGTCGTGACCTGCCATCGGTCGATGAAGAGCAGTTTCTTGGCCGCTTCTCACGGCGTCTTGGATGGTGTTGAGCATTGTGCGGCAATGCGATTGGTTGCCGATCCACGGCGTGCTGTCGAGTGGGCACTTGGTGAAGCCGGTCCCAACGACACCGTGCTCGTTCTTGGCGGTGTCAAAACAACCAACGCACATCAGCAGCGGACAGAGCTCAAACGCGTTGCCGAGTGGGTGCAAACGCATCGCGATTCGTGTGAGCAGCAAGATGCCTCTTCCAAAGACACAGGTCAGCAAAGCAATCCAAATATTCTGCCGATGCATCTGTTCAAGAAGTAATCACTCCAGTTCATCCGTCGCGATCACATAGGCGGTCGCGTGAGTGCGGCAAGCACCAAGACTGAGGTGGATTTTTTCGACGCCGCTTTGTTGTGCGAACAACTTAGCGGAGGAGTCCAGTACAATTCGCGGGCCTTCGCTGACCGAAGTGATGACTTCGATGTCGGTCCAACGAATTCCTTGCTGCCGACACCGAAGTGCTTTCATCGTGGCTTCTTTGGCAGCCCAGCGTGTTGCAAAGTGGCCGGATGAATCTGCTTTGAGCAAACAAAATTCAATTTCATGCGCCGTGTAAACACGTTCAAGAAATTGCTCGCCGTGCGTCTCGATCATTTTCGCGATCCGCACGCACTCAACAATTTCAGTGCCGATTCCGAGCACAGCCATGTTGAAACACCTGTTTGAAGGATGGGCGGAGGTTGTATAGAGCGGGGCGTGCGGTTTTCAATTTTTAGCTCAACAGCGAACTACTTCACTGTGAATTTTGTAGGGTGGCTCAAGGAGGCCCAGCGACGCTGACCCACCGATGTAAAAACACCGACAATTATGGTGTGTCAGCGCGGCTGTCCCCTCTTGACCCACCCTACATCTTTCTAGTCGCTGAAACGTGAAGCCTTAGGAATTAGACCCAAGTTTAACGCAATCCGCAGGCCGTCTGTGCTCGGCTCAAGACAGTCGCTGCAACTTCTCTTGCTCTTTCAGCGCCGGCTCGCAGCGTTTCGTGGACATAGTCCAAGTTCGATTCCAGCTCGGCTCGCTTTTCTCGGGCGTCGGCAAAGTACTGCTCACTCGCCTCGGCAACGGCTTTTTTGACTTCGCCATAGCCAAAACCACCTCGACGATACATCTCGGCCATCGTCTGAACATCAGCTTCACTGGCAAACAAGCGATAAAGCAAGAACAGGTGATCGGTCTCCGGGTCTTTGGCATCGTCCATCGCCCGCGAGTCGGTCGTGATTCGCATGATCTGCTTGCGAATCTTTTTGACCTCGCCAAAAAGTGGCAAGGTGTTGTCGTAGCTCTTACTCATCTTTTCGCCGTCAGTGCCCGGCACCTTCGCGCTATGATCCAGCGTCTTGGCCTTGGGCAGCACAAAGGTCTCACCAAACTGATGATTGAACTTTGACGCGATGTCGCGGCAGACTTCGATGTGCTGGACCTGGTCCGCACCGACCGGAACAATCTCGCTGTCGTACGCCAAAATGTCGGCGGCTTGCAGAACGGGATAGGTGAACAGACCCGCGTCGGCCGAAAGTCCTTTATCGACTTTCTCTTTGTACGCCACGCAGCGTTGCAGCAATCCCATCGGTGTTCCGCTTAACAGCAACCAACACAGTTCGCTGACTTCGGGCACATGCGATTGAACAAAAAGCGTGGCCTTGGCCGGGTCCAAGCCCAGTGCAAGCAGATCGATCGCTGCATCGAGTGTGTTTTGACGCATCGTTTCAGCATCGCGCACCGTTGTTAATGCGTGCAAGTCGGCGATGAAATAGAAACCATCGTTGGCTTCTTGAAGATCGATGTACTGCCGGATCGCGCCAAAGAAGTTGCCCCAATGAGGCCGGCCGGTGGGTTGAATGCCAGAGAGAACACGCATGGAAATGGAGCGGGGGTTGGGTGTCGCCTACGGTCCGGACGGAACCGCTATGCTTAGGATTGTAAATTGAAAATTGACAACTGAAAAATGCAAATTGAGAGAGCCAATTTACAATTTACAATTGTCAATTTAACTTTTTCAATCCCGAAAGTCCCAACGACTGCCTCAGTCATCACTTATTTAGAGCGCACGGATCTAAGCGAATCGCACCTTGCCTTCACCAGCGACAATCTTGCCAATGGGAAAACAATCGACGCCTAGTTCTTGGATTTGATCCTTCACGCTGGCGGCATAAAAATCACTGACCACGATCGCTAGCCCGAGTCCCATATTAAACACGCGCCGCATCTCGCTGGTTTGCACGTCGCCGGTTTTTTGTAGCCACCGAAAAATCTGCGGCAATTCCCACGAGTCGGGCTCAATCAACGCGTCTACATTTTTCGGCAGGATCCGATCAAGGTTTTCTTGGACGCCACCGCCGGTGATGTGTGCGATGCCGTGAAGCACTTGTTTGACGCGGTAATGGTTTTGCACACCGCGAATCACTTTGGTGTAAATGCGTGTTGGTTCTAAACAAACATCAGCCAGCGAACGACCGCCAAACGGCTCGGGTTTTGAGTCCCACGACAGCCCGGCATCGTCAATGATTTTGCGGACCAAGCTGAACCCGTTGCTGTGAAGACCGTTCGATGCCAGTCCCAGGACAACATCACCTTCGCCAATCAACTTGCCATCGATCAGCTTTCGCTTTTCCACTACACCGACCGCGAAACCCGCCAAGTCGTAGTCGTCTTTTCCGTACATGTCCGGCATGATCGCCGTCTCGCCACCCAGCAGCGCCATGTCGCCCGCCACGCAACCGTCGCTGATGCCTTGGACGATTTTTTCTAGCCTTGCTGGATCGTCTTTGCCCATGGCGACGTAGTCCAGGAAGAACAGAGGTTCACCACCGGTGCACAGCAAATCGTTGACACACATGCCGACCAGATCGATTCCGACTGTATCGTGGCGTCCGGTCGTTTGAGCGATCTTCAGCTTGGTACCCACTCCGTCGGTGCCGCTGATCAGGACGGGCTCTTGATAGTTTCGCGAAAACAGTTTGCCGGCGAAGTCCAACTGAAAAAGCCCAGCAAAACCGCCATCGCTGGGGATCACACGGGGGCTAAACGTGCGATGCATCAGCCGCGGCAGTCGGCTCATCGACT
>CAYUGI010000367.1:0-4717 GCA_964444105.1 uncultured Pirellulaceae bacterium
ATCACACGGGGGCTAAACGTGCGATGCATCAGCCGCGGCAGTCGGCTCATCGACTCGGCGTAAACGTCCAGATCGACGCCGGCATCTTTGTAAGTTGCAGCCATAAGTGCTGGGAAGCTGAGAAACGGAACAGGAAAACGGGCGGGTGGAAAAAAATGACGCTTCGGCTTAGTCCGCCAAAGACGCCATTCTGTCCCGCAAACGCAGTTGAGGGTAGGCGTCGTATTTCTTGGCTGTTTTCTTCCCAAGCACCCTTCAGGGTGACGTACGTTCCTCAGCCGTCTTTGGGTATGCTTTGGCATCGATTGGCGGCGTGAACCGAGTTTTGTTGGCTGCGAGGCCTTCGAAGTACATTGAAAATAGCCGTTTGGCTTGCCGGAAAAGTCGCCGTCAATCATTACCCCTTCGCTCTCTTGACTAGGAGGTTTCTCCGTTACCGATTCGCTGACTGTTACGTCTCGTGGTGACCCAGTGTGTTTTCGCACAGGTCCACTGCATCGGAAGGTCAATTGCTAAGGCAGGTGGTAGTGTTTTTGGTCAGGCCAGCAGCATGCTGTTCCTCTGACAACGGAAGACCAAGCCCCATAGCCAAAACTAGCTCGACTGTCGCGACGAATTGTCTCACGCATGCTCCCTGAGCGTTCGATGGAAACCATTCGAGACGGCCAGATGGCGAAAATATAACGATAGAGAGACCGACGATATGCTCATGCGACAGCCTTGTCCTAACCTGCAGTTTACCTACACGCCTCCCTTCGGTCCTATCGTCCAGGAAACGGGCGTCCAGTTCTCTGTCTTCAGTCGCAGCGCGACCGCAATGCGTCTGTTGCTTTACAACAAAGTGACCGACCGCGAACCGGCTGAAATCATCGAGTTCGATCGCGACTCAGATCGTTGGGGCGACGTCTGGAGCTTGCACGTCGCAGGGCTGCAACATGGTCAGCTTTATCACCTCCAAGCCAGCGGACCTTGGGACCCCGACAACGGCCATCGATTTGATTCGACCGCACGCCTGATTGATCCTTACACCCAGGCGCTCGCGGGCGAATTCATGAAGAGCGATGACGGGGTGATCCGTCCGCCCAAGTGCGTCGTCATCAAGGACTCGTTCGACTGGGATGGTGACCGACACATTCGTCGCGACATCAGCGAATCGGTCATCTACGAAATGCATGTTCGTGGTTTCACGAAAAGTAAAACTGCCAAGGTCGATGCGAACGGTTCGTACTTAGGCGTGATCGAGAAGATTCCCTACTTGCAATCCTTGGGCGTCACAGCGGTCGAATTGATGCCGGTCAATGAGTTTCCGATTCGCGATATCTACGGAAAGAAACTCGATCGCCCCAACTACTGGGGCTACGACCCGATGGCGTTTTTCTCGCCACACCGCGGTTACGCTCACGACAAGACGCCGGGCGCGCAGATCACTGAGTTCAAACAGATGGTCAAAGCGCTGCATGCCGCGGGAATCGAAGTCATCTTGGACGTCGTGTTCAACCACACTTGCGAAGGCAACGAGCAAGGTCCGACGCTTTCGTTCAAAGGCCTGGAAAACCAAGTCTATTACATCCTGAGCGAAGGAAAGCACTTCTCGAATTACTCGGGCTGCGGAAACACGATCAACGGAAACCATCCGGTCGTCCGCGAGATGATTTTCCATTGCTTGCGTCACTGGGTGCATAACTTCCACATCGACGGATTCCGATTCGATTTGGCTAGTATTCTTAGTCGCGACCGGAAAGGAAACTTGGTGCCCAACCCGCCGATGGTGGAGTTGATTGCCGAAGACCCATTGCTTGCCGATACCAAGATCATTGCCGAAGCGTGGGACGCCGCGGGGGCCTACCAAGTCGGTTCGTTCGGCAGCGCACGTTGGGCCGAATGGAACGGGCGATACCGTGATGACGTTCGCGGTTTCTGGCGCGGCGATAGCGGAACACTGGGCGCTTTGGCAACCCGCTTGGCCGGCAGCAGTGACTTGTACGAACACTCCGGACGTCCTCCGTTTTGCAGCATCAATTTCATCACCAGCCATGATGGATTCACGATGAATGACTTGATGGCGTACAAGCACAAGCACAACGACGCCAACGGAGAAGACAACCGCGACGGCGACAACCACAACATCAGCGACAACTACGGTGCCGAAGGCCCGACTCGCAAAAAATCGATCAACATGATCCGCGATCGACAAGTGCGAAACATGTTGGCAACGCTGATGCTAAGCCAGGGTGTCCCGATGCTGGTCAGCGGCGATGAAGTGCGTCGGACGCAGAAAGGCAACAACAATGCTTACTGCCAGGACAACGATGTCAGTTGGTTTGATTGGCGACTGGTTGAGAAAAACGCCGACATGCTGCGTTTTGTGCAGTCGCTGATCGCTTTTCGACGCAATCAACCCACCGTTCGGCGACTGGAATATTTGACGGGACGCCCCGTCGATGGTCGCAAAATTCCTGACCTATCGTGGTACGCGCCAGACGGAATGGTGCTGGACTGGAGTCAGCAGGAATTGGCAATGATGGCGTACATCGCCGCACCAAGCCGCACCGAAGACCCCGAAGGACTCGGCCGCGACATGGTTTTGATGTTCAACAGCACCGGTCAGAAGATGGATTTCACGATGCCGGCAATGGGCCGTAATATGAAATGGAATCTCTTCGTCGATACCGCTGCGATTGCACCCAACGACATTTATCCTGATGCAGACGGTCCGATGCCGTCTGATTCGTTGGTCGTCGATATGCCACACCATTCGATGAAGGTATACGTCAGCGGAAAAATCCCCGGCGAAGGCAAGAAGTCGCGGGGATAGGGCAGCTTAGGCAGGATCGCTGCGGTTTTGCCGCATGGTGAGCCGATGGCGCTAGCCTCGGGCCTTTTTCAAGAGCCGACAGCGCATGCCATGACTTCATTTGGCTTATGAAATTGAAGCGAAAACAGCATGCGCACGTTGGCATTGGGCAGCCGAGTTCGGTCATCAACAAGCCGCCTCAAGGCGTCACACCAACGTGCGCCGACAAATATTCCGGGATGCCGACAAATATTCCGGGATGCCGACAAATATTCCGGGATAGCGCCATCGGCTGACTAGGTCATGTCGCACCGCTCTGTTTGCCGCACGCGCGACCATCACGCCCTTACCGGCCTTGTCAATTTTTCCCTAATCGCGAACACTTACGTATCGTCGCTGCACTACCAAGTCGCGACGGCTGATCGATTGAGACATTACTCCGTCTGAAAGACCCTTTTAATGACCTTTCCCCTGCATTCCAACATGCTGCCTCACAACATGATGCCCGGCGATGTTAGTCGCGACATCCAAAATAGCAGTGCCTACCAAGGCGTTCAGCGACAGCGTCAACTGACCCTGGGCGACTTGCTGCTGGAAAACCGCATCGTGTTCTTGCAAGGCGAGATTCATTACGCCAACGCTAACGATGTCGTGATGAAGCTTTTGTATCTGCAAAGTGAAAATCGCCGCAAAGACATCCACTTTTACATCAACAGCCCTGGCGGAAGTGTCACGGCTACGTTGGCTGTCTACGACACGATGCAAATGCTGTCCTGCAAAGTCGCGACCTATTGCGTGGGCGAAGCTTGCAGCGGGGCGGCGGTGCTTTTGGTCGGCGGCACCAAGGGAAAACGATACTGTTTGCCCAACAGTCGCGTGATGATGCACCAGCCCATGGGCGGCGTCGGCGGCCAAGTGAGCGACATCGAGATTCAAGCGGCCGAGATGTTCCGCTACCGCGATGTGCTAAACAAAATCATCAGCACTCACAGCGGCCAGACGGTCGAGAAAATCGCGGAAGACACCGATCGAGATTTCTTCCTTGGTGCGGAAGAAGCCAAGGCGTATGGCTTGGTCGACGACATTTTGACAAAGCCACCGTCCGAAGAAGATGAAGATGATGACGACAAGTAGTGTTTAGCTGTCGCCAAAATCGAATCAACAAACAATACAGAACCACCCACTGAGTAGCTTTCCTATGCCACTTATTCCTTACGTCGTCGAAAAGAGCGGTCGCGAAGAACGCACCTACGACATCTACAGTCGCTTGCTGAAAGACCGGATCATTTTTCTGGGGCAACAAGTCGATGACCAGATTTCCAATTCGCTGGTTGCACAGATGTTGTTCTTGCAATCAGACGACCCCAAAGCCGACATCCACTTGTACATCAACAGCCCTGGCGGCAGCATCACAGCTGGCATGGCGATCTACGATACGATGCAGTTCGTATCATGTGACGTCGCCACCTATTGCATCGGCCAAGCCGCATCAATGGGTGCTGCGTTGTTGACCGCCGGTGCCAAAGGCAAACGTTTCGCATTGCCCAACGCTCGAATCATGATCCACCAGCCGCTGGCCGGAATGCAGGGCACGACACGCGAAGTCGAAATTCACATCGAAGAACTTCGCCGCGTCAAGCAAAAGATGAACGAGCTGATGGTGACCCACACCGGCCACACACTCGAAGAGATCGAGAAAGACACGGACCGCGACAATTTCATGTCTGCGCAGGAAGCCTGCGACTACGGTCTGATCGACAAAGTCGTCAGCAAGTCCGGCGAAGAAGCCTAAGCGGTGCTTCGGTACTCGCGGGTGTCCCGGTTTTAGCCGGCATGACCGTCGATCGATCCTCGCCCTGTCGTCTTAAAGTAGCAGGCAGACTCCGCTCTGCCGCCCGCAATTATCGCTGAATAGTAGCAGGC
>CAYUGI010000368.1:0-4688 GCA_964444105.1 uncultured Pirellulaceae bacterium
GTCCGGCTTGAAGGACCTCGCTATGGTCGGCTTTTACCGAAATATCCGGATTCGCAACATTCGTAACCAGCGAAAGGCCCAACACAGACATCCCGACCTGAATGGCAGCTAAGACCTCCGGAACGGTGCTCATTCCAGCAACATCGGCTCCAAATTTGCGCTGCATGCGGTACTCGGCTCGCGTTTCGTAAGTCGGTCCGAAGGTGGCTAAGTAGGTACCGCGATAGGCGGTGAAGTTCTCTTGGACTGCCGTCTGCATCGCAATCGAAGACATCGGCGTATCGTAGACTTGGTCGTAACGCCCCACTGGCATTTGCGATGAATGGTCGGCGCAGAGAGAAATTCCAGTCATTAAATTGATATGGTCGGCGATCACGACGATGTCACCGACGCGCAGTTTCGGGTTCACGCCGCCAGCTGCATTGCTGACGATTAATCGCGAAGCTCCCAGTGCATTCATCACGTAAACGGGAAACGCTACTTCATCGATTGACCAGCCTTCGTAACGGTGAAAGCGTCCCGCCATCGCGACGACTGGCGCGCCGGCGAGCGTGCCCAAAATCAACTGACCACGGTGTCCGCCCGCCGTGGATTTTGCAAACCCCGGGATGTCGTCATAAGCAATGGCGGTAGCGTTTTCGATCTTGTCAGCCAATCCACCCAGCCCGCTGCCCAAGATGATGGCTGCAATCGGAGCAATGTCAGAAGTTTTCCGGATTGATGCGACGGCTTCGTCGCAAAGCGCATCTCGCGCAGCGATGTTAGCGGCGGTGTCGATCGAGGGGAATGCAGTTGTCATTGATGTTCCTTCAGCATCAAGCTCTATGCGAAGGCAATGTAGCAGGCACAATCCCTTGTGCCGCCCGCTTCCAGCTTGAGCTGCAACTTGGCGCAAAAAGTGCAACTACGGAGCGGACGGAAGAACGGAGTCTGCTTGCTACTGTGCCATGCTGAAACGATTTACGCGATGCGTGTTTGATCTGCTTCGGCAACGATGCCTCTCACAATCGCTTGCAGGTTCGGCGCAGCCTCGTTTGCCGTGCGAATGATTTCGTCCACGTTGGATGGCTTCAGCGCATCGGCCAAACACATATCGGTAATGACGCTCAGGCCGACGACTTTCATTCCGCTATGAATGGCAACGATCGTTTCTGGCACGGTGCTCATGCCAACCACGTCGGCACCAATCGTACGTAGGAACCGATACTCCGCCCGCGTTTCCAAATTGGGACCCGCCACCGCTACGAAGACACCTTTGTGAATACCGATGCCTTGTTCGCGCGCGATTTCGATCGTTCGGTCGATCCATTGTTGATTGTACGGTTCGCACATATCGGGAAATCGTTCCCCCAATCGATCGTCGTTGATCCCGATAAGAGGATTGTCGCCCATCAAGTTGATCTGGTCTTCGATGACCATGATATCACCGCCGTTGTAATACGGATTCAGTCCGCCGCAGGCATTGCTGACGATCATCAACTCAGCACCCAGAGCCTTGAAGACTCGTACGGGTAAGGTGATTTGTTTCAGCGGGTAGCCTTCATACATGTGGAACCGGCCTTCCATCGCGACGACCGGGACCCCACCCAGCTTGCCGCACACCAATCGTCCGCGATGGCTGGTCGCAGTCGAAGTTGGGAAATGAGGAATGTCGGCATAGTCAATCGCCACTTCGATTTCGATTTCGTCGACCAGTCCTCCCAGCCCGGTACCCAAAATGATGCCGACTCGAGGTACCGCACTAAACTCACTTTGAATCTTTGCTTTGGCGTCTTGGATTTTGTCGTACAGATCGAGCATGGCTTATTGGCTTGGAAAAAGTTGAGTGTTTACGTCGCAACGGGAGTTTCGCCATGATACGCCGCTCAGATCGCCGTTGCGATTGGGGCAATTGAACTGGTGTGCGCCACTTGGCTTCAATTTGGTACGATTCGACAGACGCGGCCACACGGTCAATATATTTTTTCCATTTCTGAAGCTCCGTTTATTTAATTCAAGATGGCAACACCTGATCCAAACGTCTTTGAAAAGCTCTCATCGTTTTATCTTGGTCGGCACTACGATCTGGATGAAGGCGAAATGTTGGACGATCTGTTGATGTACGATGCCAAGGATCTTTGTACGCATGCGATGTGTGTCGGGATGACTGGTAGCGGCAAAACGGGGCTGTGTCTTTCTTTGTTGGAAGAAGCCGCCATCGATGGGATTCCGGCGATTTGTGTTGATCCCAAGGGCGATCTAGCGAACCTGCTGTTGGCGTTTCCCGATATGCAGCCAGATGATTTCAAGCCTTGGCTGGAGGAGGACGAAGCACGTCGCAAAGGCATGTCTTTGGATGAATTGGCCAGTAAAACCGCGACGACATGGAAAGACGGTCTGGCGTCTTGGGGACAGACGCCCGAGCGAGTTCGCAAGTTCAAAGAGTCTGTTGATGTTGCCGTCTACACGCCTGGCAGTAATGTCGGATTGCCTTTGACGGTTTTGAAAAGTTTCGATGCGCCGCCACCCGAAGCACGTGATGACGCTGAACTGATTGGCGACCGCGTGACGGGCAGTGTTTCTGGGCTGCTGACGCTGATGGGTATCGATGCCGATCCGATGACCTCCAGCGAACACATCTTGCTGTCGTCGATCATGAGCCATGAGTGGCGCGAAGGACGCAATGTTGGAATCGGTCAGCTGATTCGGCTAATCCAAGAACCGCCAATTTCGCGAATCGGTGTCGTGGATGTGGACTCGTTCATGTCGGCCAGCAGTCGTGGAAAGCTGGCGATGAAGTTGAACAACTTATTGGCATCGCCTGCGTTCGCATCGTGGCTGGAGGGCGAGGCGTTGTCGATTAAGCGATTGCTGTACACGGCCGAAGGCAAGCCGCGGTTGACGATCCTCTCGATCGCTCATCTGAACGATTCTGAGCGAATGTTCTTTGTTACGATTTTGCTAAATGAACTGCTGGCTTGGGTGAGAACTCAAAACGGTACCAGTTCGTTGCGGGCAATGTTCTATATGGACGAAGTCGCGGGGTACTTTCCGCCCGTTTCAAAGCCGCCGTCCAAGCCACCAATGTTGACCTTGCTCAAACAAGCTCGCGCTTTCGGTCTTGGCATCACTTTGGCAACGCAGAATCCAGTCGACCTGGACTACAAGGGATTATCGAACATTGGAACGTGGTTTCTAGGACGGCTTCAAACGGAGCGAGACAAAGCTCGAGTTCTTGAAGGCTTGGAAGGCGCTGCTGGCCAAGCTGGTCAAGAATTTGATCGAGCCAAGATGGAGCAAACGCTCGCCGGTTTAGGTAGTCGGGTGTTCTTGATGAACAACGTTCATGATGACTACCCAACCATTTTCCAAACGCGCTGGGCGATGTCGTTCTTGGCTGGACCATTGGGACGTCGGCAGATTGGCAAATTGATGGGGCCACGCAAGGCGATCGCCGAAGAAAAGCGTGGCGAGCGCAGCGAATCAGTCACCAAAGAAGTCGAAACAAATGTGCGGCCGGTCGCACCAAGCGGTATCGAAGAACGCTTCTTGGGCACTACCGTTTCATCACGCGACGGATCAAAGCGGGTCTACCGCCCTGCTCTGTTCAACGAAGCTTCGATGCATTTTGTTAAGTCGACCGCTGACCTTGATTCATGGATTGATACCCAGCGGTTGATGCGTTGCGGAACAGAATTCCCCGATGACATGTGGGATTCCAGTGAGCCACTGGGCGAAGACTTCGAGTTGCTAGATGACCCCGAAGATGACTTCATTTTCAGTGATCTGCCAGACGAACTTCGCAGCAAAGGAAAGTACCGAACGTATCGTGCAAGGTTCAAGGATTACTTGTATCGACACTGCTATTTGACGGTCTACAAGAGTCCGCTACTGAAGGAATACGCGCCAGGCGGTTGCACCAAAGGAGAAGCGCGAGTGTTCTTCAAGCAAGCACTTCGCGAGCAACGTGACGAAGCGACGGAGAAACTCCGGGATAAGTATCAATCCAAGATGCGGACCCTAGAGGGAAAGATTCGCACGGCGGAGGATCGCGTCGCACGCGAAACCGCTCAATACGAAAATGCAAAACGTTCGTCTTGGATTAGTGTTGGCTCGACCATCATGGGGGCCTTCTTGGGTGGACGTCGATCAAGTGTCGGAACAGCGGCGCGCGGTTTTGGTCGGGCTTCCCAACAAAAAGATGACATCGGGCGCGCAGAAAATTCGTTGGAAGCGCTTCAAGACGAAATGGCAGACATGGAGCGTGAGCTTCGTGACGAGCTGGATGATTTGACACGTGAATATGACGTGGACAACATCGAGCTTGAAGCCATTGAAATTCCACCTCGCAAGAGCGACTTAAAGGCGGAAGACACCATGATTGTCTGGACGCCATGGCAAGTCGATTCCAGCGGCATCGCAACGCCGTTGTTTGAACTGGGGTCGATGGAATAGGCGTGGGTCGCGCTGCTTAGTCAGATCACCTTCAATAACGCAAATCGCCAGCCAGCGGCGGTTTCTACGGGCCGCTCGCTATCGCTTTTTGATGTTGCGCAAGTCTTCACCCGCCCGCTTGCGGGAGGGTCGGACGCAGTTGAAAAGGCCGGAGAGGGAAACGCGCACAGTAAACGGGTTTGAGCTGCGATACTGGATTGCCCTCTCCTCGCTAAGGCTCGACTCTCCCGGAGGGAGAGTGAATTGTGAATACG